>CAYWRY010000138.1:0-10922 GCA_964460485.1 uncultured Spirochaetales bacterium
AGCTCAGCGCATCGCGGCCCACCGCCGCTAACGCCGATCGAGCAAAGGGCCGAGCGAGCCATTCGGCGCAGCAGCCACGGCCCACCGCAAGATGCGGCCGCCGCACGAGAATCCTGACGCGTGTTAGCGTGCCCGCTTTCCACTGGAGGCATCGCCATGCTTCGCATCCTTCGCCTCGCGCTCACCACCGCATGCGCCATGGCCATCTCACTCGCCGCGCTGGCCGACGAGACCTGCCAGTCCCCGTACCTCCCGAAGATCGTCGGGCAGGAAGACTTCGTGTACGTGTGGACGCTCGGTGTCGACGGCCTCGGCGACGGCTCCGACAAGCTCGTCACCGTGGGCGCCAACCCGGCGCGCAGCGACTACGGCAAGGTGGTGAACAGCGTCTCGGTGGGCGGCCGCCACGAAGCGCATCACGCCGGCTTCACCGACGACCGCCGCTTTCTCTGGGCCGGCGGCCTCGACACCAGCGCGATCTTCGTGTTCGACGTGGGCAGCGATCCAGCGAAGCCGAAGCTCGTCCGCACCATCGAGGACTTCCCGGAGAAGACCGGCTGGGTCGGTCCCCATACCTTCTATCCGATTCCGGGCCGCATGCTGATCACCGGGCTCTCGAACGCCAGGGACAAGGGCGGCCGCACCGGCTACGCGGAGTACAACAACGACGGCACGCTGGTTCGGACGGTCTCGATGCCCGAGGGCGCGCCCTACGGATACGACCTGCGCATCAACGCTCACCTGAACCGCATGCTCTCGTCGTCCTTCACCGGCCACCAGAACTACATGCGCAAGCTGTCTGACTTGTTGGGCGACGCCGAGGCGATGAAGAACTTCGGCAACACCATGGTGGTCTGGGACTTCCACGCGCGGAAGGCGCTGCAGACGCTCGAAGTGCCCGGCGCTCCGCTCGAGATCCGCTGGGCACTCGCGCCGGACGCCGAGTATGCGTTCACGAGCGCCGCGCTCACCTCGAAGCTGTGGGGCGTGTTCCGCAAGAGCGACGGCACTTTCGAGGCGGTGGAGATCGGCACGATCGGCGACCCGGCAAAGGTCCCGCTCCCCGTCGACATCAGCCTCTCGCGCGACGACAAGCACCTGTTCGTCGACACCTTCTTCGACGGCATGGTGCGCGTCTTCGACGTCAGCAACCCGCGCGAGGCGAAGCAGGTCTACGAGCACAAGATCGGCTCGCAAGTGAACATGGTTTCGCAGAGTTGGGACGGGAAGCGCCTCTACTTCACCAGTTCGCTGCTGGGGAACTGGGACGGCACCGGCCACCCCGACGAGCAGTTCCTGAAAGCCTTCACCTGGGACGGCGCGAAGCTCACGCCCACCTTCGCGATCGACTTCACCGAGGCGAAGCTCGGCCGCCCGCACCACATGCACTTCGGCCAGCTCGGGTTCTGGGGCGTCGCCCAGGAAGCGAGCGGCGCCGGCGACGCAGCGGCGAAGTAGGGGCGAGGGCGTGCTGCAGGGCGGGGCATCCCGCGTGGCGGGCGTCGCCATCGCCGTCGCGCTGGCGCCGGCGCTCGGGCTCGCCGCCGACCCGCACGCGCGGCATCACGAAGCGCCCGCCGCCTCGACAGAGGCCGAGCGCTTCGAGGCGCCTGTGCCCGGCACCTATCAGCTGCCGGCGATCGACCGCGTCGGGCAGCACCGGCTGCTCGGGACGAGCGGGAAGCCCGAGTCGCTGCTCGCCCTGAAGGGCGGCGAGCTCGCGCTGATCTCGTTCGTCTACCTGAACTGCGGCGAGGCCTGCCCGTTGGCGACGGCGATGCTGCACCGGCTCGACGGCGAGCTGGCGAAGCAGCCGGAACTCTCGAAGCGCGTCGAGCTCGTGACGGTGAGCTTCGATCCGCAGCGCGACACGCCGAATCAGATGCGCGCGCTGCGCGAGCGCCTCGCGCCGCGGGGGCGCTGGCGCTTTCTCACCGCGGCGAACGAGGCGGCGCTGCGGCCGGTGCTCGCCGACTTCGGGCAGGACGCGGTGTGGATTCCCGGCGAGGCGAACGCGCCGGACTCGCTGCGCCACGTGCTGAAGGTGTTCGTGGTCGACGCGCACGGGGCCGTGCGCCAGATCTACTCGACCGGCTTCCTCGACGTGCGCCTCGTTCTCGCGGATTTGCGCACGCTGCTCGCCGAGTCCTGAACGGCGGAGGGCGAGGCCGGCTCGCGCCCGGGGATGCCTCGCGCCGCGTCCCAGGCGAGCGACTTGCGAGCTGGCGGCACGGAAGCGGTGGGCGGGCGGGCGGAGCGCGCGCCGGACGGCGGCGGCGGGGTCGCCGCGCTTGCGGCGGCGCGCGCGCTCGCCTCGCGCGCGGCACGCATGCTCGGTCGCCGCGCTTCCAGCTCCTCGAGCGTGCGCGGCCAGTCCTTCCGCAGCAGCTGGGAGAGCGCGCGGTCCGCGAGCACGCGGCCGCCGGTTTGACAGTGCGCGCAGTAGTTCGTCTCGTTCTCGGCGCGAAGGATGCGCTGCACCGGCGCGCCGCAGACGGGGCAGGGCTCGCGGTACTTGCCGTGCACGGCCATTTCGGGGTGGAAGGCGGTGACCTCCTCGGGGAATGCGTCGCCCACCTGTGCGCGTAGGCGGTCGGTCCAGACGCGCAGCGTCTCGCGCGTCGCAGCGAAGAGACGCGCGATCTCGTCTGGCGAGAGGTTCGTCGTCATCTGCACCGGGGAGAGCCGCGCGGCGTGGAGGATCTCGTCTGAGTAGGCGTTGCCGATGCCCGAGAAGACGTGCGGATCGGTGAGCGTGCGCTTCAGCGTGTGGCGCTCCTGCGCGAGCGCCGCGGCGAACTCGGCCTCGCTGCAGGCGAGCGGCTCGATGCCGCCGGGGTCGTGCAGAGCCAGCGCCGGCTCGCCGCGCACGGCGTGCAGCGTGGCGCGCTTCTGCGTGCCCGCTTCGGTGAGGAGCAGCGTGCCGTTCGCGAAGTCGAAGCCGGCGTGTGCGTAGCGGCGCTGGAGCTTCGCGCCGAGCGGCCGCCAGCGCAGGCGGCCGGCGATCATCAAGTGGATCACGAGGAAGAGATCGCCCTCGAAGGCGAGCACCAGGCGCTTGCCGAGGCGCCGCACGCCCACGCACGACCGGCGCGAGAAGTCCGCGAGCGGCGGCTCGACGCTGCGCAGCAGCGAGACGCTCTGCAGCCGGACGCGCTCGAGCCGCTGCCCCACCACGCGCCGCTCGAGCGCGCCGCAATACAGCTCGATGTCCGGCAGCTCGGGCATTCGGGGGACGTTCATACCAGGCTGTGACTTCGGGGACACTCCTCGCGCCGGCGGGAGGGAGTGGCACCGAAGTCACAAGCAAGTATGAACGTCCCCAAAGTTCCAAAGTTCATCCGCTACGCGGCGCAGATGAAGTCGTGTAGCTCTTGGTAACCGAGCGCGGCGAGAGCGGCCCGGATCTCGGCGCGCGGGCCGGCGCCGGCGACGGAGACGAGCAGGGGCAGCGCGCGCGCCTCGGGCTCGCGCAGGGCCTCCGGCGCGACCACGGGTGCGCCGTGGATGCGCTGCCCGAGCCGGCGCGGGTGCAGCTCGACCACGCGACCGAGGCGCCTCCCGTGCGCGGCGAGCGCCTTGGCCAGCGCACGGCCGGTGGCGCCGTAGCCCCAGAGCGCGTAGCGCGCGTGCCCGGCCAGAAAGCCGCCCGCGAGGAACTCCGCCTTGCACGCCGTGAAGGCGGCGAGGGAGTAGGCGGGCGACGTGCGCGAGAGGCGCGCAGGTCCGTCGCGCCACGCGAGCAGTTTCTGCGGCACGACGCCGAGCGCGCCGCCCGCGGCGAGGATGCGCAGCACGAGGTCGTAGTCCTCGGGCCAGCCGCGCTCGCGGTAGCCGCCAAGCTCCGCCAGCACGCTGCGCCGCAGCACGAGCGTCGGGTGCGCGAGCGGGCACTCGACGAATGCGTCGCGGCGCACGTCGCCGGCGCTCGCGAGCGACGCGAGCCACGCGCCGTACGCGCGCAGCCCGTCGCTGATCGCGCGCTGGGGAAACAGGTGGACGTGGCAGCCCACGCCCGCGAGCGCGGGATGCGCGTCGAGTGCGTCGCACTGCTTCGCGAGGCGTTCGCGGCGCATCACGTCGTCGGCGTCGAAGCGCGCGACGAGCGGCGCCCGGCACTCGGCGAGCCCGCGGTTGAGCGCCGCCACGAGGCCGTCGCGCGGCGCGGCGATCACGCGGAAGCGCGCGTCGCGCGCGGCGAAGCGTCCCGCGATCTCGCGCGAGCTGTCGCACGAGCCGTCGTCGACGATCACGCACTCGAAGCGCGCCTCGCTCTGGCGCGCCAGCGACGCGAGCGCGCACGCCAGCGTGCCCTCCGCGTCGCGCACCGGAAGCAGCACCGAGACGCGCGGCGCGCTCACGCCCGCCGACCTCCGCGACCCGCCGCCATCGCTGCGAACCTCGAAGTGGATCGGTGCCGCCGAATCACGAAGCGCCTCCTCGATTGCACAACCTCAATGCCTCTCCCGCGCCCCGCCGCCATCGCTGCGAACCTCTGGGTGGATCGGCACGGGCAAGTCAAAAAAAGCCCCGCGCGCGCAGATCACGCAACGCCTCCGAGCCTGACGACCCTCGATGCTTCCCCCGCGCCCCGCCGCCATCGCTGCGAACCTCTGGGTGGATCGGCGCGGGCAAGTCAGAAGAGGCCAGGCGCGGGCAGGTCACACAAGGACCGGACCGAACGCGATGCGCGCACCGAGCTCCCGATGGTCGAGGCGCGCCGCCTTGTCCATGTCCGCGATCCAGCGCGGCCGCTGCATGCGCCAACGGATCGAGCCGCTCGCGACGCCGAGCGCGCCGAGCCGCTTCGCGAGCGCGTCCCACCAGGGCACGGCGCGGCCCGCGAGCGGCTCGAGCACGAGCAGGCGCGCTCCGCTCGCGACGCCGCGCTCGAGCGCGGCCAGCACGCGCTCCCGATCGTTCTCGTCGCACTCGTTCAGGAACCAGCCGGCGACGGCGAGGTCGCCGCCCCCGAGTCGCGGCAGGCCGGCCGGCAGGAGCGCGCGTTTGGTCTCACCGCGCAGGCCGAAGGCGGCGAAGCAGCGCCGCGCCTCCGCGAGGGCGAATCCGGAGCGATCGAGGGCGACGATCGCCGGCGTCGCGGGGGCGAGCGCGAGCGCGACGCCGGATCCGACCGCGCCGCTGCCGGCACCCAAGTCGACGACGCGCGCGACGTCCGCGAGCGCCTTCGCCGGTAGCGCGCGGACGGCGCCCCAGGCGGTCGCCAGATGCAGCGCGGCGAAGTAGGTGGTGAACGCCGCGCGCTTCGCGTGACTCCCGAGCGCGTCGCCCGGGTCGCGCCGTTCGACGTAGCGCTCGGAGAGCGCCTGCACGCCGTGACGGATCTCGCGGAATCCGAGCGGGGCGGCGCGATCCACGGCTGCCGCGAGCCAGGCGTCGACGCGCACGGCGAGCTCGTCGGGGAAGGCGGCGGGCGGCTCGGCCGCGAGCGCCGCCTCCATCCCATGTCCGCCCGCCCGCCGCATGCGCGGAAGTTAGGCCCGGGCGGGCCGAAGCGGATCGGGCCTCGCCCCTAGAACGGGCTTCTCGCGTGGCTAGCTTGTGGCCCCCGTGACGCGCGCCCTAGCCACTCGCTCCGTGCTCCTGCTGTCTCTGGTGCTGAGCGCGGCGCGCACCGGAGCGGAGGGGGCCACGCCGCCGCTGGCCGCGACGCCGGGCGCGCAGCAGGCGGCGCCCGCCGCGGAGCCCGAGCCCGTCACCGTCACCTCCACGCAATGGGACGACGTGGTGCTGCTGGGCAGGCGGATCGCGCCCGGCGACAAGCGCCGCCTCTTCCTCCGCTCGAGCGAGTCGTTCAGCGGCTCGGACTCGGAGCTGCCCGTGCTCGTCACGCGCGGCGCGACGCCCGGCCCGACGGTGTGCCTGATCGCCGGCGTCCACGGCGACGAGCTGAATGGCATCGAGATCGTGCGCAAAGTGGTGGAGGGTCTGACACCGCGGCGCATCTCGGGCATGGTGATCGCGGTGCCGGTCGCGAACTTGCACGGCTTCCGCCGCTCGTCGCGCTACCTGCCCGACCGGCGCGACCTGAATCGTTTCTTCCCGGGCACGCCGACCGGTAGCTCCGCTTCCCGCATCGCGTGGTCGCTGTGGAACGAGGTGATCCGCAACTGCACGTCGCTGATCGACCTGCACACGGGTTCGTTCCACCGCACGAACCTGCCGCAGGTGCGCATCGATTCGACGGATCCGCGCTCGCTCGCGCTGGCGAGGGGCTTCGCCAGCGCGATCGTGATCCACGACCCCGGCCAGGACGGCACGCTGCGCCGCGCGGCGCGGCGCGCGGGAATCGGCGCGATCACCTACGAAGCGGGCGAGCCGCTGCGCTTCCAGGAGCGCGAGATCGCGCGCGGCGTCGACGGCGTGCGAAACGTGCTCGCCGCGCTGGGCATGAGCGACGACGCGCCGGTCGTGGTGACACCGCGCATCTACCAGCGCACGCGCTGGGTGCGCGTGGACGACGGCGGGATCTTCTTCACGCGCCGCAAGCTCGGCGAGCAGGTCTCGCCCGGCGACCTGCTGGGTACGGTGACCGACCCGGTCACGAACGAGAGCAAGCGCGTCGAGGCGCCGGTGCGCGGGCGCATCATCGGCATGGCGCTGCCGCAGGTGGTGATCCCCGGCTACGCGGCCTTCCATCTCGGCATCGACACGCCCGTGGCGCCCGGCGAAGCCGAGCAGCCGCCCGGCGACGCGAGCGCGCGCCCTGCGGACGCCGACCCCGACGCGGTGCGAGAGGACGACGAGCGCGAGATGGATCCCGAGGTGGCGCCGGAATGAGCCGCTCCGCGCTGATCGTCGGCTCGCTGCTGATCGTGTTCGGGCTCGCGGCGTTCCTGGTGAAGGTCGTCGGCTACGGCATCCCGCTCGCGGTCGCGGAGGGCGTCGGTCCGTGGCAGGTGGAGGTGCGCATCAACGTGCGCGGCAGCGGCGCACGCGGCAGCGTGCGCGCGCTGCTCCCCTCCAGCGAGGCGGGTCAGACGATCATCGAGGAGAAGCCGACTACCGACCGCCTCGACTTCGACTTGCGCGAGCAGGAGGGCGGGAACCGCACCGGCGTGTGGTCGGGCACGATCGGGCCGATCCACGAGGTGGTCTACGCGTTCCACGTGCAGATGAGCGCGGTCGACGTGCCGCTGCCCGCCGCCGGGCGGGTCGCCGAGCCGCCGGCGAGCATCGCTGCGCTGTATCTCGCGAGCACGCCCGCCCTGCCCGTCGCCGCGCCGGAGGTGACCGCGCACCTCGCGTCGCTGGAGCTGCCGTCGGCGAAGGACGTGCCCGGGCGCGTCCGCACCATCTATCAGTGGGTCGCCTACGAGGTGGCGACCGTCGAACCGGGCACCGAGGACGCGCTGCTCGCGCTCGCGAACCGCGAGGGTCGGGAGGCCGGGAAGGAGGCGCTGCTCGTGACGCTGCTGCGCGCGGCGGGCGTGCCCGCGCGCATCGTGCACGGCCTCGAGCTGCGCGCGGACGCGAAGCCCCACGAGCGCACCTGGGCGGAGGCGTGGGTCGGCGGGAGCTGGGTGCCGATGTCGACCGGCCCGGAGGGCTTCTTCGCGCGCCGCCCTGAAAACTTCCTCGTGCTCGGGCGCGGCGCCGCGGCGAACGTCGAGGCCACCTCCGTCAAGTCGATCGGCCACCGCTACAACTCGCTGCGCGAGCACCAGCGCGCGGACGAGATCGCGAACCTGCTGACGCCCGACAACCCGGTGTTCGAGCGCCTCTCCTTCTACCGGCTCCCGCTGCCCACCCAAGCCGCGCTGCGCGTGCTGCTGCTGATCCCGCTCGGCGCCTTGGTGATCGCGTTCTTCCGCAACGTGATCGGCGTGAACACCTACGGCACGTTCATGCCGATCCTGATCTCCCTCGCGCTGCGCGAGTACTCGCTCTGGCGGAGCCTCTTGCTGGTGATCGGCGTGATCGTGTTTGCGCTGGCGCTGCGGCGCCTGCTCGAGGGGTTGCGCCTGCTGATGGTGCCGCGCCTCTCGATCATGCTCTGCACCGTGGTGCTGCTGGTCGCGGCCTTCGCGCTCGTCGGGGACGAGGCGCAGACCGCGGCGCTCTTCGCCGGCGTGCTGTTCCCGATGGTGATCCTCACCATGCTGACGGAGCGCATCTTCATCACCGCCGCTGAGGAAGGCATGCGCGAGGCGCTGGTGCGCGCGCTGATCTCGACCGGGGTCGCGGCCACCATCCACCCGATCTTCCAGAACGCGCACGCCGAGTACCTGATGTTCACCTTCCCGGAGCTGACCTTCTGCGCGATGGGCTTCTTGGTCTGGATCGGCGGTTACACGGGCTATCGCGTGAGCGATCTGTTGCGCTTCCGCACGCTCGCTCGCGACGCGGGCGCCGAGGCCGTTTGATGCTGCCGCGGCGCCTCCACCGGCAGGGCGTGCTGGGCATCAACGCGCGCAACCAGAAGTACACGCTGCGCGTGAACGAGCGCCGCTTCTACCCGCTCGTGGACGACAAGCTCGCCACCAAGCGCATGTGCCAGGAGGCGGGCATCCCGGTGCCGCGCCTGCTGGCGGTGGCCGAGGTGCACGCCGAGGCGAAGCGGCTGCTCCCGCAGCTCGCCGGCGAGAGCGCCTTCGTGCTGAAGCCCGCGCGCGGCGCGATGGGAAACGGCATCCTGGTGATCGACGTGCGCGATGGGAAGATGATGCGCGGCCAGCGCGTCGTGTCCGCCGAGGATTTCGTCTACCACGCGGCGGGCATCATCTCGGGCCTCTACTCGCTGGCCGGCCACGCCGACGTCGCGATGGTCGAGGAGAAGCTGGTGATCGACCCGCGCATCGCGCACCTCGCCGTCGACGGTGTGCCCGACCTGCGCGTGATCGTCTACCGCGGCATCCCGGTGATGGCGATGACGCGCCTGCCCACCACCGCGTCCGGCGGCCGCGCGAACCTGCATCAGGGCGCGCTGGGCGTCGGCATCGATCTCGAGACGGGCGAGACCACGCACGCCATGCTGCGCAGCCGCACGATCCTCGTGCATCCGGACAACGGGCACCCGCTGATCGGCTTCACGATCCCGAGCTTCGACCAGGTGCTCACCACGGCGGTGTCCGCCGCGAGCCACACCGGCCTCGGCTACGTGGGCGCCGACGTGGTGATCGACGCGAAACTCGGCCCCGCGATCCTCGAGCTGAACGCGCGGCCCGGCCTCGCGATCCAGCTCGCCAACCGGGCCGGGCTGGGCCCGCGCCTCGACGCCGTGGACGCCGCGCTCGGCGAGTGGCGCCGCGGCGAGAAGAACGAGATGTCGATCGCGGCGCGCGTCGCTCTCGGCCGCGCGATCGCGCGCCGCGAGCGCCCGCGAGCGGCGGCCTGATGCGCGCGTTGCGCCGGCTCGCTCTCGCTCTGCTCGCGACCGTCGCGCTCGCGACGAGCGCGCACGCCCAGGTCGCTCAGCCGCAAACGCACGCGTATCTGGTCAGCTTCGAGGCGCGCCTCGTGCCCAGCGAACGGCTCGCGCACGCGGCGATCCGGCTCGGCAGCGGCGCGCTCTCCGTTCGTTTCATCGAGCTCCAGATCGACCCGGAGCGGCACAGCGACTTTCGCGGCGACGGCAAGATCGCGGTGCGCGGCTCCGTCGTGCGATGGGAGCCGCCCGCGCGCGGCGGCGTGCTCCGATACGTCTTCCGCATCGATCACCTGCGCACGTCGTCCGCGTACGACGCGCGCTGCGCCGACGACTGGGCCCTGTTCCGCGGCGACGACCTGTTCCCGCCCGCCCGCGTGCGCGCGGAGGTGCTCGCTCGCTCGCGTTCCACGCTGCGGCTGCGAGTGCCCGACGGCTGGAAGATCGCGGTGCCCTTTCTGCGCCTGCCGGACGGCAGCTACCAGGTGGAGAACCCGGCGCGCAACTTCGACCGCCCCGTCGGCTGGTTCGCGCTCGGCCGCATCGGCGTGCTGCGCGAGCGCGTCGCGGGCACGCACGTCGCCGTGGCGGGCCCCGTCGGCCAGGGAGTCCGCCGCAACGACATTCTCGCGCTGCTGCGCTGGACGCTGCCGAAGCTGCGCGCGGTGCTCGGCGAGCTGCCGGACCGGATCCTGATCGTCTCCGCCGACGACCCGATGTGGCGCGGCGGCCTCTCGGGCCCGAACTCCGTGTTCCTCCACGCCGACCGGCCGCTGATCACGCCGGACCTCACGAGCCCGATCCTGCACGAGCTCTTCCACGCGGTGACCCGGGCGCGGGCCGGCGCGGACGGCGACTGGATCGTCGAAGGGCTGGCCGAATATTACGGGCTCGAGCTGCTGGCGCGCTCGCGCGGCGTGAGCAAGCGCCGCTACGAGCGCGCGCTCGCAGCGATGGCGCAAAGGGGCCGCGGCGCGTCGCTCGCGGGGCAGCACTCGAGCGGGCCCGAGACCGCGCGCGCGGTCACGGTGTTGCACGCGCTCGACGCGCACATCCGCGAGGAGACGAGCGAGCGCACGAGCCTCGATCCCGTCGTCGCCGTGCTCGCGCGTCAGCTCGAGCCCGTGACCACCGCGGGCTTTCGCGCCACCGCCGAGCGCGTCACCGGTCTCGACCTCGAGGGCTTCTTCCGCAACAACGTCCGCGTGCGCTGACTCCCACCCTTCGGACCCTCCTCCGCCGCCGCACCCAGCGCCGCGCAGGCCAACTGGCTCCTCCCCCTTCTCCAACCCTTCTTCAACGAAGCGCGAACGCCGTCGGCGCGAGGGGCGGGCGGGGTGGGGGGGCGCAGCGCAGGGCGCGACCGGAGCACAGCCATCGCACGCCTCGTGGCAACGATTCCAGGTGTGAGCGCGAAAGCACGCCCAAACGCCGCGCGTTCTTCTCCACCCAACTCCGCACACCGAGAGGTGAGCGCCCGGAGTCGCGCCCCCCACCCCGCCCGCCCCTCGCGCCGCCTCGATGCTCTTCTCTC
>CAYWRY010000139.1:0-10793 GCA_964460485.1 uncultured Spirochaetales bacterium
GCGCTGCTGACGGAGCGGGGCGGCATCGCCTACCTCACCTTCTACTGCGAGCACATCGCAGACGTGCTCGCGAGTGCCGAGGCCGCAGGCGCCACGCTCCGCTCCGACCGCTCCCTGCTGGCCGACGGTCGCCCGGTGCGCCTCTGTTTCTTCTCCGACCCGGAGGGCAACGTCATCGAGCTCGTCGAGCCGCAAGACCTGGCCAGCTTCCGTCCGGACATCGCCAAGCAGCAATAACAGCTCTTGCCACGCGGGTACCCCGACGCCGCTCGAACTCGCCCGAGCGCGCGCCGATCCGCATGGTGGCCCTTTGGGGCCTGACCCCAACTCAGAGCGCCAGCGGCGGGTTCTTCTTCGCGAGCACACCCTCGAAGCGCTCGCGCATGCGCGCCTCGCTCTCGGGGGTCGTGGGCAGGATGTAGTAGTCGCCCCGCACGACGCCCTGATACGCGTGCTCGGCGACCTCCTCGGGCGTGGTCGCCTCGAACGAGCGGCCCTGGGAGGCGGCGAACTGCTTCAGCATGTCGAGCGTCACCTGCGGCGCGACCTGCGGCTTCTCGCGCGCCAGCTCGGGCGGGCGGTTGCGCTTCGCGTCGAAGATGTTCGACGCGACGATGTGCGGCCCCGGATAGAGCACGTGGGCCTGCAGCTTCGCCCGATTCATCAGGAACTGGAGGTGCAGCGTCTCGGTCATCATGGAGACGGCCGCCTTGCTGGCGCTGTAGCTCGGCGTCGTCGGCACGACGACGAGACCGCCGTTGCCCGACGAGGTGTTCACCACGTGGCCCGGTTCGCCGTGGGCGAGCATGCCCGGCACGAACGCCTTGATGCCGTGGATCACGCCCCACACGTTCACGGCCAGCACCCAGCGCCAGTCGTTCAGCGGCAGCTCCCAGATCGGCACGTCCTCGTGCGCGCCGACGCCGGCGTTGTTGAAGAGCAGGTGCACCTTGCCGTGGCGGGCGACGACCTCGCGCTCCGCGGCTTCCACCGACTCCCACTTCGAGACGTCGCAGACGACGCCGGAGACGCTCGCGCCCTCGGCGCGCAGCGCGGCCACCGCGGCGCCCAGCGCCTTCGCCTCCACGTCCAGCAGCACGATCGTCGCGCCCGCCCGCGCGAAGCGCGCGCCGATCGCGCGGCCGATGCCGCTCGCGCCGCCGGTCACGACAGCCACGCGGCCCGAGAAATCCATCTTCTTGGAGCTCCGTTCGCTAGCCGAGCTCCGCTCGGCTGTTCGTTGCGCGCGATCTGCGCCGCGCCGCGGCTGGTCGCGCGCGGCATCTCGAGCGGCGTTCGGTCGGGAGGCCGCCCTCGATCAGATCTCGATCCCCACGCCCGACGCGTCGTCGTAGCGGCCGTGCAGGAACGGCAGGAACCACTCGCCCGGGATCGCGCGCAGCACCTTGCCGTTGCTCCGGCTGCCGCCCTCCTCGTACTCGCAGCGCAGCAGCCGCTTCACCGGGATGTCGGCGACCGGGTCGAAGGGCGACTCGCCGAGCGTGAGCTGGCCGCCGTCCAGCCGCCACGCGCCCGAATGCGTGTGGCGCCACTCGAGGCGCACCAGCAGTGGGTCGCCGTCGAGGGCTCGGCCCTGCTCGCAGCTCGGCGACGCCTTCACGCAGTAGCCGTACTCGGTGAACTCGCGCGGGCCGAGCGCCGCACCGATGCTGCCGCTCACGCTCAGGTAGGTCGCGCCCATGCGCGAGACGCTGGCGCTGACGCGCGCGCCATCTTTCGCGAACGCGATCTGCGCGATCTTCTTCGGCTCGCCGTAGGTCTCGCGCCCGCCGATCACCGCCTGCTCGGTGGTCATGGGCATCGTCACCAGGTACTTGCCCTCGACGCCGTCGTAGCGCGCGGCGACGCCGAAGATCGCGGAGCCGATCTCGACGGTGCGCTCGGGCGAGACGTGCATCGCGACGTGGGAGAACGTCACGCCGATCTCGGGCCGCGCGAGCTCGAGCGGTTTCGGCAAGAGCGCGGCGGCGATGCGCGCGTCGGTCTCGTAGACGCAGCGGATCGAGCGCACCGTGCTCGGCAGGAACTCGGGGTTCGCCTCCTGCGCCTGCTTGATCTGCTCGAGGCTGCGGACGTAGCGAAGCTTCATGGGAAGGTTCCTTCGGTTGTTTGCAAGTTGGAGAGAGGGACGCTCGCAGAGCCAAACGACGAGAGGAACGTCCCCGCTCGGGGTCACGCGAAGAGCTGCTTCTCCGGGCCGATGCGGGCGACGTGGGGCGCGAGCTTCTCGGCGTCGAAGCCGTAGAAGCGCGCGACGTTGCCGCCGATCATCTGCGCGATCTCGGCCTCGGGCAGGCCGCGGAACGTCTCGAGCTGCTGCTCGCGCGTAACGGGCCACGAGCCCTCGGGATGCGGGTAGTCGCTGCCCCAGCCGATGTTCGCGACGCCGATCTCGTGGCGCAGCTCGGCCTCGCGTCGCGGCATGCACGAGGCGCCGATCAGCACGCTCCTCGCGAAGTACTCGCTCGGCTTGCTCTTCAGGTGGCTGCGGTAGTCGCCGAGCTTCTGCGCGTAGTGAGTCACCTCGTAGCGGTGATCGAGCAGGCGCAGATACTCGGGCACCCACACACTCGTGCCCTCGGTGATCGCGACGCGCAGGCCGGGGAATCGCTCGAACGCGCCGCCCCAGATCATGAACGTCAGCGGCCGCACGTTCCACCACGCGACCTCGCTGACGTAGATGCCCATCGCGCCAGCGCCCACCGGAGAGCTTCCGATCGGCGGCGGCCCGAAGTAATCCTCCATCGGCGACGGGCCCGAGTGGAAGTTGATGACGACGTCCAGCTCCTGGCACACCGCCCAGAGCGCGTCGTACTTCGGGTGGTGGTAGGGCGCGTGCTTGCCCCACATCACCGGGATCATGATCGACGAGAGGCCGTTCGCGCGCGCCCAGCGCACCTCGCGCACCGCCTCGGCGACGTCCCACAGCGCCGGCACGATCGCGACGCCGACCCGCCGTTCCGGCGCCATCGCCACCAGCTCCGCGAGCCAGCGGTTGTGGGCGCGCGCGCCCGCCCACTGCAGCTCGGGCACGACGTTCTCGGTGGGCAGGCCCAGCGCCGCGCCGAAGGGCGGCGAGTTCATCTCGGTGATGCCGTCCGGGAAGATCACCTCGCCCGCGATGCCGTCGCCGTCCATCACCTCGATGCGCGCGTCGTGATCCCACGCGCCGCTGAGCGCGCGATCTCGCCCGCGCCGCCACTCGGCGTTGATCTCGGCGACGAGAAATTGCTTCTCCGCCGCGCGCGTCATCTGGAGCTGGATCGGTAGCACCTGGTCGAAGGCCGCCCGGTACTTGGAGTCGAGGTAGTCGCGGTAGCGCTCGGGCGGGAGGCCCGCGTGGCAGTCGCTGGAGATCACGAGAAAGCGGCTCGCGGCGCCGGTTCCCTGATCGCTCGCGCCGCTCGGCGCGCTGGCCGCTCGCGTGGTCGTCATGGCTCGCTCCTCACGCCACCGGATTCGAGTAGAACTGGCGCGCCCACTTGCGGAACTCGGCGAGCTGGCCGTCCGCCTCGCACAGCACGGGCTTTGCCCGGTGCACCTTGTTCGCCCAGATCGGGAAGTCCTGCTGCACGCCCTGCGTGAGCCCCGTCATGAACTCCTCGCCGAAGAAGTCGACGACGTTGCGCGTCGCGGTCAGCAGCCAGCGCGAGTGCACCTGCTTCTCTTCGATCGGCGTGGTCGACGAGTACATCAACAGGCCGGCGCCGGGGATGCCCTCGGTGCGCACCGCCGTGAGCCCGAGCCCCCACGAGTCGCGCACCAGCTTGCTCTTCTCCAGGTACTTCGCCCACGGGCCCTGCGAGATGAAGTCGCTGACGATGCGATAGTGCCGCCCGTCGGCGCCGTACTCGATCGTGGTGGGCGGCGTCTCCAGCGAGCGATGCACGAACTGGAAATGCACGGGGTCGTTGTTGTTCTCGTGGGTGTCCTGCACGTGCGCCGGCATCACGAGCTCGAAGGTGCGCGGCTCGGACCACTCGGGGTGCCCGATCTCCGGCATCAGCGGCACTTCCCAATCCGGCGGCTTCTGCTCGGCGTGGTACCAGGCGAAGATCATCCCGTTGCGCTCCAGCACATCCCACGCGCGCACGCGCGCCTTGGCGGGAATGCGGTCGCAGTACGGAATCGTGGTGCACGCGCCGCTGTGTCCGTCGAACTGCCAGCCGTGGAAGGGGCAGCGCAGCGTCTCGCCCATCACGCGGCCGCCGTGGCCGAGGTGCGCGCCGAGGTGCGGGCAATAGGGATCGAGCAGGCGCGCCTGGCCCGAGCGGGTGCGGAACAGCACCAGCTCCTCACCGAAGTAGTGGACGGGCCTCACGTCGCCCTCGCCCAGCTCCTTGCTCCACGCCACCGCGAACCAACCGTTCGGCAGCGGCAGCTGGTCGTCTTCTCGCTCGCGCACGGCCATCGTCACTCTCCAGGTCGCGCGGCCAGCGCGTCGCCGAGGAAGCGCGCGGCCGCGTCCGCCTTGGCGCGGATCGGGTAGTCGTCGAGGTTCGCGTAGTCGAACATCAGCACGTAATAAGTGCCGAGGATCATCTGCGTGAGCGTCTCGGGCGCGTGGCGGCGCGTGAGCTCGCCGGCGGCGAGCCCCTCGCGCACGAGCGCGTCGAAGGCCGCGTGCAGGCGGCGCGCGTGGTCGCCCTTTTCGGGCATGCCGTGCACCGTGTGCACCAGCTCCGTCACGAGCTCGCGCTGCATCGCGCCGCCCTGCTCCATGCGACCCGCGACGTCGGCGAAGAAGTGCGCGAGCCGCGCGGCCGTGGTGCGCTCCGCCTTCAGCGCGGCTTCGACCGCGACGTTCAGCTCGTCGAAGGCCGCGCGCGCCACCTCGCGCAGCACGTCCTGCTTCGTGGCGAAGTGGTTGAAGAAGGTCTTCTGCGCGACGTCCGCGCGCTCGCAGATGTCGGCGACCTTCGTGTTCGGGAAGCCGCGCTCCACGAACAGGTCCTTCGCCGCCTCGAGCAGGCGGCCGCGCAGCGCGAGCTTCTTGCGCGCGCGGCGGGAGGAATCGGCCAGGGCGGCGGGGATCTCGGACATCGCGAGGCAGCCTACGCCGAAGTTACAGTCGAGTGCAATAAGTAAGTTGTGTGCAAATAGATCTGCCCCGAGGGATCGGGCCGGGAGGGGCCGGCCGCGATTGGCGCCCGCCGCCAACGCGCTGACGGGTGATCCGCCGATTTCCTGAGCAGCGGCGCGCATTTCGCGATACCCGGGCCCGCTGGCGGGCCACTCTCGCAGGCCATGCCTGCCCTGCGCCCTATCTCTCTCCTGCTGACGATCCTCACCGGCTTCAGCGGGCTGGTGTACGAGGTCGCCTGGCAGAAGTACCTGGCGACCCTGCTCGGCTCCCACAGCGAGGCGACCGCCGCGGTGCTGGCGATCTTCCTCGGCGGCATGGCGCTCGGCTACGAGCTGTTCGGCCGCGTCGCTCAGCGCGTCACCGCGCGCGCCGCGAGCGCGAGCGAGCTGCCCGCCCTGCTTCGCGTGTACGGCGTGGTGGAGGCGAGCATCGGCCTTTGGGCGCTGGCGTTCCCTTGGCTGTTCGGCGCCGCGCAGCGCATCTCCTTCCTCGTGCCGCCCGGGCACGAGCTCGTCTCCTTCGCGTTCGACGTGGCGCTGTGCGCGCTGCTCTTGGGCCCGCCCACGGTGCTGATGGGCGGCACGATCCCGCTGCTCACCCAGGCGCTCTCGCGCTCGGTCGCCGAGTCGACGCGCGTGCACGCGTGGATCTACGCGTCGAACACCGCGGGCGCGTTCGCGGGCGCGCTCGCAGGCGGCTTCGCACTGGTGCCCTGGCTGGGCCTCGACGGCGTGCTGCGCGCGATGGGCGTGGTGAACGTCGCCGCGGGCGCGCTGTTCGTGCTGCTCGACCGCACACGCGCGCGATCACCCGGGGCTTCCGAAGCCAGCGTGGAAGCCGTGCCGAGCGCGGCCGCGCGCTTCTCCTCGGGCGTCGGCAGCTACGCGCTGATCGCGTTCCTCGGCGGCTTCGCGATGATGGCGCTCCAGACGGTCGCGAACCGCGTCGGTGCGCTCTCGCTCGGCTCCTCGCACTTCACGTTCGCGATGATCGCGGCGCTGTTCGTGCTCTGCATCGCGCTCGGCAGCTTCGCCGTCGCCGCGTTGCCGCGCATCCCGCGCGCGCTGATCGTGGGCTCGCAGTGGGCGCTCGTCGCGCTCGCGACCGCGCTCTACATCGTGGTGCCCGACGCGCCCTACGGTGCCCACGTGGTGCGCTCGCTGTTTCGCGACGTACCCCAGGCGTTCGGCGCCTATCACGCCGCGACCTTTCTCGCGCTGCTCGGGGTGCTCGTGGTCCCCGTCTCGCTCTCGGGCGCGCAGCTGCCCCTGCTCTTCCACCACCTGCGCGAGCGCCACGGCGACCTCGGTCAGATCGCGGGCCGGCTCTACGGCGCGAACACTCTCGGCTCCCTCGCCGGTGCCCTGCTCGGGGGGTACGCGCTGCTCTTCTGGGTCGACCTCGGCGACGTCTACCGCGTGGCACTCGGGGCGCTCGCCGTCTCCGCGGCCCTCGTCACGGCGAAAGTGCTGGGTGCGAGCCGGCTCTTCGCGGGCGGCGCCTGCGGCGCGGCGCTCGCATGCGCTGCGTTCCTCCCGGCCTGGGATGCCTACCGGCTCGGGGCGGGGACCTTTCACCTGCGCGCCCCGACTCCGCAGACCTATCGGGGCGCGGACGCGTTCTATGCAGCCGACGCGAAGCGGGTGAAGCTGCTCTTTCACCGTGACGACCCCGTCGCGACCATTTCGGTGATCGAGGCGCCGCATCAGGGACGGCCGACACGCTCGATCTTGAACAACGGCAAGTCGGACGGGAATACGTCCATCGACTTCCCGACGATGTGTTACGCGGCGCTGGTGCCAGCTCTCCTCACCGACGACCCCACGACCTCCTTCGTGATCGGCTGGGGCACGGGCGTGAGCGCCGGCCAACTCGCGCGTCTGCAAGGCGTAAAGCGCGTTCGCGTCGCCGAGATATCGCCGGGCGTGATCGAAGCGGCGCCGCTGTTCGCGGAATGGAACTTTCGTGCGCACGACGACCCGCATGTCGGGCTCGAGCGCCGCGACGCGTACCGCGCCCTGCTCCACACGCGAGAGCGCTGCGGAATCATCCTCTCGGAGCCGAGCAACCCGTGGGTGACCGGCGTGGAGATGTTGTTCTCGCGTGAGTTTCTCGAGGCTGCGCGGGAGAGACTCACGCCCGGCGGCGTATACCTCCAGTGGATCCACGGCTACGAGAGCGACTCCGCCACGGTCGCACTCGTGTTGCAGACGTACGCGAGCGTCTTCGAACACGTCGCCGTGTGGTCGACGCGCGGCAACGAAGTGCTCTTGGTCGGCCTCAACTCACCCGCTGGCTACCCGGAGCAAAACGCACTGCGCGAGCGGTACGCGCGCCGCGACATTGCCGCCGCACTCGCGGGTTGCGGAGCGCCGACCTGGGAATCGGTCGCGGCTCACGAGTTGCTGCCTCCGGGCGTGCTCGGTCCGGAAGCGGGCTTGCCGGTCCACACGCTGCGTCATCCCCTCCTGTCGCACACGGCGGCGCGCGCCTTCTACTCGGGCCGCGAGGCATCGTTTCCCACCCTCGCCGGCGCGACGACCGCGTCCGATCCGGAGCCGCGCGGGTTGCTGGCGGGCGCCCACGCGCTCGATGAAGCCCGCCTGGCTCACGCCGTGGCTCAGGTCTGCGCGAGTGGGCGCCCGGCAGAGTGCGCGACGTGGCACGCGTTCTACGCGCTGCGATTCCCGGAGTCGGTGAGGCGGGAACGCATCTACGCCGAGACCCGAGCCGTGATCGCAGCGAGCCCAGCAGCCGCGCGCACGGTCGTCGAGCGACTGAAGGCGCTCTACCGGGGCGAAGTGCCGGCCTTTCCAGGGTCGAACCGCGTGGACACCGCGCGCCTCGCGACGGCGCTGTTCGGGCGCCACTTCGTGCACGCGATCCCGTTCCCACGTTCGAGCCTCCGGCGTGCCTGGAGCGCTTGCGGGCAAGGACCTCAGGCGATTGCCTGCCTCGACGCCCGTCTCGCGTCGGAACGGGCGCTGACGAGCATCGCTCCCGAAGCGCCCTGATGCGTTGGACGTAGGTCGGTATCCCTACTCACTGCGCATCGCGAAGAGGGCTCCGAGCGCGACGGGCCAAGAGGCGAGGCTGACGAGCAAGGCGGCTCGGAAGCTCGCGCGTCGGTACTCGAGCACGATCTCTTCGTCCTGCGGCGTCGCCGTGATGGCCGACGACTAC
The DNA here is from genome assembly GCA_964460485.1 of uncultured Spirochaetales bacterium. Taxonomy (GTDB): domain Bacteria; phylum Myxococcota_A; class UBA9160; order UBA9160; family UBA6930; genus VGRF01. Next base: position 8,291 of record CAYWRY010000139.1, read on the forward strand.
GGCCGCGACCCGATCGTGGGCGCGATCGTCCGCGCGTCCGCGCAGGAGATGGCGATCCGACGCAGCGACCTGCGAGTGGGCGACGTGGTCGTGCACTTCCCGCGCGCGGGCCTCCTCGTCACGCGCGCCTGAGCAGCAGCCGGTTCGACCGCGGCCAGGGCGACACGCGGCGCCGTCTCGGGGCCACTCCCGACGCGGCGGCGGAGACGGCGCGCCGGCGGCGCGCTGCGCTCGCCTTGCCGCTGACTTGCCGATCGTTGCAGCGCGAAGCCGCGCGGGAGTAGGGTCGGGCGACAGCATGGGTGCCAAACGAGCCGGAGTCGCGGTAGCGAGCGTGGCGGCGGCGCCGAGCGCGCACGCGTCGGGCTACATCGCGACGCCCGCCTTCGACCTCGCGTTCTTCATCCTCGCGCCCTGGCTCTGCCTCGCCGCGGGCAGCGCGCTGCTCTACCTGCCGTGGTGGAACGAGGCGGCGCCCTTCGCCGGCGGCGAGCGCACGCGCTTCGAGCTGTTCGTCGCGGTGTGGATCTACGGCCACCTCGCGGCCGTCGTGTTCCGCAGCCACCTGAACGGCGCGATCTTCGCGAAGCATCCGCTGCGCTTCACGCTCGTGCCGCTCGCCGTCTACCTGGCGATGGCGTTCTCGCTGCCGCTGCTGCTGTTCGGCGCCTTCCTCGCGTCGATCTGGGACGCCTACCACACGAGCATGCAGAACTTCGGGCTCGCGCGGATCTACGACGCGAAGGCGGGCAACCCGACCAAGCGCGGCCGCACGCTCGACATTTGGATCAACCACACCGTCTACATCGGGCCGCTGATCGTCGGCGCCTCGTTCCTGCCCACGATCGAGGGGCTCGATCAGTTTCGCGTGGTCGGCTGGACTTGGCCGTCGAACCTGCTCGCGTGGCTCGCCGCGAATCAGCCGCTGCTCGGCAACGCCGTGCTCGTTCTGGGCTCCGCCTTCGTCGTCTACTACCTGGTCTCCTACCGCGACCTCGCGCGACGGGGGCACGCGATCTCGCGCCAGAAGATCGCGCTGCTGGCGTCGACGGCGCTCGTCACCGTCTTCGCGTTCGGCTTCCTCGACTGGTTCCTCGCCTACGCGGTGACGAGCCTGTATCACGGCCTCCAGTATTTCGGGATCGTGTGGTGGACCGAGCGCGGCCACCTGGGCCGCCAGACGCGCCTCGCCCGCCACGTGCCCGCGCTCGCGCTCCTGTTCGCGCTGTCGATCGTGCTCGCCGGCCTCGGCTACGAGGCCGCGCTGCAGAACGGCACGCGCGAGGTCGCGAGCGCGCTCAGCCTCGGCGGCACGGGGCCGTTCTGGATCTTCCCGATCCCGTTCGTGATCTCGCTGATGCATTTCTGGTACGACGGCTTCGTCTGGTCCGTGCAGCGGAAGGAAGTCTGACGTGGCGGCCGCCGCCGTCGCGCCGCGCGCGAGCTCCGGATACATCGCCGGGCCCGTCTACGACTGGGTGTGCTTCATCCTCTCGCCGCTGCTCGCGATCGCCTTCGTGTTCGCGGCCAGCCGCTTCGCCTTCGCGGTCGAGCCGACCAGCGCCATCGGCCAGCAGCGCACGCGCCTCGAGCTGTTCGCCGCGATCTGGACCTACGGCCACCTCTTCTCCGTCGTGTTCCGCAGCCACTTCAACCGCGCGGTGTTCGCGCGCTTCCCGCTGCGCTTCACGCTGGTACCGCTCGGCGTCTACCTGGCCTTCGCCTTCTCGCAGCACGCGCTCGTGGCCGGCTTCTTCCTGATCGCGGTCTGGGACGTCTACCACTCGAGCATGCAGAACTTCGGCCTCGCGCGGATCTACGACGCGAAGGCCGGCAACGACGTCGCCGCGAGCCGGCAGCTCGACATCTGGCTCGCCCACGTGATCTACGTCGGGCCGATCCTCGCCGGCGCGAGCCTCCTACCGACGCTCGTGGGCCTGAACGCGTTCCAAGCGCTCGGGCTCGACGGCCCGCCGCGGGTCTACCAGTGGATCGCCTCCCACCACTCGGCGATCCGCAGCGTCGTCGTCTTCGCGGGCTCCGCCTTCGTCGTCTACTACGTCGACGCGCTGCTGCGGCGCCGGGCGGCGGGCTATCGCGTGCCGCCGCAGAAGGTCGCGCTGCTCGCGAGCGTCGCCGCCGGCTCGATCTTCGCGTGGGGGTTCCTGCCGCCGCTCGAGGCCTTCATGGTCTCGAACCTGTTCCACAGCCTGCAGTACTTCGGGATCGTGTGGTGGACCGAGCGGGGCAATCTGAGCCGCGTGCTCCACACGCCGGGCGACGGCAGCGGCCGCGCGCTGACCTTCGCGTTCTTCGCGCTCTCGATCGCGGCCGCCGGCACCTTCCACGAGAGCGTCGGCGCAGACTCGTGGCGCTGGCTGATCCCGATCCCGATGGTGATCTCGCTGATGCACTTCTGGTGGGACGGCTTCATCTGGTCGGTGCGCCGGGGCGAAGTCTGAACCTGCGCCGTCGAACGCCGGCGAGCTCGCGCGGGGCTCAG
>CAYWRY010000140.1:0-10622 GCA_964460485.1 uncultured Spirochaetales bacterium
GCTCTTCGACTCGCCGAACGCGCCCGACCTCGCCGTCTCGCCGCGCGACTGGTGCCAGGGCACGCAGCCCGGCACCCACGGCGGCCTGCACGTGCGCCAGGCGCGCGCGCCGCTCTGGCTCGCCGGGCCCGGGGTGAAGCGCGGCGTGTACGCGCTCGCGCTGCGCTCCGTGGACGTCGCACCCACCTGCCTCGCCGCGCTCGGCTTCCCGCGCGTCGACGGCTGCGACGCGACGGGGCGCACCGCCAGCGAGCGCGGCGTCGCGCCCGACGTCTACCTCGCGCGCCAAGACGGCCGCGCCGCGACCGAGCTACTCGACGAGGCGGCGCCGCGGCCGCGCCGCCTCTACGTGTTCCTGCTCGACGGCCTCCATCAGACCGAGCTGGAGGAGCGCCTCGCGCGCGATCCCAGCGCGCTGCGGAACCTGCGGCGCCTGCGAGAGAGCGCGGCGGTCCTCGCCGGTGGACAGATCGTGAACTTCCCCTCGATTACCTGGCCGAGCCACACCGCGCTCGGCAGCGGGGCGTGGTGCGGCCATCACGACGTGGTGAACCCGACTTATTATTTGCGCGCCTCGCGCGAGACCGTCTCGCCGCAGGGCCGCCAGGCGGGCACCGAGTGCTACGCCTCGGGCGCAGTCGAGAGCCTGTACGAGGCCTTCCACCGCGTGCGCGGGCCGCGCTGCATGACGGCCGCGATCTACGCGCCGTTCGGCCGCAGCGCGAAGCATGCCGTGCTCGAGGGCCGCAACCTGTGCGAGCGCGGGCGCGTGAAGGAGCTGACCGCGCGGCTCTCCGCCGACCAGAACCCGCGCTGGGCGCGCGAGTTCAAGGCGGTGGCCGACGAGTCGGTGGTGGACACGCGCGGCGTCGCGCAGGTGATCGAGCTGTTCACGCGCGACGACCTGCCGCCGCCGGACTTCGTCTACCACGAGCTCGTTCTCACCGACGGCGCGGGCCACGACTATGGCCCGCACGCGGACGGCTTGCGCGACGCCCTCGACGAGAGCGACCGGCGCATCGGCCGCGTGCTCGCGCTGCTCGACGAGGCGGGCCTGTTCGAGGAGACGCTGTTCGTCGTGACCGCCGATCACGGCATGGCGCCCCAAGACGTGAGCTTGCGCGCGAACCCCACGGCGCACGTGCTCGACGCCGGGCTCGCGGCGGTGGTGGCCGAGCCCATGATCTGGCTGCGCGACCTCGCCGTGACGCCCGAGCGCGCCCCGGACGGCCGCACCGGCCGCGTACGCGTGTGCGACGCCGACCCAGACGCCAGCGGCGAGCGGCCGGCCGTGGCCGGCGCGCAGGTCGTCGTCGAGGCGCATCGCGAGGGCACGGCGCCGCGCGTCGTCGCGGAAGGCACGACGACCGCCGACGGCCTGTTCGGCTTCGCTACGCCCTCCGACGTCGACTCGCGCCGCATCGGCCTCCGCGTCAGCGCGAAGGGCTTCAACGCCCGCCACGTCCTGCTGGACGGAACGCGCCTCGCCCTCGACCTGCGCGCCGCCCTCTACGGAGCGAAGGCCCGCGCGTGATGCCCGGCGCGGAGGACCACGAACACTCCGTCGCCGCCGCCGAGCCAGCTCCGCCCAGGCAGCGAGCCGAACGCGAGCGACCCGGGTCGGCCCCGCCGAACGGCCTCGCCGCGACGGCCGCAGGCGCGACAGAGCCGCGCGCCCAGCGAGGCGAAGCCGAGCGACCCATGGCCCCTCCGTCGATCAGCCCCGATGCGGCGACCACAAGCGCGGCTCAGCCACGCGCGCAGCGGGCGGAACGCGAGCGAAGCTCGACGAGCTGGCGCTTCGCCATCGACCGCGGCGGCACGTTCACCGACTGCGTCGCGATCTCGCCGAGCGGCGCGCTCTACACGCGAAAGCTGCTGTCGAGCGACCGCTCGCCCGTCGAGGCGGTTCACGCGCTGCTCCGCGACGTCGCGGGCTGGCGCGCCGGCGATCCGCTGCCGCCATGCGAGGTGCGCATCGGCACGACGCTCGCGACGAATGCGCTGCTCGAGCGCCGCGGTGTCCCCACGCTGCTCGCGACGACGCGAGGGCTCGGCGACCTGCTCGAGATCGGCACGCAAGAGCGCCCCGAGCTGTTCGCGCTGGCGATCGAGAAGCCGCCGCTGCTCCACGCGCGGGCGCTCGAGCTGCCGGGTCGCGTCGACGCGAGTGGGAAGGAGCTCGAGGCGCTCGACGAGGTCGCCGCGCGCGAGTCCCTCGCCGCCGCGCGCCGCGACGGTCGCGACGCGATCGCCGTGCTCGGCATCCACGCGAGCCGCTTCCCCGAGTGGGAGCAGCGCGTGGCCGCGCTCGCGCGCGAGGCGGGCTTCGGCCACGTCGTCGCCTCTCACGAGATCGCCGCGGAGCAGGGCATGCTCGCGCGTGGACAGACGGCGGTGGCGGACGCCTACCTCACGCCCCTGTTGCGCGCGCACCTCGCGGCGCTCGCCGCCGAGCTGCCTGGCGCCTCCCTGCGCTTCATGCAGTCTTCGGGTGGCCTCACGGATGCGATCCGCTTCCGCGGCCCGAGCGCGCTGCTCTCGGGTCCGGCGGGCGGCGTGATCGGCGCCGCCCACGCGGCGCGCGACGCGGGCTTTGCGAGCGCGATCGGCTTCGACATGGGCGGCACCTCGACCGACGTGGCGCTGATCGCCCGCGGCGAGCCGGAGCGCGCCTTCGAGACGGCGGTGGCGGGCATCCGGGTGAAGGCGCCGATGCTGCGCGTGCACACGATCGCGGCGGGCGGCGGCTCGATCTGCCGCTTCGACGGCGTGCGCCTCAGCGTGGGCCCCGAGAGCGCGGGCGCCGACCCGGGCCCGCTTTGTTACGGACGCCCGCACGCGCGCGAGCTCACGCTCAGCGACGCGAACTTCTGGCTCGGTCGCCTGCCCGCAGAGCACTTCCCGTTTCCACTGCGGCGAGAGCCGGTGGCGCGCGCGCTGCTCGCGCTCCAGCAGGCGTTCGCGCAAGCGGGCATCCCGCGCACGCTCGACGAGATCGCCGCGGGCTTCGTCGAGATCGCGAACGCGGCGATGGCGCAGGCAATCGCGGAGGTCTCGATCGCGCGCGGCGTCGACCCGCGCGAGCTGGCGCTGGTCGCCTTCGGCGGGGCGGCCGGACAGCACGCCTGCGCGGTCGCGCGCCGGCTCGGCATTCGCACGGTCGTCCTGCATCCACTCGCGGGACTGCTCAGCGCCCACGGCATCGCGCTCGCGCCCCGCAGTTGGGACGGGCAGCGCGACGCAGGCGGCGTGTCGCTCGCGGGCGGTGGCGGCACACCGGCGAGCGTTCGCGCGCTGCTGGACGAGCTCGCGCGCGAGGGAGTCGCCGCGCTGGTGCGCGAGGGCGAGGCCGCTGCGGCCTGCCGCGCCGAGCGATTTCTCGACCTGCGCTATCAGGGCGCCGAGACGGCGCTCGCCGTCGCCGCCCCCGCGGACGGCCGCTGGGACGCCGCCTTCGAGCGCTCCCACCGCGAGCGCTTCGGCTACGCGCGCTCCGCACGCGGCATCGAGGTGACCGCCGCGCGCGTGCGCGTGACCGCGGCGGGAAGCGTGGTGCCGGACGCGATGCCGGTCGCGGCGCCAGCGCTCGCTCGGCCGCCGGCGTGGTGCGAAGCGTGGTTTCCGGGGCTCGGGCGCAGCCGCGCGCGCTGGCTGGAGCGCGCCGCGCTCGCGCCCGGCGAGCGCGTGCTCGGGCCCGCGCTCGTGCTCGACGACGCGAGCACGCTCGTCCTCGATCCCGGCTTCCGAGCCGAGCGGCTCGCGAACGGAACGCTCGCGGTGCGCGAAGTCGCGCGCCCACTCGGCGCGAGTGCGACACCCGAGCCGCGGGACGCGCGGGATCCCGTCCGCATCGAGGTCGCCGGCAACCGCTTCATGTCGATCGCGGAGCAGATGGGCGCCGTGCTCCGCAACACCGCGGTCTCCGTGAACATCAAGGAGCGCCTCGACTATTCCTGCGCCGTCTTCGACGCGAGCGGTGGCCTCGTCGCGAACGCGCCGCACATCCCCGTCCACCTCGGCGCGATGGGCGCCACGGTGCGGGCGGTGGCCGCGCGCTTCCCCGCGCTGAGGGACGGCGACGCGATCGCGACGAACGACCCTGCCGAGGGCGGCTCGCACCTGCCCGACGTGACCGTCGTGTCGCCCGTGTTCGCCGACGGAGCGCTGCGCTTCTTCGTGGCGAGCCGCGGTCACCAGGCGGACATCGGCGGCAGCGCGCCGGGCTCGATGCCCGCGGACTCGCGCACGCTCGCCGACGAGGGCGTCGTGATCCGCAGCTTCCCGCTCGTGACGGACGGCGCCTTCGACGAGGCCGGCTTGCGCGCGCTGCTGGCGAGCGGGCGCTTTCCGGCTCGCAGCCCGGACGACAACGTCGCAGACCTCGAGGCGATGCTGGCCGCGAACCGCGCGGGCGCGCGGCTGCTGCGCGAGCTCGTGGCGGAGGAGGGCGCGGACGCGGTGGCCGCGCTGATGCGCGCGCTGAAGGATGCGGCGGCGCGCAAGGTCTCGCGCGAGCTCGCGCGGCTGGGCGACGGAGAGCGCGCGTTCGAGGACCGCCTCGACGACGGCACGAAGATCCGCGTACGGCTGCGCCTCGCGGGCGGGCGCGGCGAGATCGACTTCGCCGGCAGCGGCGCGGCGCATGCGGGCAACCTGAACGCGGCGCGCGCCGTAGTCGAGGCGGCGGTGATCTACGCGCTGCGCTGCCTGGTCGCCGAGCGCATCCCGCTGAACGGCGGCTGCCTCGCGCCGGTGACGCTGCTCGTGCCGCCGGGCTCGCTGCTCGATCCGCCAGCCGGCGCCGCGGTGGTGGGCGGCAACGTCGAGACCTCGCAGCGCGTGGTGGATGCGCTGCTGGGCGCGATGGGGGTCGCCGCGGCGAGCCAGGGCACGATGAACAACCTGGCGTTCGGCGACGCGACCTTCGGCTACTACGAGACGCTCGGCGGCGGCGCGGGCGCGACTCCGGCTGCGCACGGCGCCTCGGCCGTGCACACCCACATGACGAACACGCGCATCACCGACCCGGAGGTGCTCGAGTCGCGCGCGCCGGTGCTGGTGCGCGAGTTCTCGGTGCGGCGCGGCTCGGGCGGGGCAGGGCGTTGGCACGGCGGCGACGGCCTGGTGCGCGAGCTCGAGGCGCGCGCGCCGCTCACGGCCTCGCTGCTGACCGAGCGCCGCGTGCTCGCACCCTGGGGCGCCGCGGGCGGCGGCGACGGCGCGCGCGGCGAGAACTGGCGCGTGTGCACGGACGGGACGCGCGAGCGGCTGCCGGGCCGCGCGACGGTGGCGCTCGCACCGGGCGAGCGGCTGCGCATCGAGACCCCGGGCGGCGGCGGCTGGGGAGCTCCGGAGCCGGTCGCCGGTCCGGTTGACTGACTCGACCAGTCAGTTTAGGCTGGGCCGCGCGCCCGACCGGAGAATCCCATGAACACCCTGGCAAGGCCGCCTCGCCGCCGCGGCTCGCGGCGGGCACCCGCGGTCGCGCACGGCCTCGTCGCGCTCGCCCTCGGCAACTGTCTTTCGCTCGCGGCCGCAGACAGTCGCGCCGCGGCAGCGGAGGGCGCAGTCATCGCCGGGAGCTGGGCGACGCCGGGCTTCGGCTCGATCGTCGAGCTGCGTCCCTGCGCGTCCGAGCCGACGACGCTGTGTGGCCGCATCGTCTGGCTCTGGCAACCGAACGACGAACAGGGCCGCCCGCGCCTCGATCGCAACAACCCGGAGCGCACCGCGCGAGCCCGCCCGCTGCTCGGTCTGGAGATCGTGCGGGGGCTTCGAGCGGCCGCGCCGGGCGTCTGGGACGATGGCGCGATCTACAACCCCGACGACGGGCGGACCTATACGGGAGACGTCCGCGCCCGGGGCGGCGTGCTCGAACTCCGCGGCTGCGCGCTGCGCGTATTCTGCGAGACCCAGACCTGGCGCCGCCCGGGCGACGTGATCGCCGCGGTCGCCGAGCTCGGCCGATGAGCGCGCAGCGGGTCTCCTTGCTCCGCCGCGCGTCGCCCTACTTGCCGCTGCTCGCGCATCTCGTGCCCACGCTGGGGATCGGATTCCTCATCGTGATCCCGCGCAGCTGCATCGCCGGCGTCAACGAGCTCACGCTCGGCTTCGCGGCCGCCAACCTCGGCTTCGCGTTGAGCTACGCCGCGGGCGTCCGAGCGGCGCGCAACTCGGCTCGCTCCGATGCGTAGGCCGCACTTCATCGCCGAGCAGTCGCGTCACGCACGGGGGCCGCTCGGCCGCGTCGTCGCTTGGGTGATGGCACGAGAGACGTGGCGCGAAAACCTCGCCGCGATCGACGCGCTCGGCGTGGGCCCGGGCGATCGCGTGCTCGACGTCGGAACCGGGCACGGTCGCAGCCTCGCGGAGCTCGCGCGCCGCGCCGCCGGTGGCAGGGTCGTCGGCACCGACCCGTCGCAGCTCATGTGCGAGATCGCTGCCGCCCGCGTTCGCGAGCAGATGAAGGCCGGGCAGATCGAGATCGCGCGCGCTGGTGCCGAGCATCTGCCCTTCGCGGACGCGTCGTTCGACGCGGTGCTCTGCATCCACGTGGCGTACTTCTGGCGCGACCTCGGCGCCGCCTTGCGCGAGCTCGCGCGCGTGACCCGGCCGGGCGGGCGTCTCGCGATCGCGCTGCGGACCGCGGCGAACGCCGGCGCGGTCGCCGCATTCCCGGAGGAGATCTACCGCTTCCCGAAGCTCGCAGAGCTGCTCGAAGCGATCCGCTCCGCGGGCTTCGATCCCGCGCTCGCCGGCGAGCGCGACGAAGCGCGCGAGGCGGTGCTCGTGCGCGCGACACGGAGGCCGGCATGACGCGGCGCGGTCCGATCGCCTGCGCGAGCGGGGCCGCCTGATGGCCCGCTCCGTTCCCCCCGATCGCTTCGACGCGCTGATCCGCGCCGCGACGCGCGTGATCCTCGCGCAGGGCTACCGCCGCACGCAGGTGGCGGACGTCGCGGAGGCGCTCGGCGTCGCGAAGGGCACGGTCTACCTGTACGTGGAGAGCAAGGACGCGCTGCTCCACGAGGCGCTCCAGCACGCGGACCGCGCGGAGCCGATTCCGCTGCCGCGCACGCTGCCGGTGCCGACGCCGCGACCGGGTCGCACCCTGCGCATGCTGCGCGAGCGCCTCGCGCGCGACGCGCGGCTGCCCGCGCTCGAGGCGGCGCTGCGCCGCCACCGCGCGCGCGATCCGCGCGCCGAGGTGGAAGCGATCGTGCGCGAGCTCTATCGCCTGCTCGGCGCCCACCGCGTCGCCATCAAGCTGCTCGACCGCTGCGCGCAGGACTTCCCGGAGTTCGCCGCGTTGTGGTCCGAGAGCGGTCGGGGCGGCGTCGTCACTCCGCTCGCGCGCTACCTGCGCATGCGCGCGGCGAGCGGCCAGCTCGCGCCGGTGCAAGACGTCGCGCTCACCGCGCGCATGACGCTCGAAGTGGCGGCGCAGTGGGCGGTGCATCGCCACTGGGATCCGTTTCCCGCCGCGAGTCCGCTGGACGAGGCGCGCGTGGAGGACGGCGTCGTCGAGTTCGTCTCTCGCGCCCTGCTCGGAGATCGCCCATGACACCCGCGAAACGCCACCGCCTCGCCCTTCCTGTGGCGCTCGGCGCGCTGCCCGTGCTCGCTGCGCTGCTCGCGCTCGCCGGAATGCTCGGCCTCCGCACGCCGGTCGCGCGCGCCGAGGCGGCCGGCGCGCAAGCCGCCGCCGCGAAGTCCGCGCCGCCGACGTCCGCGGCGGCTGCCACCACCTCCGCCGCACCCGCGCCGCCCGCCACCGCCGACTGGCCCTTCACCGAGGGCGCGCCCGGCGGCGGCCGCTACTCGCCGCTCGCCGACATCACGCGCGCGAACGTGAAGCAGCTGCGCGTCGCGTGGCGCTACCGGCACGGCGACTTCTGGGAAGGCGACTTCCCGATCGAAGTGAACCGCGGCAGCGCCTTCGAGTCGACGCCGATCGAGGTCGACGGGCGCCTCATCTTCACGACGCCGCGCAACCGCGTGATCGCGCTCGATCCCGAGACGGGTCGCGAGCTGTGGACCTTCGACCCGCGCCTCGAGCGCGGCCGCGCCTACGCGAACATGTGGATCAACCGTGGCGTCGCGTACTGGCGCGATCCCGCCGCGCGCGGCGCATGCGCGGCGCGCGTCTTCCTCGCGACGCTCGACGCGCGCCTCTTCGCCCTCGACGCGGCGACCGGCAAACCCTGCGCGGGCTTCGGCGCCGGCGGCCACGTGAACCTGCTCGCCGGCATCGCGCCGCTCTACGACCCGTGGGAGTACAACGTCACGTCGCCGGGCACCGTGGTCGGCGACTCGATCGTCGTCGGCAGCTCGATCGCCGACACGCTGCGCCCCGACGCGCCGCCCGGCCACGTGCGCGCCTTCGACGTGCGCACCGGCGCCGTGCGCTGGACCTTCCACACCATCCCGCAGCCCGGCGAGCCCGGCGCCGAGACCTGGGAGACTGGCACGCGCCTGACAGGCGCCGTCAACGTGTGGTCCACGATCACCGCGGATCTCGAGCGCGGCCTCGTCTTCCTGCCGGTGAGCACGCCGAGCCCCGACTTCTACGGCGGCGACCGCCTCGGCGACAACCTCTACAGCGACAGCGTCGTCGCCCTCGACGCGCAGACCGGCGCGCGGCGCTGGCACTTCCAGACCGTGCACCACGACCTCTGGGACTACGACCTCGCGTCGCCGCCGGTGCTCGTGACGCTGGAGCGCGGCGGCAAGCGCGTCGACGCGGTCGCGCAGGCGACGAAGCACGGCTTCGTCTTCGTGCTCGACCGCGACACCGGCGCGCCGATCTTCCCCGTGCACGAGCGCGCCGTGCCGAAGTCCGACCTGCCGGGCGAGCGCACGTCGCCCACGCAGCCGATCCCGAGCGCGCCGCCGCCTCTCGTGCCCCAGCGCCTCGATCCGAACGACCTGTACGCGCCGACGCCCGAGCACCTCGCCGAGTGCCGCAAGCGCGTCGCCGAGCTGCACAACGACGGCCTGTTCACGCCGCCGAGCACGCGCGGCACCGTGCTCTACCCGTTCACCGCGGGCGGCGCGAACTGGTCGGGCGCCACCTGGGACCCCGTGCGCCAGCGCCTGTTCGTTCCCGTGAACAACCTCGTGCACGTCGTGCGCCTCGACGAAGTCGCCGAGCGCGCGACGGGCGGCGGCGCCGAGGTCCAGCCGCTGCGCGGCTTCACGCTGCGCAACCTGTGGTGGCTTCTCACGGGCCGCGGCACCGGCGAGCGCTTCCGCCTGAGCCAGCTCAGCGGGCGCACCGTGCTGCGCGTCGAAGACCTGCCGTGCAACAAGCCGCCGTGGAGCGAGGTCGTGGCCGTCGACCTCGCGCGCGGCGAGATCGCATGGAGAGCGCCCACCGCGACCGGCGCCATCGACTCCGTGCAGGCCGCGTTTGGCCCCGCGCTCGCCACCGCGAGCGGCCTGGTCTTCCACGGCGGCACGACGGAGACCGTGCTGCGCGTGCACGACGCCGAAGACGGCAGGCTGGTGGCGACCTTCGCGCTGCCCGCGGGCCTCCACGCCGGGCCGATCACGTACAAGCTGCGGCCGGATGGCAAGCAGTTCCTCGTGGTGGCGCCCGGTGGGCACATCGGGCTCGGCTCGCCGCTCGGCGATCACGTCGTCGCGTACGCGCTGCCGTGAGCGCGCGTCAGTAGCTTGCGCGCAGCTCGCGAATCACCTGGAGCAGCTCGCTCGCCTCGCGCCGGAAGAACCGCAGCTCCGAGTGCCGCCACCACACGCGCCGATCCTCGCCGACGACCACGAGCGTGCGGTGCGCGCTCACGCCCCAGGGCTGCGCGCCGTAGCTGCGCGCGACGCTGCGGTCGAGATCGGAGCACAGCGTGAAGGGCAGCTGGTAGCGCGCGGCGAAGCGCTCGTGGGCGGCTGCCGCGTCGTGGTTGACGCCGACGACGTCGATGCCGAGCGAGCGGAACTCGGAGAGGTGGTCGCGGTAGTTGCAGAGCTGGCGCGTGCAGACGAGCGTGTCGTCCTTCGGATAGAAGACCAGCAGCACCGCGCTCTCGCGCAGCCGGTCGTAGAGCCGGAACGGGCCGTCGATCGACGGCAGCACGAAATCCGGCGCCGGATCGCCGATGTCGGGAGCCCCTGCCATGCGCGCCTCCGTTCGCCTTCGGATGCCCGCGTCACGTACGAAGCAGAGGACTCGATCGGCCGGGCGCACCGCCAGTTTCTTTGGCGCGCCGGCACCCGGCGCAGCCTCCGACGGGGCGTGCTCCCTTGCCCGGCCGGGGCGAAGTCCATACTGTCCGGCGCCTTTCCGGGGCGCGTAGCTCAGCTGGTAGAGCAAGGGACTCTTAATCCCTAGGTCGAAGGTTCGATCCCTTCCGCGCTCACCAAGGAAATCGCGCGATTTCGTGGAAATCTGCGAACGTGCTCTGGTCGCGCCGCAGACCAATCGGCGCCATTCGGCGCGAATCTCCAGTCGACGTTCTCGTGCGCTCGGGACCGATCTTCCTCGGCGACACCACCTGGCTCGGGGGCGGCGTGGACAAGCGCGAGAGCGAGCACGGCTGCGAAGTCGACCTAGACATCCTGTGCAAGAACCAACGCGGTGTGTGGACCTCGCCGGGCAATGC
>CAYWRY010000141.1:0-10525 GCA_964460485.1 uncultured Spirochaetales bacterium
GGCACGAAGGGCTTCCTGCGCCGCGAGCAGTACGCGGTGGCGCTCAGCCTGATCGAGCACGGCGAGGTCGTCGCCGGCGTGCTCGGCTGCCCGAGCCTGGACGACGGCGCGGGCGGCACCGGCGTCCTGCTCGCCGCCGTGCGCGGCCAGGGCACGCGCGAGTTTCCGCTCTGGCGCGCGGGCGAGGAACGGGTCGTGCGCGTGTCGCAAATCGCGTCGATGGCGAGCGCGCGCTTCTGCGAGTCCGTGGAGGCGGAGCACAGCGATCAGGACGAGTCCGCAAAGATCGCCGCGCGGCTCGGCATCACGGCGCCGCCGCTGCGCATGGACAGCCAGTGCAAGTACGGCGCGGTCGCGCGCGGCGACGCCTCCATCTATCTGCGCATGCCCACGCGGGCCGACTACCGCGAGAAGATCTGGGACCACGCGGCGGGCATGCTGGTGGTCGAGGAGGCGGGCGGCGCGGTCAGCGACGTGGACGGGAAGTCGCTCGACTTCCGCCACGGCCGAACGCTGGCGCAAAACCGCGGGGTCGTCGCGACGGTCGGCGGCATCCACGCGCGCGTGATCGAGGCGATCCGCGAGGTGCGCGGCGCGCGCGCGTAGCGCGGCGCCCGGCGCAGCCCGCGCACCGGCGGAGTCGGAGCGTGGCTTCGAGGGACGAGACAGCCGAGCACGGACCCGCGGCGCCCCTGGGAGCGCGGCGATGAGCGCGGGCAGCGGGGAGCCTCCCGGCGCGGCGCCGGCCTCCGCGCCTCCGCGGCCGCGGCGGAGCGCGCCCGAGGCCGGGCTCTTCACCGAGCGCGAGTTCTACCAGCGCGAGTTCCGCGACCGCACGCTGGCGATCGCGCTGCCGGAAGGCGTGGATCTCGCGCCGCTCGCCGCACCCCTGCGCGAGCTCGCGGCCTGCAACGCGAACGCGGTGCTGATCGCGCCCCTGCGCACCTCCCTCGCGCCGGTCGGCGTCGGCACGCGGCTGCGCGCCAGCTCGCCGCGCCTCGAGGCGAACGTGTGGCGCGTGCTGCGCGTGCAGCCCTGGGTCGGCGTGGCGGTCGCGCGGCGCACGGACTTCGGCGACGCGGTGCGCGAGCTGGCCGTGCGGCTCGGCGTCTTCAAGCTGGTCTGGCTCGACGCCCGCGGCGGCATCCGCAACAAGCACGGCCAGCGGCTCTCCTTCGTCCATCGCGCCGAGCTGCGCCAGCTGCTCGCGAATCCCGCGCGCAATCTGCCGCAGGAGGCGCGCGTCGCGCTGCTGCGCGAGATCGGCGACATGCTCGAGGCGGGCATCCCGGCGGTGAACGTGTGCGCGCCCGAGGGCCTCGCCAACGAGCTCTTCACCTACGCCGGCAGCGGCACGCTCTTCACCCGCAAGCGCTACATGAAGGTGCGCCCGCTCGGCGTCGACGACTTCGACGCCGCCGACGACCTGATCAAGCGCGGCGTCTCCGAAGGCTTCCTCCTGAACCGCAACGAGGCCGCGGTCGACGCGGTGCTCGCCCACGGCTTCGGCGCGTTCGTGGAGGATCGCCACCTCGCAGGCATCGGCGCGCTGCTGCCGGGCGGCGACGGCGTGAGCGGCGAGATCGCCTCGCTCTACGCCTTAACAAGATTCCTCGGCGAGGGCGTCGGCGTGTCGCTGGTCCAGTGGGGCGTGGCCGAGGCGCGCCGGCTCGGCCTCGCCTACGTGTTCGCCTGCACGACCAGCGATCGCGTGGGCCAGTTCTTCCAGCGCCAGGGTTTCCGCGAGGTGCCGCAAGATCAGGTGCCCGACCGACGCTGGCTCGGCTACGACCCGGAACGGCGCATGCGGGTGCGCTGCTTGCGGATGGATCTGGCCGGGCCGGCCGCAGCGCCGGACGGCGAGCCGCGCACGGCGGAGTGAGCCCGAGTTTCTCGTCCCGCGGCCGCGCCCCTTCGGAGTAGGATGGCGCGAAACCTCTTGGAGCCAGGCCAGCACGCGATGAGCGCAAGCGCAGCACCGATCGGCACGCTCGAGGTCGCGCTCGTGCACGCGCGGCGACTGCTCGCGCGAGATCTACCGCTCGCCGCCGAGCAGGCCGCCGAGATCCTTCGCGTCGCGCCGGAGCAGCCGATGGCGGCGCTCATCCTGGGCATCGCGCGCCGCGGGCTCGGAGACGTGAAAGGCGCCCTGGCCGTGCTCGGGCCGCTCGCGCAGCGGTCGCCGAGCTGGGGCGCCGCGCACTACGAGCTCGGGATCGCGCTGGGCGCGGACCGACAGGGTGAAGCCGCGATCGCGGCCCTGGAGCGTGCCGTCGCGATCTCGCCCGCGCTGCCCGATGCCTGGCGCGCGCTCGCCGACCATCGCAGCGCCCTCGGAGACGACGCTGGCGCCGACGCCGCCTACCTGAAGCACGTCGAGCACTCCACGCGCGACCCGCGGCTGCTGCGGGCCGCCGCCGCACTGGGCGCCAACAAGCTCGACGTGGCCGAGACGATCCTGCGGCCCCACCTGTACCAGAAGCCGACGGACGTCGCCGCGATCCGCATGCTGGCCGAGATCGCCGCGCGCCTCTCGCGCTATGGCGACGCGGAGAATCTGCTGGCGCGCTGTCTCGAGCTCGCGCCGAGCTTCAGCCCTGCGCGCCTCCAGCTCGCCTTCGTCTTGAATCGCGCCGGCAAGGCGATCCCCGCGCTCGAGCAGATCGACCGGCTGCTCGCGACGGATCCGCGCAACCCCGCCTACCGCAACCTGAAGGCGGGAATCCTCACGCGCATCGGCGAGATCGACGCGGCGGCCGAGCTGTACGCCGGCGTGTTGGCGGAGTATCCGGGCCACCCGAAGGTTTGGACGAGCTACGGGCACGCGCTGAAGGCCGCGGGCCGCACGGCCGAGGCGATCCGCGCCTACCGGCGTGCGCTCGCGCTGGCGCCGCAGCTCGGCGAGGCGTGGTTCAGCCTCTCGAACCTGAAGACCTTCCGCTTCACGGACGGCGAGATTGGCGAGATGGAGCGCCAGGCGGCGCGCACGGACCTCGGCCTCGACGATCAGCTTCACCTGCAGTTCGCGCTGGGCAAGGCGAAGGAGGATGCGAAGCGCTTCGCGGACTCCTTCGAGCACTACGAGCGGGGCAACACGCTGCGGCGCAGCGTGATCCGCTACGACTGGCGAGAGAACCGAGCGCACGTCAAGCGCTCGAAGGCGCTGTTCACGCCCGAGTTCTTCGCCGAGCGCGCCGGCTCGGGCTGCGCGTCGCCGGACCCGATCTTCATCGTGGGCCTGCCGCGCGCCGGCTCGACGCTGCTCGAGCAGATCCTGGCGAGCCATCCCCTCGTCGAGGGGACGCAGGAGCTGCCCGACGTCATCCAGATGTCGCGCGAGCTGGGCGGCAAGAAGTCGCGCGCCGGCACCTCGAGGTATCCCGACGTGCTCGAGGACCTCGAGCCGAGGCAGCTGCGCGAGCTGGGCGAGCGCTATCTCGCGCAGACGCGCATCCAGCGCAAGACGAGCGCGCCGTTCTTCGTCGACAAGATGCCCAACAACTGGGCCCACGTCGGTTTCATCCACCTGATCCTGCCGAACGCCAAGATCGTCGACGCGCGCCGCCACCCGCTCGCCTGCTGCTTCTCCGGCTACAAGCAGCACTTCGCGCGCGGGCAGCACTTCACCTACCACCTCGAGGACATCGCGCACTACTACCGCGACTACGTCGAGTTGATGGCGCACTTCGACCGGGTACTGCCCGGTCGCGTCCACCGCTCGATCTACGAGCGCGTCGTGGACGATTTCGAGAGCGAGGTGCGGGCGCTGCTGGCGTATTGCGATCTGCCGTTCGACGAGCGCTGCCTGCACTTCTACGAGAACGACCGGGCCGTGCGCACTGCGAGCTCCGAGCAGGTGCGCCGCCCGATCTATCGCGAAGGCAAGGACCAGTGGCGCAACTACGCCGAGTGGCTGCGGCCCGCCGAGCGCGTGCTCGGCGCCGTGCTCGGCGCCTACCCCGCGACGCCGTACGACGACTGGTCCGTGCGGCTGCGCTCGCGTCTCACCCAATGGAGGGGACAATGACTCGAAGCCGAATGCGCAAGATGCAACGGGAGCTCGCCAAGCGGAAGCGCAACGTCGCGGCCTTCGGGCCGTTCGCGGCGGCGATGGCGTTCGCCACCCCCGCGCGCACGCAGGAGGCGCAGCCCGCGCCGGCTCCGGCGACCAGCGACGCGACCGATCGCAGCGGTGGCGTCGAGGAGATCATCGTCACCTCGCAGAAGCGCACGGAGAATCTGCAGGACGTGCCGGTCAGCATCACGGCGTTCAGCACCCAGCAGCTCGACGACCTGCGCGTCGAGGACTTCGACGACTACGCGAAGTTCCTGCCCAGCCTCTCGTACACCTCGGGTGGCCCCGGCTTCTCGCGCGTGTTCTTCCGCGGCGTGAGCAGCGGCGACAACGGCAACCACTCGGGCTCCCAGCCGACGGTCGGGCAGTACCTCGACGAGCAGCCGATCACGACGATCCAGGGCGCGCTCGACGTCCACCTCTACGACATCGAGCGCGTCGAGGCGCTCGCCGGCCCGCAGGGCACCCTGTACGGCGCGTCCTCCCAGGCGGGCACCGTGCGCATCATCACGAACAAGCCGCGCTTGGGAGAGTTCGAGGCGAGCTACGACGTCGAGGGGAACCTGATCGGCGACGAGCCGGGCTACATCGCGGAGGGCATGGTCAACGTGCCGCTCGGCGAGAAGGTGGCCGTTCGCCTCGTGGGCTGGAGCAAGCACCGGGGCGGCTACATCGACAACGTCTTCGCGACGCGCAGCTACGCGACCGCCGGCGTCACGATCGACAACGCCGGCCTCGTGGAGAGTGACTACAACGACGTCGACACCTACGGCGCCCGCGCCGCGCTGCGCATCGAGCTCGGCGACAGCTGGACCGTCACGCCCACCGTGATGGGTCAGCTCAGCAAGGGCAACGGCGGATTCAACTACGACCCGGCCCTCTCTGGCCGCAAGACGGCGCGCTTCCGGCCGGAGCACGCCCGTGACGGCTGGTTCCAGGCCGCGGCCACGATCGAGGGCAAGATCGCGAACCTCGACGTCACCTACGCCGGCTCGTGGCTCCAGCGCGACGACGACACTCACAGCGACTACTCGGACTACTCGTTCTTCTACGACGCCGCCGGCTACTACTTTTACGACTCGACCGGCACGTTCCTCATCGACCCCACCCAGTACATCGAGGGCATGGACAAGTATCGGCGCCACGCCCACGAGATCCGCGTGGCGTCGCCGCAGGACGCGCGCTTCCGCGCCATCGGCGGCTTCTTCTTTCAGCGTCAGGCCCACGGCATCCACCAGCGCTACCTGATCGACGACCTCGACCTAACCGACTACGAGGTCACGGGTTGGGCCGACACGATCTGGCTGACGAATCAGAAGCGCGTCGACCGCGACTACGCGCTGTTCGGAGAAGCGAGCGTCGACGTGATCGACCAGCTCACCTTCACCGGCGGCATCCGCCTGTTCCGCACGCGCAACTCGCTGGAGGGCTTCTTCGGTTACGCCGACGAGTTCAGTGGCAGCGGCCGCAACGGCGAGACGCTGTGCAGCTTCCAGAACGGCGATCCACGCTTCGACGAGTCGAGCTGGGTCCCGTTCACGAACTTCGCCGGCACGGCGCCCTGCACGAATCTCGACACGGTCGTCAAGCAGGACGACTACACGCCAAAGGTGAACCTGACCTATCGCTTCGACGACGAGCGGATGATCTATCTGACCTGGTCCAAGGGTTTTCGGCCGGGCGGCGTGAACCGCAACAGCCAGTTCCCACCCTACGAGGCGGACTTCCTGACCAACTACGAGGTCGGCTTCAAGACCTCGTGGTTCGACAACAGCCTGCGGCTCAACGGGGCCTTCTTCTGGCAGAAATGGGACGATTTCCAGTTCTCGTACCTCGGGCCGAACGGCCTCACCATCATCACGAACGCCGGAAAGGCCCGGATCGTCGGCTTCGAGACCGCCTTCGACTGGGTGCCGGTGGACGGCCTCAACTTCGCAGGCGGCATCTCGATCCTCGACGGCGAGCTCGACAGCGACTTCTGCAAGGACATCACGGCCACACCAGGCACCTGCGGAGCCCTCGACTTCGCGCCCAAGGGCACCGAGCTGCCGATCGTGCCGCGCTACAAGGCGAACCTCACCGGCCGCTACTCCTTCGACCTGATGGGGCTCGGCGCCTACGTGCAGAGCTCGCTGGTGTTCCAGGGCTCGACGCGCTCCGCGCTGCTGCCGGCCGAGCAGTCGGTGCTCGGCGGCCGCAACGGGGCCTATCAACTCGTGGACCTCTCCTTCGGCGTCGAGGGCGAGAGCTTCCACGCGGAGCTCTTCGTCGACAACGTGGGCGACGAGCGCCTCGAGGTGGCGCGCGGCACGCAGTGTGACTTCAAGACCTGCACCCGCATCGCGATCGCGACAGGCACGCCGCGCACGGTCGGCATCCGCTTCGGCCAGAAGTTCTGATCGCCGCGCGCAGCGGGGCGGCGTTCAGCGGCGGCGCAAAGCGCCGCCCGCTGCAACGCCGCCCGGCAAACCGAGCGCGCGCTTCGCGCGCCTCGGTTTGCCGGAGGTGGACGGTAAGCCGGGTTCTGTTCCGGTCTCGGTTGCCCTCCACCGGCGAGGATCATTCCTCTAGGCGACGCATTGCTGCGCCGCTCGAGCGCTCTCACCCGGGCGCTGGAACCGTCTCCGGTTCGGGAGCGAGCCACTCCCGGCAGCACCCCTATTCGAGCTTGCTCCGGAAGGGGTTTGCCCCGCCGCCGGTCACCCGGCGACGCGTGAGCTCTTACCTCACGATTTCACCCTTGCCTGTGCCTCCCTCGCGCGCGCTCACCGCGCGCGCGAGATCGCCGGCCATCGGCGGTGTGTTTCTGCGGCACTTTCCCTCGGGTCGCCCCGGGTCGCCGTTAACGACCTTCCTGCTCTTTGGAGCCCGGACTTTCCTCCCGCGAGCGGTGTTTGCCCGCCGGCGATCCTCTGTCCACCTCCGGCCCTTTCAGCGTACGGAGAAAGGCGGGCGTGGGAAACCTGCAGGGGCTTGGGCGGGGAGTGGCGAAGGCACGGCTCTGCCGGCCGGGGCTCGGCGGATGCAGCCGGCGGCGCTGCGCGCCGCGGCTGACCCGGTGGGAGGGGCATTTGCGCGGAGTGGGCAGCGATGGGCGGCGGCCTCTTCGCGAGACGAGGGGCCGACGGGCCTGGCGCTCTGAATCGATATCCACTAGATACTTTCGCCAATGGCAAAGCGGATATCTCGAAGAGAATCCGACGGAGCCCGGCAGCCGTCGCGCAGCGCGGGAGCTTCGACCTCGCCGCGCCGCGGCGGCGCGCAGCGCAGGCGTGGCGTGTCCAGGGCCGAGCGCGCGATTCCGCGGCCCGCGGCGATCTTCGACCCGGTCGCGCGCGCCCTCGACTGGCTCGGCGACAAGTGGACGCTCGTGCTCGTCCGGCACCTCTTGCTCGCGCCCTGCGGATTCCAGGAGCTGCGCCGCCGCACGGGCATCGCGCCGCGCGTGCTCTCGTCGCGCCTGCGCCAGCTCCAGGCCGACGGCCTCGTGGCGCGCGAGGACGGGGAGCGCGGGCTCTACTCCGCCACCGCCAGCGCCCACGACCTCGCGCCGGTGATCTCGTCGCTCGCCCACTGGTACGTGCGGCACGCGACCACCGACCTCGAGCTCGACCTCGAGCGCTTCAACGAGACGTCGGCGCAGTCGATCATGGAGGCGCTGCCGTTCCTGCTGCGCGAGGAGCGCGCGCGCGGCGTGCAGCTCGTGTTCGAGGTGCGGCTCACCGGCGCCGGCGGCGGCGTGTGGACCGTCGCGATCGAAGACGGCAGCTGCCGGGTGATGCAGGGCTTCGCGCCGCGCGCCGACGTGCAGTACACGGCCGACGCGCGCGTCTGGTGCGCGGTGGCGCTCGGCTTCCTCGACCCGCGCGACGCGCGCAAGCGCGAGCTGCTCACCAAGCAAGGCGGCCGCGAAGCGCTCGACCACTTTTTCCACCAGATCGCGCGGCCGCGCGGCGACGAGGAGGTGCGGCGATGACCGCGTCCGCGGGGCGCGCAAACCCATTCCCCCCGCGCGCCAGGCGCGCATGAGGAGAGCCATCCGATGATTTCCTTTGGGCCGACCGAAGAGCAGGATCTGATCCGCAACACGCTGCGCGAATTCGCCGCGCAGGTCGTGCGCCCGGCGGCGCGCGCCGCCGACGAGGCCAGCGAGCTACCCGACGGCTTCCTCCAGCAAGCCTGGGAGCTCGGTCTCACCGCGACGCAGCTCCCGGCGGCGGTGGGCGGCGGCGGCGAGGCGCGCTCACCGGTGACGAACGCGCTCGTGCTGGAGGAGCTGGCCTTCGGCGACGCCGCGCTCGCGCTCGCGGCGGCCGCGCCCAGCGCCTTCGCCTTCGCGGTGGCCGACCACGGCACCCCCGATCAGCAGGCGCGGCTGCTGCCGAAGTTCTGCGGCGCGAGGTTCGCGAGCGGCGCGATCGCCTGGATCGAGCCGTCGCCGGTCTTCGACCCGCTCGCGCTCTCGACCGTCGCGGAGGCGAAGGGTGACAAGTTCGTGCTGAACGGCCGCAAGCGCTTCGTCGTGATGGGTGACCGCGCGGAGGATCTGCTCGTGGTCGCACGACGCGCCAACTCGGCGAAGCCGGGCTTCGAGGCGCTCGACGCGTTCCTCGTGCCGCGCGGCACGCCCGGCGTCACGGTCGGCGAGCGCGAAAAGCTGCTCGGCACGAAGGCGCTGCCCGCCGTCTCGCTCGCGCTGGAGGGCGTCGAGCTGCCCGCGACGGCGCGCCTCGGCGGCGAGCTCGGCATCGACGCGCGGCGCTTGCTGGCGAGCGGCCGCGCCGCCACGGCGGCGCTGCTCACCGGCCTCGCGCGCGCGGTGATGGAGTACGCGATCCCCTACGCGAAGGACCGGCACGCCTTCGGGGAAGCGATCGCGCAGAAGCAGGCGATCGCCTTCGCGCTCGCCGACATGCGCATCGAGACGGACGCCATGCGCTGGCTCGCTTGGCGCGCGGCCAGCGTCCTCGAGCACCGCCGCGACGCCACGCGCGAGGCCGCACAGGCATTGGGCTACGCGGCCGAGAAGACTGTGAAGCTCGCCGACGAGGGCGTGCAGGTGCTCGGAGGCCACGGCTTCATTCGCGAGCACCCCGTCGAGATGTGGTACCGGCACGCGCGCACGCTCTCGGTGCTCGACAGCGTCGCCGCGCTCTGAGCGCAGCGCGCCCCACGAAACGAAAACCGCAGGAGATCGTCGATGATCGACTTCACCCTCAGCGACCGCGACCAGAGAGTGCTCGACTATGTGCGCTCGGAGTCGCTCGTCGCGCGCAAATACGCGCGGCACTACGACGAGAACGAGCACGAGTTCCCTCCCGACGCGCTGCCCGAAGCGAAGGACTTCCCCGGGGCGTTCTCGATCATGGGGAAGGCCGGCCCCGGCGACACCGGACCGGTGACGCTCGGGTTGCTGATGGCGGCCGCGCAGACTTGGGGCGACTACTCGGTGCGCATGCGCCGCAGCGGCGGCGGCGGGCTCGGCAACGCCGCGCTCTCTGCGAGCGGGACGCCGGAGCAGAAGGCGCGCTGGGGCGGGATGCTGCTGGCGATGGCGATCACCGAGCCGGGCTGCGGCTCGGACCCGTCGCTCGTGCAGACCACGGCCGTGCTGGACGAGCAGACGAACGAGTGGGTGCTGAACGGCGAGAAGATCTTCGTGACGACCGGCTGCCGCGCCGAGGGCGCCGTGGTGTGGGCCACGCTCGACCGGAAGGCGGGCCGTGCGGGCATCAAGTCCTTTCTGGTGCCGAAGACGGCGCCGGGCTTCATCGTCGCCCACAAGGAGAAGAAGCTCGGCATCCGCGCCGACGACACGGCGGCCTATGTGTTCGAGAACTGCCGCATCCCGCGCGACCACCTGCTGGGCGGCCGCGAGGAGATTCCGAAAGGCGAGTCGGGCGGCTTCCGCGACGTGATGAAGACCTTCAACATGACGCGCCCGGCGACGGCGGCGTTCGGTCTCGGCATCGCGCGCGCGGCGCTCGACTTCACGCGCGAGCAGCTCGAGGGCGCCGGCGTCGACCTCTCCTACGGTGCCGGCATCCACGGCAAGAGCGCGGCGGCCGATCGCTTCCAGCGCCTCGAGGCGCTGCACGAAGCGGCGATGCTGACCGTGCTCCACGCTTCCTGGCTGTCGGAGAACGGTAAGCACAACAACCTCGAGGCCTCGATCAGCAAGGCCAAGGGCGGCAGCGCCGTGCGCGAGATCACGCAGGGCTGCATCGACTTGCTCGGGCCCCTCGGCGTGTCGCGCGAGCATCTGCTCGAGAAGTGGTTCCGCGACGTGCGCATCACGGACATCTACGAGGGCACCGGGCAGATCCAGCGCCTGATCATCGCGCGAACCATCCTCGACTACGACCGCACGCAGCTGAAGTAGCGAGACTTCGGGGACGTTCATACCCAATTGTGACTTCGGGGCCATTCCTCCGAACGTGCGCTGCTAGC
>CAYWRY010000142.1:0-10189 GCA_964460485.1 uncultured Spirochaetales bacterium
TCTTCGAGCGCTCGCCCGGCTTCACGCGCTCGAAGCGCACCGGGTTGATGCGCGCCACGACGTAGTTCCGCAGATAGGGTGAGCGCATGCCTCGCGCCTCGAGCGCCTTCAGGATGCGCTTCACCTCCGCGTCGATCTCGAGCAGGCGCGCCGCGAGCCCCTCGCGCTGCGTCAGGCTCTTCAGCAGCGCGTCGTCCGAGAAGCGGTCGACCTTGCGCAGCAGCGAGCCGTACGCGCCGCCCGCGAAGCGCCCCTCGCGCTCGTAGACGATGCCGAGCGTGATCAGCTCCGGCGCTTCGAGCTGTGCGCTGAACGACGACTCCCTCGCCTTGGCGTCGCGGCCCGCGAGCGCGCGCGCCATGCGGATCACCTCGAGTGCTCGGTCTCGCAGGTTGTGCGCCTTCTCGGTGTTGAGCGCGAGGATGCGGAAGGCCATGTCCGCGTCGGGCGAGACCAGCGCGGTGATCGCGCGCAGCCCGAGCACCTTGCTCGCGGCCAGGCGGTGCCGCCCATTCGGCGTCCAGAAGCCGCCGCCCTCGGCGAGCACGGCGATGATCGGATCCAGGAACGCGCCGGTCTCCGCGATCTTCTCGGAGAGCCGCTTCGCGTGGGCGGGCGACAGATCGCGCTGGAACGGCGTGGGCTCGACTCGCTCGCGCGGCAGCGCGGCGAGCAGGATCGGCGCGCCGGCGTAGGGCTCGCGATAGGCGGCGAGCACCGCGGCGCCTTCCTCCTCCACTCTGCGCGTCAGCTCGGCGAGCCCCGCGCTGCGCGGATCGAGGGCCATCTCGCCCGGCGCCGGGCCGCGCGCCACGCCGCGCGGGGTGAGCCGCTTCTTCGCGGCGCCCGCCTTGCGCGGCCTCGCGCCAGGCCTCGCGGCGGCCTTCTTCTTCGCAGCCATCGGCAATCTCCAGGTGGGCGCTCAGCGGGGCTTGCGCGGCGAGAAGAACAGCCGCTCGGCGTTCGCGCGCAGGTACTTGTCGAGCACGCCGGGGCGCAGATCCAGCTTCTGCGCCTCCGACAAGCAGCGCTTGAACGACAGCACCGGATGATCCGATGCGAAAAGGATTTTGTCCTGGCCGCGTGTGTTCATGAAGTGGGTCAGCTCGGCGGGCAGGTACTTCGGTGCGTACGCGGAAGTCATCAGGTGCAGGTTCCGGTACTTGATCATCAGCCGGATCGCGACGCTCCACCACGGGTCCGCGCCGTGCGCCATGCAGATCTTCAGCTCGGGAAGCTGAAAGCACACGCGATCCAGGTGGAGCGGGTTCTGGCACTCCCCGGGCACCGGCGGTCCGGGCAGCCCTGTGTTGATCGAGACGGGCAGGTCGAGCTCGATGCACTTCACGTAGAGCGGGTAGTAGTTGGCGTGGCTCGGCGGAAGATCGGTCGAGAACGGCACCACGCGCGCCATCACCACCGGCTCGCTCGCGACGAGCGCCTCGAGCTCCCACACCTCCTGCATCCGGCCGGTCGGGCGGAGGCTCGCCGAGTAGTAGACGCGACCCGGGTACTTCGCGGCGAAGCGAAGCGCGTGGCGCGAGGGGCTCGCGACGTCGAGCGCGACGACTGCCTTCTCGACGCCGGCCTCGTCCATCTCGGCGATCAAGCGCTCCGGCTCGATGTTCTGGAAGAACTCCTCGCCACCCTTGAAGTAGTCCTCCTTCACGCGCACCAGGAACTCGGGCGGCTCCTGCTCGCCCATCGTCACGTTCACCCACAGATCGATCGCGTGCGCGGACATGGCGCCCTCCGGGCTCGCGAGCCGCGAGCGCGGCGACTGTATCGTGGGCGCGCGCGAGAGGAGATCGCATGAGCGAGGCGAACAAGGAGCTGGTGCGGCGCTACCTGCGCGCGATCAGCAGCGGCGACCCGTGCCTGCCCGACCTACTGACCGACGACGTCACCTGGTGGGTGCCGCCGTCCTCGCCCCTCGGCGGGTTGCGCGAAGGCAAGCCCGCCGTGCTCGCGCTGATGGCGAGCGGCGTCGGTCTCTACGACGCCAGCGTGCCGTTCGGGATCGAGGTCGAGGCGATCGTCGCGGAGGGCGAGTGGGTCGCGCTGCAGATGGTGATGACGGCGCGCACGGCGAAGGGGCACGACTACCGGAACTTCTACCACTTCGCGTTCCGCATCCGCGACGGGCGCATCTGTGCGGTGAAGGAATACGTGGACACGCTCTACGCGCAGCGGATGCTCTTCGCGTAGGCGCGGCCGGCGCAGCTCTCGGTCGCGCGTCGCTCCGATCGCTACGACCACTCTCCGGGCGCCTGGGCGTCGGCGACGTCCTGCTCGTCCTCGATCGAGCCGACGATCTGCTCGAGCACGTCTTCGAGGGTGATGATGCCCAGCACGAGGCCGTCCTTGCCCCGCACGATGGCGAGGTGCCGGCGCGTGCGGCGGAACAGGCGCAGGGCGTCGGCCAGCGAGACGTCGGGCGCGATCTCGAGATGCGGCCGCAGCGCGTCCTCGAGGATCACCAGCATCGCTAGCGAGTGCAGGTAGAACACGTCCTTGGCGTGCAGCACGCCGACGATGCGGTCGAGGGTGCCCTCGTAGACCGGGAAGCGCGTGAAGCCCTCCTCGCGGATGACGTCGAGCAGCGGCTCCATCCCGATGTCGCGCGGGACCGCCTTCACCTGATCACGCCGCACCATCACGTCGGCGACGGTCTTGTCGCCGATGCGGAAGACGTTGCCCAGCATCTGCACGGCGTCGCTGCGGAGCTGGCCGGCGTCACCCGCCTCGCGCACCAGCAGCGCGAGCTCCGCCGCGGAGTGAGTGTTCTCGCCGTGGCCGGCCGGCGTGACGCCGATCGCGCGCACGAGCAGGTTCCCCGCGCGGTTCATCACCGTGATCACCGGCCGGAAGGCCTTGCCGAACCAGAGCAGCGGCCGCGCGCACACCAGCGCGACGGGGCCGGGGCGGTCGAGGGCGAGCGCCTTGGGCGCGAGCTCGCCGACCACTACGTGCAGGAACGTGACGAGCGCGAAGGCGATGCCGATCGCGACGGCGTGCGCGGTCGCGCGCGAGTCGGCGCCGAACGAGGCCAGCAGGGGAGAGATCAGATCGGCGAGCGCGGGCTCGCCGAGGAAGCCGAGACCGATGCTCGCGATCGTGATGCCGAGCTGCGTCGCGGCGATGGCGTCGTCGAGGCGATCCAGCGCGTATGCCGTGGCGGCCGCGCCGCGCCGGTTCTCGGCCACCCAGATCTGCACCTGGCTGCGCCGCACGGCCACCAGCGCGAACTCGGTCGCCACGAAGTACGCGTTCAGCAGGATCAGCGCGAAGATCGCGACGAGGCCGAGCCAGCTCATGCGCCGGGGGACCGAGACATCGCGCGCATGCTAGCCGCCGGGTACGGCGGGTCGGCGCGTTCAGCCGTTCGCGACGGCGAGCGCCACGTCTTGGCCGTGGGAGAGCTCGAGCGTGTGGCCGTCCGGGTCGGCGATCAGCGCCCAGTAGCCCACTGGCGGCGGAGAATCGGTCGGTCCCCACACGTTGCGACCCTCGGCGTGCGCCTCGGCGATGAGTCGGTCGACCTCGGCGCGCGACGCGCAGCCGACGCCCAGGTGTGCGATCGGCAGGAGCGGGCTGGTGACGCGATCGACCTGGATCAACACGATCACGAAGGCTCGCGTGCCGTCGCTCACCCAGACGACCTGATGACCCTGTGCGGAATCGCTGCGACGGTGGACGACGCGCATCGCCGCGTAGCGTTCGTAGAACGCGATGCTCGCCTCCACGTCCGTGACCGGCAGGGCGATGTGGGTGAGGCCGACGTCCATTTCTTGTGACTCTCCGCTCGCCTTCGGCTCGCTGCGCGCGGCCTGCGCCGCTTCGCGGAGCTGGGTCGCTTGCCGGGCTGGCTTGCTGTGTTGCGAGATCACTCGCTGGCTGGGCTTCTCATCGAACGCGGCCTGCGCCGCTTCGCGGGGCTGGGCCGCGCGCGCTTCTCGAGCCGCGTTCGATCGCTGAGTTTGCGTTTCGCGGCTCGCTCTCTGCCGGTCAGTGAGCCACCGCGACCGCGTGTTGATAGCCGTCGCGGGGGCCGTGTGCGGCGGGTCAGTCGTCGATGGTTCCGTCTCGGGCGGCGGCGAAGCGGGCGTCGCCCACGCTGGCGCGGGCAAGCTCGTCGAGGGCGGGGAAGGCGCGCAGGGAATGGCCGCCGTCGACGGTGAGGTTCTGGCCGGTGATCCAGCGCGACTCGGGGCCGCAAAGAAAGCGGATGGCGTCGGCCACCTCCTCGGGCTCGCCGAGTCGCGCGAGCGGCTGCTGGGCGAGGAACTTGCGCAGCACGCGCGGCGCGCTCGCGATGAAGGCGGTGCCGTCCGTGCGCGTGATGCCGGGGCGGATCGAGTTGACGCGCACGCCGAGCGCGCCGAGCTCGTCGGCCGCCACGCGCGCGAGGTAGTCGACCGCGGCCTTCGCGGCGCCGTAGGCGCCGAGGTAGCGGTTCGAGAACGCGGCTGCGTTCGACGACATGAGCACGAGCGAGCCGCCGCCGCTGCGCGCGATCGCGCGGCCGCCGTACTTCACCGCGTAGAAGGCGGGCAGCGCGTTCGCCTCGAGGTCGCCGCGGAAAGCGGCGTCGCTCATCGCGAGCAGCGGCGAGAACGTGCCCGTGCCGGGAATGCAGACGAGGGCGTGGAGCCCGCCGCCCTTCGCGACGCCGTCGACGGCGCGGCGCACCTGGGCGGGCCTCGCGCCGTCGCAGATCACGGCGGCGAGCGAGGCGCCGGGCGCCTCGCGACGCAGCGCGGCCAGCGCCTCGTTCAGCACTGCCTTGCGCCGCGCGGCGACGACCACGTGGGCGCCGTCGCGCGCGAGCAGGCGCGCGGTTGCGAAGCCGATGCCGCGGCTGCCGCCGAGCACGAGGGCGCGCATCCCCGCCAGCGGCTTCGCGGCGGCGGTCAAGAGACCTCCAGCCAGGCTTCGCCGCCCTCCGCCACGCGCACGCGCGCGCGCGCCGGCATGCGGCAGCGCTGGGACGCGGGGCCGCGCCCGCTCGCGAGGTCGAAGCGGTAGCCATGCCACGGGCACACCAGCGCACCGCCTTCGATGCGCGCGCCGGCGAGCTCCGCGCCCCAGTGCGGACACGCGGCCGCGTGGGCGACGAGCTGGCCAGCGTGCTCGCGCACCACGAAGCGGTCGTCGCCGACGGCCGCGACCAGCGGGAGCCGCGCGCGCAGCGCGTCCACGGATCCGAGCGATTGTGGCGGGCGCGCGCCGGGGCGCGGAACGCGCGGGGCGACGCCGTCGAGGAACGCCTGGCGCCGCTGCATCATCGCCTCGTCTTCGTCCCAGAGCCGCGTGTAGAGGTGCACGAAGGCGGCGCCGAGCTTCTCTCGCCCGGCCGGCGAGAGCGGCGCGGGCAAGAGGAAGTGAACGGCGACGTCGGTGGCGTGCGCGTCGATCGCGGCGACCTCGGTCCAGACGTCGGTGCCGGCGCCCGGGCCGGCGAGGGTCCGGGAGTGATAGGAGCGGCCGTCCGGAGCGAGCGCGAGCTCGAGGTCGATCTCCGCGCCGCTCGCGAGCCCCACGCTGGCGCGCCAGCCCTGCGCGTCCGCGTGCCGGCACTGGATGCTGCGGAAGCTGCCGGCGTGCAGGTAGGGCAGGTGCTCAAAGTCGTGCACGTTCTCCCAGACGCGCTCCGCTGACGCGCGCACGCGGCGCGCGTAGGTGGCCACCTCCACGAGCGCGCCGCTCACCGGCGCCGCAGCCACGCGACCACCTCCTCGACGGCGACGTCGCGGCCCGTGTGCGCCGGGAAGCCGTAGTGGTCGCCGGGCACCGAGCGGCGCGTCACGTCCTTCGAGGCGAGCGAGTCCGCGATCAGATTCGTGTCGCTGGGGAAGATCGCGTTGTCGCCGTCGTATTGAACGACCAGCGCGGGCAGCGTCATGCGCGCGCCGGTGTGCGCGATCTCCGCGCGCGACGTGTTTCCCGACCAGGTGGAGAGCCACGCCTCGGGCGAGACCACGCGCGAGAAGCCGACCGCGCCGTAGTTGACGACGTCGGGGCGCCGGCCCCAGAGCGAGCCGTAGTCGCGCTGCGAGGGGTCGAGCGACAGGTCGACGTAGCGCGGGTCGGCGTCGGTGCGATACAGGAGCATGAAGTCGGTGACGGTGGCCGCGCGGCGATCGGCGGCGCTGCCCGTCTTCGCGGCGCGCTCGCGGGCGGCGGCCTTGGCCGCGAGGCGCGCGCGCGCGATCGCGTCGATGCGCGCGACCCGCGCGCGCTGCGCGGCGCGATAGCGCGCCAGGAACTCGGCCGAGTACGACGACGACTGCGGCGGGGGCGCGAAGCCGTTCGCCGGGTCGTAGAGGTCGAGCGCGGGATCGCAGGAGAGCGGGTCGCCTTCCTCCACGAGCGAGGGGTCGATCGCGTGGAGCAGGTAGTGGCCCTCGCCGGGGTGCGCGGCCAGGTAGGCGACCGCGTCGGCGGCGGGCAGCTCGAAGGCGTTCAGGTCGAGGGGCTCGCCCCAGGGCAGGTCGCGCAGCCGCGCGCCGCTCGGGGCCAGCGCCTGGCTCAGGTAGAACGTGTAGAGCGAGCCGCCGCCGGAGTTGCCCAGCAGGACGACGCGCCCGTAGCGCGAACGCGCGAGCTTCACGCCCTCGGCGACGTCGAGCAACACGCGCTCGTGGATCAGCGTCGCGTCGTTGTTGAGCCAGCGCGAGTTCTGGCAGAGCACCGCGAAGCCCGCGTCGACGAGGCCGGGCACCGCGTAGTGGCGCGAGAAGTTCGCGCGCGGGTGCATCAGGCAGACGACCGTGTCCTCGCCGCCGCGCGCGTAGAGCCAGCCGTGGGAGATGGCGCGATCGGGCGTGACCAGCTTCAGGGGCTCGCAGCGCGCGCCCGCCGGCAACGGCCGATGCCACTCCGCCACCTCGAAGGCGTTCTCGTACCGACCGACCCGCGTCACGCTCACCTCCTCCGCAACTGCTGGCCCCTTTGGAGCTCGCCGCGACGCTTGCGCTCGGCCGTGTGTGGCCTCGGCCTCACACGATGCGGCTGCTCTTGTTGCCCCAGTAGCGGTCCTTGATCAGGCGCTTGTAGAGCTTGCCGGTGGGATGGCGCGGCAGCTCCTCCATGAAGTCGACGGAGCGCGGGCACTTCACGTGGGAGATGCGCGCCTTGCACCACTCGATCAGCTCGCGCTCGAGCTCGGGGCCGGCGAGCGCCATCGAGACGGGCTGCACGACCGCCTTCACCTCCTCGCCGAACTCCTCGTTCGGCACGCCCACCACCGCGCAGTCGGCCACCTTCGGGTGCCCGATCAGGCAGTTCTCCGTCTCCTGGGGGTAGATGTTCACGCCGCCGGAGATGATCATGAACGCCTTGCGATCTGTTAGGTAGAGCCAGCCCTCGGCGTCCACGTAGCCGACGTCCCCGAGCGTGGTCCAGCCCTGCGGGCTGCGCGCGCTGGCCGTCTTCGCCTCGTCCTTGTGGTACGAGTACTTCGCGTTGCTCTCGAAGTAGATCGTGCCCACCTCGCCGGTCGGCACTTCGCGGAACTCGTCGTCGAGGACGTGAAGCTTCGCGTTCATCGCGCGCCCCACCGAGCCCTTGTGGGCGAGCCACTCCTGCGAGTTGATCGCGACGAAGCCCTGGCCCTCCGTGCCTGCGTAGTACTCGAAGATCACCGGCCCCCACCAGGCGATCATCTTCTCCTTCACCTCGACTGGGCAGGGCGCGGCTGCGTGGATTGCCACCCTCAGGCTCGACACGTCGTACTTCGCCCGCACCTCCTCGGGCAGCTTCAGCATGCGCACGAACATGGTGGGCACCCACTGGGAGTGCGTGATGCGGTGCTTCTCGATCAGGGCCAGCGCCTGCTCCGCGTCGAAGTGCTCCATCACCACGACGGTCGCGCCGAGGCGCAGGAACGACATCGTGTAGCCGAGCGGCGCCGAGTGATAGAGCGGCGCCGGCGAGAGGTAGATCGCGTCCGCGGTCCCGCCGTACAGGCCCAGGATCAGCATCACCAGCGGATTGGGCGTGCCGATCGGCGCGTCCATCAGCGGGTGCTTCACGCCCTTGGGGCGACCGGTGGTGCCCGACGAGTAGAGCATGGGACCGCCCTCGGACTCGTCGGCGATCGGCGTCTTCGGCTGCTTGCCGGCGGCGGTCTCCCAGCGCTCGTGTCCGGGGACGTCGCCATTCACGGTGAAGCGCGCGAGCAGCTTCGGGCACTTGCCGAGCAGCTCCTGCGCCAGCTGGCCCTTCTCGCGCGAGCATACGAAGACGCGCGCGTCGCAGTCGTCGACGATGTACTCGACCTCGGGCGCGGTCAGCCGCGAGCTGATCGCGGTGTAGTAGAGGCCCGCGCGCTGCGCGGCCCAGGCGATCGCGTGGTAGTGCGCGTTGTTCTCCATGCAAATCGCGATGTGGTCGCCGCGTTTCAGGCCGAGCGATCGGAACAGCTGGGCGCCCTGGTTCGAGCGCTCGTCGAGCTGTCGGTAGGTCACCACCTCGCCGCTGCCCGCCATGACGATCGCGGGCTTGTCGGGGAAGGCCTTGGCGTGGACGCCGGGGTACATCGCGGTTCTCCGCAAGTGAGGCGATGGAGGGGCACGCGGAGCGGGCGCGCCGCGAGCCCGAGACGGGTAGCGCAGGGCGACCGCGCGCGGCGCGCAGCGACGCCGTCGCGCGCGACCCCGCTGGTTTCCGTAGGATGGGCGCGATGCGGCTGATCGCTTCGCGCACCGAGCCCGGCTGGGCGGAACACGCGCTCGCCCACCTCGACGAGGTGCTGGTCGACCACGCCCACCTCGAGCGCAAGGCCGCGGGCACTGCGGTTCGCCTCCTCTTTCAGTACCCCGATCGCCTCCCGCTCCAGGCGCCGCTCGCTGCCCTCGCGCGCGAAGAGCTCGCGCACTTCGAGGAGGTACTCGCGCACCTCGCGCGGCGCGGGGTCGCTTTCGGGCGCCAGCAGCCGAGCCAGTACGCGGGCCGGCTGCGCGCCGCCGCGCGCGCGCGCGATCCCGAGCGCCTGGTGGACACGCTGCTCTTCTGCGCCCTGATCGAGTCGCGCAGCTGCGAGCGGCTCGGCCTGCTCGCGGGGGCGCTGCCGTCGGTGGACGCGGAGCTCGCGCGCTTCTACGCGGGCCTCGAGCGCGCGGAGGCCCGACACCAGAACGTGTACGTCGAGCTGGCGGAGACGGCCGCGCCGCGCGACGCCGTGCGGGGGCGCCTCGTCGAGCTCGCGAAGCACGAGGCCGACGTCGTCGCAGCGTTGCCGCGCGCACCGCGGCTGCACAGCTAGGGCGGCGGAGCGGCGCGTGGCGGCTCGGCACGTCCCGGCCAATGGCGTCGCGCTGGCAGCCGAGGCGTTCGGCGCGGGCGCCCTGGAGGCGCCGCGTCCCCTCGTGCTCGTGCACGGCTTCACCGGCTTCCGTCAGGACTTCGCGCCGGTGATCGACGCGCTCCTCCCGCACGCGCGCCGCATCGTCAGCCTCGACCTGCGCGGCCACGGGGAGTCGACTCACACGGGAGACGAGGCGACGTACACGCTCGACGCGCTCGCCGCCGACATCGCGGCGGCGCTCGCGACGCTCGGGGTCGCGCGCTGCGATCTGCTCGGGCACTCGATGGGCGGCATGCTCGCCCAGCGCGTCGCGCTCGCGACGCCGGAGCGCGTCGCCTCGCTGATCCTGCTCTGCACCTCCGCCGAGCCGCTCGCTTGGATCGACGAGAGCGCGCTGCGGCTCGCCGCCTACGTGGGGCGCGAGCAAGGGATGACGAAGCTGGCGGAGATTCTGCGCGCGCGCGCGCCCGCGGATCCGGCGCGCAGCGAACCCGACCGCCGGCTCGAGCGGGAGTGGGGCTCCGAGCGCTTCTGGGCTTGGCGAAACGCGCGCGTCGTCGCGACCGACCCGGCCGCCTACCAGGCGCTCGGCCTCGCGCTGAGGCACGCCCCCGACTTCCGCGAGCGGCTGCGGGCAATCGCGTGTCCCACGACCGCGATCGTGGGCGCGCTCGACGCGGAGTTCATCGCGGCGAGCGCGCGCATGGCGGCCGCGATCCCCGGCGCACGACGGGTCGTACTCGAGAACGCCGCGCACCAGCCGCAGCTCGAAGCACCCGACGCCTTCGTGCGCGCGGTGGCGGAGCATCTCGCGTGGGCCCGCGCTAGCGCCGCGTGACCTCGCTGCCCTTCGCGCGCGGCGGCGCGGCGCCGAGCGTG
>CAYWRY010000143.1:0-10142 GCA_964460485.1 uncultured Spirochaetales bacterium
C
Source organism: uncultured Spirochaetales bacterium (assembly GCA_964460485.1). Taxonomy (GTDB): domain Bacteria; phylum Myxococcota_A; class UBA9160; order UBA9160; family UBA6930; genus VGRF01. The sequence continues at coordinate 2 of CAYWRY010000143.1, forward strand.
TCATCGAAGAGTTCTCTCTGCCTCGAGGCCGACCGCTTCGCCTTCTTCCAGAAATCTGCACCGCGCGGATTCTTGCTGAAGAGAGCGAGGTGATAGAGGCGCCGCCCATGTGCGTCGACGAGCTCCGCGTCCTTGGGGTCGAAGCGGAGATACCCCAGGCCCTGCATCGACCGTCCGAACTCCTCGACGATGAACCCCCCGAAGGACGGAGGCGCGGGGGCTCGCGAAGCCGCCGACCAGCGCGCGCGCCAGTCGCGCGAGCCGAGGAAGTCATCGAGCAAGGGGTCCTCGTCGCGCGTCAGCCGAGCTTCGTTGCGAGTTGCGTCCATGTGCGACGGAACGAGCACGAGGAAGTCGATTCGCCGGCGATCTGCGAGGCGTCGCAAAGTCGCGAACTTGAGATCTGAGATCCCGAACGGATCGACGAAGCAGGCCGTCAACACGTCAGAAGCGGTGGCGGCTGGAAGCTCAGCCAGAATCCGATCGACTCCTCGATTGCAGTCACCCTGCACGTATCGAACATCGCGACCGGGCGCCGCCAAGGAGACCCGCGCCCGGAGCGCCTCCATCCGCGAGCGATTGCCCTCGCACAGCACGTATCGGTCGAACGGGTGCTTGAGCGTCAGGGCGATGAGCGCTGAGGTTGGCACGCGCTTGTCGGTCCGCTCGACGACCGCCCGGCCGGCTCCCGTGAAGAGGTCGACGTAGATGCGCGTTCGCCACAGCTTCCGCATCCCCGTCGCGAACAGGCTCAGGTAGTGGCGCAGCAGCTCGTATTTCCTCTCGGCCCAAGGCCCGACCTCTGGCAACTCACCTTGCTCGTCGCGCAGCGTCATGCAGCGAAGCCTGCGGGCATCGCGTCGTAGGTCCTCCCGAGCAACTCCCTCCCTGCCTTCTGTTTCCGCACGCCTCCCCACTGTTTGAAGAAGAACGCGACCTTCTGCTTCCGGCATTGGTCGCGAACCGACACCACCCACTCCTCGCGCATCGGGCGCGCGCGCGGGCCGCTCTCGCCGCCCACGATCACCCAGTCGATTCCGCGGAGATCGAGTGCGCCGATGTCCTCCAGGAGCGGCTCGATCGAAAGGAAGCGAACGGTCGCGGGAGTTCGGCGGAGCACATCGACGCGGGGGAGGCCGTGGCGGCGGTTCTCGACGCTCACCCCGAACCACGCGTTCGGCAGACTCGCCATCCATGCGAGTTCGCCGGACAGCAGGTCGCGCATTCGGTCGTGCCGCTTCGTCAGCACCTGAAAGACGTGCCAACTCGCCTGCTCCATCACGCGGCCGACTCGCGCGATGTACGTGGTTGGAACATCTGCTTGGAACAAGTCGCTCATCGAGTTCACGAAGATGCGACGGCTTCGCCGCCAGCGAAGGGGCTCGTCGAGCTTCCCAGGGACGAGTCGTAGATCGAAGCCTTGTTCGAACGGATGACCAGGAATGCCGCGGAACCGCTCAGCGAAGGTCTCCGCATAACAGTTCTTGCATCCCGGGCTCACCTTCGTGCAGCCGCGCACGGGATTCCACGTCGCGTCCGTCCACTCGATCGCGCTTCTGTCGCTCATCTCCGTCCTCGCTGCGAGCTTGCGGTGTTGGCGTGTCAGACGCGGTCACACCGGTAACGACCGAAGCGGCGGCGAGCCAGGTGAACGACCGTTCACGGCTTCGAGTGGGCCCACCCGAACCGCTCGTACAGCTCCCCCAGCCGCTCGCGCAGCAGGTCCGGCCGCAGACCGAACTCGGCGAGGCTGTAGCGGTGGCTGGTCTCGTGGCGGCGCGCGCGCGCATCCTCGGCGGCGAGCACGGCGGCGAACTCGGGCGTCACGTCGAAGCCGAGCTCGGCGTACATCTTCTCGACCGCGCGGCGCGGCGCGGCGGTGAGCTCGGCGTAGTCGATCAGCGCGCGCTTCGCCTCGGGATGACGCGCGAGCACGGCGAGGGGATGCAGGTAGGTGTCGAAGGAGATCTCCACCTGCACTTCGAGCGCGCGTTCGGCCTCGGTGGGCTCGACGCCCTGGAGCTTGTACGAGGTCTGGAGCAGCTTGAGCAGCGACGGGATGGTCTCGCCCGGGTCGCGCATGGTGATGCCGAAGCGCGCGTCGGGGAACTCCTCGAGCAGCGCGGCCACGCGGCCCGCGAACACGGGGCTCTTCGACGTGTAGGTCTTCGACCGCCCGTCGAGGTAGAGCTGGCGGCGGATGCAGTCGCGGTAGAAGCGCATCAGCCGGCGGCGCCTCCGCTCGGGCCACTGGTCCACGTAGTAGAAGTCGAGCTTCCCGAGGTATGGGAGCTTCGTCATCCAGAATCCGGACGCGCAGGAGTAGTAGAAGAAGAGGTCGTCCTCTTCGGGCTTGAAGAGACCCATGGCGTGGATGTCGCGCGTGGCGCGATAGCGGCGCTCCTCCCAGGCGCGCACGCGCTTCGCGAGCCGCCGGCCCAGGCAGCGGCGGTCGAGAGCGCCGAGCGCGCGCAGCGCCTTCTTCTGGAGCAGCGAGGGCAGATAGAGCTCGATCATGCGGTTCGAGCAGAACCGCTCGCCGTCGAGGCTCATCAGGCGGTGGAGCAGCGTCGTGCCGCTGCGCGCATGGCCTACGAGGAAAACCGGCGCGCGCACCTCCACGCGGCGCAGGCGCGGGAACAGCAGCGCGTCGAGGAAGAAGCACACGGCGTGGAAGCTCGCGACGAGCGGCACCCACACGAGCAGGCGGTAGAGGAACCACGCGCGCATGGCGACGCGCCGCTCGCCGAACGCGAGGCGGATCATGCGCGCCCAGGTCGCGAAGTCGAAGTGGAACCACATTGCGGCCACGGTATCGCGGCGTCGCGCCGCAGCGAGCGCTCGCGCGGCGCTGGCGCGCCGCGGTAGCGTGCGCTTCGCCAGGACAGGAGACCGCAATGGCCCTGACGGGACGTTGTTACTGCGGGCAGACGCGCTACGAGGCGGGCGGCGCGCCGCTGATGAAGCTGATGTGCCACTGCCGCGAGTGCCAGTACTTCACCGGCGGCAACTCGCTGCCCCTGATCGTCACGCCCGAGGCGGACTTCCGGTACACGGCGGGCGAGCCCAAGAGGTTCGCGCGCAAGGACCTGGCCGCGCCGGTGACGCGCGAGTTCTGCCCGAACTGCGGCACGCACCTGGTGAGCCGCGCGCCGGGCATGCCGGGGGCCGTGATCCTGAAGGTGGGATCGCTCGACGACCCGAGCGTGTACGGCCAGCCGGGGGTGTCGATCTACACGTGCGACAAGCAGTCGTTCCACACCGTGTACGCGGGCGCCCCGGCCTTCGAGCGCACGCCGCAATGAGCGCGCGCGGCCCCTCGCTGCGGCGCGCGGCGGAGGGCGGCGACTGAGCGGCGCCGCGCAGCGGAGCGTGGCCGCGGCAGCGCTGTGCGCCCTGGCGGCGGCGCTCGCGCTCGCGGGCTGGCGCCACGAGCCGTGGTTCGACGAGGCACAGGCCTGGCTCGTCGCGCGCGATGCGCCGCTCGGAGAGCTGCTCTCGACGTGGCTTCGCTACGAAGGCAACCCCGGCCTCTGGCACGCGTTGCTCGCGGCGCCCGCCCGCCTCGGCGCTCCCTACGCGACGATGCGTGTGCTCTCGGCGGCGCTCGCGCTCCTCGCCGCGTGGCTGCTGCTCTTCCGCTCGCCTCTCCCGCTCGCCGCGCGCGTCGCGATTCCGTTCGCGTACTTCCCGCTCTTCCAGTACGCGGTGGTGTCGCGCCCCTACGCGCTCGCGGCGCCGGCTCTCTACGCCCTCGCGGCGCTGTGGCCGCGGCGCTTCGCGCGCCCCGCGGCGTTCGCTGCGCTGCTCGCAGGGCTCGCGTGCGTCAGCGTCCCCGGCACGCTGATCGCAGCCGCGCTCGCCGCGCTGCACTCGAGCGACGTCTGGCGAGCGCGCGCTGCGCTCTCGCCCGCGACGCTGCGCGCCCACGCGCTCGGCATGGCGCTGCTGCTCGCGCTCGGCCTCGCGCTCGTCGCACTGCTGTGGCCGCCAACGGATCACGTCGCGATTCCCGCCGGCCCGGAGACGCACCCGCGCGCCGCGTTCGCGAACGCCTGGGCGCTGCTGAACGGCGCTCTCACCGGCTTCGCGCCCACCACGCTCGGCGTCCTGCTCGTGGCGCTCGCGTGGCTGCGGCAGCGCCGCGCGCTCGGCCTCTTCCTCGCGCCCGCGCTGGCGCTGCTCGCCTTCGCGGGTGTCGCGCACGCGCACCCCTGGCACGAGGGCATGCTTTTCCTGTTGCTCGTGTTCGCGCTGTGGGCGAGCTGGCCGGCGGATGCGCGCGAGCGGCCGATGCTGCGCGCGGCGGGGGCCGCTGCGGCAGCGCTCGTGCTCTCGCTCCACCTCTCTTGGTCCTACGCGACGCTGCGCTTCGATTGGACGAACGCCTACTCCGCGGGTCGCGACGTCGCGACGTTCCTCCGCGAGAACGCGAGCGAGGGCGATCGCATCTTCGCCACCGGCTACGGCGCCTTCGCGATTCAGCCCTACTTCGCGTCGAATCGCTTCGACAACTACCGCGGCCGCACGGGGCCCGCGTTCTTCGATTGGCGGCGCACGACGCCGCTGGTCACGGACTACGCCGCGATCCTGCGCGCGCGCCCCGAGTTCGTGGTGGTCGCCGTGAAGTATCCCGAGCAGGAGACGCTGCTCCAGAAGCCGGAGGCGCTCTTCCCGGGTTACGCGCCGCGCGTCTTCCTCGGCGCGCTCTGGTGGAAGAACGCTCCGCTCGAATGGGAGGCCTGCGTCGTCTATCAACGCCGCTGACCCGGACAGACGGAGGCAAAGCGTGGACGAGCTGCGCGGACGGGTGGCAGTCGTGACAGGCGCGGCGAGCGGCATCGGCCGCGCGCTGGCGAAGCGCTTCGGCGCCGAGGGCATGCGCGTCGTGCTCGCCGACGTGGAGAGCGCTGCGCTGGCCGGCGTCGCGCAGGAGCTCGCGGCGGCGGGCGTGTCCTGCCTCGCGGTGCGCACGAACGTCGCATCTCAGGACGACCTGCTCGCCCTCGCCGAGCGCACCTACGACGCGTACGGCGCCGCGCACGTGCTCTGCAACAACGCGGGAGTCTTCGCCGGCGGACTCTGCTGGGAAGCGCCGCTCAGCGACTTCGAGTGGGTGCTGGGCGTGAACACCTTCGGCGTGCTGCACGGCATCCGCGCCTTCGTGCCGCGCATGCTCGCGGCGGGCGAGCCCGGCCACCTGGTGAACACCGTGTCGATGGCCGCGCTCACCTATGGCCCGACCACCAGCGCATACTTCGTGAGCAAGCACGCGGCGCTCGCCCTGAGCGAGAGCCTCTACCTCGAGCTGAAGACGAAGGGTGCGAGCATCGGCGTGTCCGCGCTGTGCCCCGAGCTGGTCGCGACCAAGATCGGCGAGTCGGAGCGCAATCGCCCGCTGCACCTGAAGCGCGGCGACCTGCCCGCGTCGGCGGAGCGCGACGCGGTGGAGGGCGCGATCAGGGTCGCCATCTCCCAGGGCCTGTCACCGGAGGCGATCGCCGACCGCACCGTCGCCGCGATTCGCGAGGACCGCTTCTACGTGCTTGCGCCCGAGGGCGATGCCTGGCGCCGCATGGCGAACGCGCGGCTCGAGCTGCTGCGCACGGCGAGCAACCCGCAGCTCCCGTTCTGACCGCGCAGCGCGCGGTCGGCGACGCCGGCGGCGGAGTCAGCCGGCGACGTGGGCGAGCAGCTCGCGGGTCACGAGGTCGGCGACCTGATCGGTGAGGAAGTGTCCCGCGCCGGGCGCGACGACGAAGCGGTAGGGGCCGGTCACGAAGTCGCGCGTGGCCTCGGCGGCGGCGCGGCCCACGGTGAGATCGGCGTCGCCCCACACGAACAGCGTCGGCACGCCCACGGGCGGCGTTTCGGACAGCGAGAGGCCCGACGCGCCGCGGAACGACGCGCGGTACCAGTTCAGCGCGGCGTCGATCGCTTCGTGGGCCGAGAGCGGCGCGACGTAGGCCTCCGCGTCCGCGTCCGGCACGCCGTGGTCGCGCAGCATGCGGCGCAGCCGGCGCGCGCCATCCGCGATCAGCAGCGCGGCGGTGTTCGGATCCTGGAACGCGCGGTGGTGCTTCGAGCGCTCGCTCTGCTGCCGATCGCTGGCGAGCGCGCGCGCGAAGGCGGCGGGATGCGGCCGCGAGAGCACCGTGAGCGTGCGGACGCGCTCGGGGTGGCGCGCGGCCAGCAGCCAGGCGAGCTGTCCGCCCCAGTCGTGGCCCACCAGATGGAAGCGCTCGGCGCCGCACGCGCCGGCGATCGCGAGCGCGTCGGCGAGCAGCGCGTCGACGGCGTAGCTCTCGACGCCGCTCGGCCGCGCGCCTGGGGAGTAGCCGCGCTGGTCGGGCGCGACGGCGCGGAAGCCCGCCGCCGCGAGCGCGGGCAACTGATGCCGCCACGTGTAGCGCGTCTGCGGGAAGCCGTGGAGGAGCAGGACGAGCGGTGCCCCGGGCTCGCCGGCCAGGTCGGCGTCGAAGCGAAATCCGTTCGCGGTCAGCTCCGTCACCAGAGCTCGTCCACGTAGCGGTCGGTGCCCGGCACGGTCGCCACGAGCGGCGCGACGAGCTGGACGCGCGCGAGGCCGGCCTCCTCGATCGCCTGCGTGTAGCTGCGGAGGCGGCCGAGCGGCGCGCGCACGTCGCCGGACACGAAGAAGAGCTGGCAGAGCCGCTCGGGGCCGCCAGCGCGCGAGCCGAGGTGCATCGGCACGTTCTTCGGCTCGTTCTCGCCGGCGGACGGCGCCCACGCAGACGCGATCTCGACGTTCGACTCGGCGAGCAGCTGCGGCACCATCTCGCGCTCGAGCGCGCGCGCGAGGCTGCGCGCGTCGCGGCCCGCGCCGTCCAGCCAGACCGCGACGAGGCCGTCGTAGCCGCGGTCGAGCGCCAGCTCGATCGGGACCGGATCCGCGTCGCGATAGCTGGCGCCGAGATGGTCGAAGAGCGCGGTGTGCACGTGGGTGCGCTTCGGGAAGCCGCGCCCCGCCGCGTAGAGCTCGCGCACCTGCGGCCGCGCCCACTCCTCGAAGTGCTCGTCGTGATGGCCAGCCAGGACCCAATAAGTCGCCAGGAAGGAGCCCGCGTCGAAGGGCTGGGCGACGGCGCTCTCGCGCGGCCAGCGCAGCCGCTTCAGCTCGCCCGTCGCGACCCAGCGCGCGCCGGCGAACAGATACGGCCCGATCAGGCAGCCCGCGTAGAAGTGGTCGCGCTCGTACCAGCGGTTGTAGGCGCGCTCGTAGCCGCGCTCGGGGTCGACGAGCGTGAGCAGCATCGAGCCGACTTTCACCGGATAGTCGTGGACGCCCCCAGCGACGAGCGGATAGTCGGGCCTCATGCCGCGCCTCCCCGCCACAGCCTCGCCCGCTGGGCGCGCGCCGCGCAAGCCGAGATTCAGCTCGCGGAGAAACGTCCTCGCGCGGGCGGGCGAGGGACCGAAGACGAAGGCTCCTCGCTGGATGCCAAAGCACCCCGCGCGCAACGACGCCCGGGCGGCTCGACGCCGCCCGGGCGTCGCCCTCCCCTAATGAACGTGCTCTCGACGACGTGCGCGACCCGCCCCGAGGCGAGCACCGTGCGGTGGGCCGGGGGCTGCGGAGCGCAAATCAAGCGCAGCGAGGCCCCGCGAGAATCTCCGCCCGAAGCTCCCGGCACCGTGGCCCAGCGGCAACCGCGACGATCCTGCCGAGGGCCCGAGCGAGCCATTGCGCGCAGCAGCCCCCGGCCCGCCGCACGGCGCGGCCCCACGAACGAGAGACCCCCGCGGCTCGCCACTCAGCGCGGCGGCGCCTCGAAACCGGTCCAAGCGAATGGCGACCCCAACACCCCCAAGATCCCGCGCGGGAAGTGCTCCCCATTCTCGATCCCGACGTCGTCTGCCGGCGCGCGGCCGCGCGGCAGGAAGAAGGTCCCGAACACGTGATCCCAGAGCAGCACGTCGCCGCCGTAGTTGCACTGCGCCGTGCGCGCGTCGCGCTGGTGATGCCAGCGGTGCGGGTCGGGCGCGCTGAACACGTAGTCGAGGGGCCCGAGCCTGAGCGCGAGATTGCAGTGCTGGAAGCGCCCGATGGCGAGGGTGAGAAGCAGTTGGAGGGCGAGCGCGTCGCCGGCCGCGCCGAGCGCGGCGAGCGGCGCGGTCTGGAGCGCGCCGGAGAGAGCCACCTCGAATGGATGGAGGCGCGGCCCGTTCACGCAGTAGAGACGCTGGGCGCTGTGGTGCGTGGCGTGGATGCGCCAGAGCGGGAGCCACGCGTGCTCCGCGCGGTGGAACCAGTACCGGACGAAGTCGCCGAGCAGGAGCGCGAGCACGGCCTGGGCGAGCAGCGGCCAGTGCGTGGGCCAGAGGCCGAGGCCGTGCTGCGCGGAGAGCCCCTCGACCCACTTCACGAACAGGCCCGCCGGAGCGGCGAGCAGGATGAGCGGCAGGTCGACGCGCAGGTCGCTCCAGCCGCGGTTCCATGCGTGGCGCCACGGCCGCCAGCGCTCGAGCGCGAGGAAGAGCGCGCAGAGCGCGAAGAATCCGACGCCCGCCACGGCGCCCGCGTTCGCGCCGGCGCGCAGCGCCCAGCCGCCGAGGGCGGTGGTCGCCGCGAGCGTGCCGAGATAGAGCGCGATCGACGCCCCGCGACCGAGGGGCGCTGCGCCGAGCGGAGGAAAGACGGAAGCGCGAGCAGAGATCGGGAGCGCGCGCGCAGAATCCATGCGCCGAGTAGAGGCCGCCTCGCCGGAGCGGTCAAGGCGCACCGGCGAGCGCGTTCGCCTCGCCGTCGACCAGTGCCCGAAGCCGCGCCTCGAGAGCCGCGCGCGCGGAGAAAGGGAGCGGCCCGCGCCTCTCGCGAAGCGCGGGCCGCCGGCTGGGTTCGCTGCGCCGCGCGATGCGGCGCTGCGCCGTCAGGCCGACTTCACCTGGATGGTGTGCGCCTTCCGCTTCGCCTCTTCGCGCTTCGGCAGCGTCACCTCGAGCACGCCGTTCTTGAACGTGGCCGCCGCCTTCTCGACCTGCACGTCGGCAGGCAGCGCGACCCGGCGCTCGAAGCGGCCGTAGCTGCGCTCGGTGCGCGACCAACCGGCCTTCTCGTCCTTGGCCTCGCGCTCGCTGCGCTTCTCGCCGCGCAGCGTGAACACACCGTCCTCGACGCTGATCTCGAAGTCCTTCTCCTCGAGGCCCGGCAGCTCGGCGCTGACGCGCACCGCGTCGGCGGTCTCCTCGATGCCGAGGCTCGGCACGAAGGTCGCCGGAAGCGCGGCCGTCGGGTAGTCGCGGAAGAACTCGTCGAACAGGCGGTTCACCTCGTCGACGAGGGGGATTGCAGGATGAGCGATGCGAGTCGCAGGCAGCTCGCGCCGCTGAACACGGAACAGGCTGGGGAAGCTCATGGTTTTCTCCTTGGGGATCCGCGGGAGACGCTCGTCCGCGGACGTAGCCATGCCTGTGCGCGGCCCCAGCTGCGTCAAGGGCGCCGCTCGAAAAATGAGCCGATCGAATCCGACCCGATGGGCTCAAACCAGGCGCAGCGCCCTCGCCTGCGCGCGCAGCTCCTCGCGGAACTCCGGGTGGGCGATCTCGATCAGCGCCCCCGCCCGCTCGCGGATGCTCTTGCCGCGCAGCTCGGCGATGCCGTGCTCGGTCACCACGTAGTCCACGAAGGTGCGGGGCACGGTGACCGCAGTTCCCGGCGGAAAGCCCGCCACGATGCGGCTCACGCGCGCACCGCCGCCCGGCCGTGAGCTCGACGGCAGCACGCTCACCGAGCGCCCGCCCTCGGAGTAGGCCCCCGCGATCATGAATACCGTTTGCCCGCCCACACCGGTGAAGGGGCGATGGTCGAACGATTCCGCCGAGACCTGGCCCGTGAGGTCCACGACCAGCGCGTTGTTCACGGTCACGAAGTTCTTCTGCTGCGCGAGGCGGCGCAGGTCGTCGGTGGTGCCGAAGTCGTAGAGCTCGAAGACGGGGTTTCCGTCGATCAGCGCGAGCTCGTCGGGCCCGAGCGCCACCAGCGCGCTGCCGACCACCTTGCCCGGATACATCGACTTGCACCTGCCCGTGACGACTCCGGCCCTCACCAGCTCCGCGGTGCCACCGGTGATCAGCTCGGTCTGGATGCCGAGGTCGTTGCGGAAGCCGAGGAACTTCGCGA
>CAYWRY010000144.1:0-9938 GCA_964460485.1 uncultured Spirochaetales bacterium
CCCTAGCCGCCCGTGCCCGTGCGCCGGCGCGCAGCGTCGGCTTCCGCGCGGCTCGAAGCCGCGCGGAAGCCGCCCTCCCAAGCCCCCGAATCCGGGAGCACGCCGACGAGCGCGTTGCGGCGGGCCGGGGGCCGCGGAGCGCAAATCAAGCGCAGCGAGGCCCCGCGAGAATGCTCGCTCGAAGCTCTGCGCAGCGCGGCCAGTCGCCGACCCGAAAGCGCGAGAGACGGGCCGAGCAAGCCATTGCGCGAAGCGGCCCCCGGCCCGCCGCAACGCGCGGACGCACGAATCGAGACCCAACGCGACGAGCCGATCCGCGTGTCAGCCCTTCGCCCGCGCGAACGGATTCGGATACAAGATCGCTTCCTGAAACGCGCTCTCCATCTCCGCGAACGCCGCGTCCATCTCCCAAACGCCGTCCGTGACGACCTCGCGCGTGATCACCGGATTCGAGAACAGCCCGATGCGCCCGTTACCGCACTGCACGACGCGCCCGTTGAGCCACGCGCTGCGCTCGCTCGCCAGGTAGACGACCGGCGGCACTACGTTCGCCACCGAAATCCGCGGATTGTCGGGGCTGTAGTTCATCAGGGTGCTCTTGCCCTGCAGGCTCTCGGTCATGCGCGTGAACGCGACCGGCGCGATGCAGTTCGCCGTCACGCCGTACTGCCCGAGCGAGTTCGCGCACGAGAAGGTGAGGCCGACGATGCCCATCTTCGCGGCGGCGTAGTTGGGCTGGACGGGCGAGCCGTAGAGGCCCGAGCCCGAGACGAAGTTGATGATGCGGTACTGGCCGCCGCGGTTGTCGCGCCACCACTCGCTGGCGTGACGGATGGTATTGAAGGTGCCCTTCAGGTGGACGGCGATCACCGAGTCCCATTGATCCTCGGTGAGCTTCCAGACGAGGCCGTCGCGGATGATGCCCGCGACGTTCACGAGGATGTCGAGGCGGCCGAACTCGCGGATCGCGGTCTGCACCAGCTCGCGCGTCTCGGCGAAGCTCGTCACGTTCGTTGTGTTCGCGACCGCCTTGCCGCCCGCCTTCAGGATCTTCTCGACCACTTCCTGCGCCGGGCCCGCGCTCGCGCCGTCGCCGCCCAGCGAGACGCCGAGGTCGTTCACGACGACGCATGCGCCCTCCGCCGCCATCGTCTCCGCCACTGCCGCGCCGATGCCGCGGCCGGCGCCCGTGACCACCGCCACGCGCCCGTCGAGCTTTCCCATGTCGCCGTCGCCTCCGTCGGGTCGAGGGGCGCGCACTGTACGCGCGCACCCGCGGCGGCGCATGAGTGGCCGTTTGGGGTCTGACCCCAAAGGGCCACTCGCGTATCGTGCGCCGCATGCCGGCCGACGAGCGAATTTATGACCCTTACGCGCCCGAGATGCAGCGCGATCCGTATCCCGCTTACCGCTGGTTCCGCGACCACCAACCCTGCGCCTACAACCCGCAGCGCGATTTCTACGCGCTGTTCCGCTTCGAGGACGTGTGGAGCGGCACGCTCGACTGGAAGACCTTCAGCTCGCGGCTCGGGCCGTTGCTCGAGAACCACGGCGAGCTGCCGGGCGAGCTGTTCTCGATCATCGGCATGGATCCGCCGCGCCACACGCGCGTGCGCAACATCGTGAGCCGCGGCTTCACGCCGCGCCGCATCGCCGCGCTCGAACCGAAGATCCGGGCGATCGCGCGCGAGCACCTGGACGCGCTCGCGGGCTCGCGCGCCTTCGATCTGCAGACCGAGTTCGCGGTGAAGTACCCGATGGACGTGATCAGCCTGCTGCTCGGCTTCCCGCCCGAGCTGCGCCGCGAGTTTCGCCAGAACATCGACGCCAGCCTCGAGCGCGACCCGAACGCCACCGCGCGGAATCCGGGCCTCGACGCGATCCAGCGCTCGCAGGCGATGATGCGCGAGCTGCTCGCCGAGCGGCGCGCGCGCCCCCAGGACGACTTCCTCAGCCTGATGGCGGAGGCCCACTACGACGACGTGACCGGCGAGTCGCGCACGCTCACCGATCAGGAGATCGGCGCGTTCTGCAACCTGCTCGGCGGCGCCGGCGCGGAGACGACCACCAAGCTGATCGGGAACCTCGCCGTCTACCTCTGGCGCAATCCCGAGCAGCGCGCGCTGGTGTGGAGCGATCCGCGTCTGATCCCGGACGCGATCGAAGAAGCGCTGCGCTTCGACGCGCCGTCGCAGTACCAGGGCCGCGTCGCGCAGCACGACAGCGTCTGGCACGGTGTCACGATCCCCGCCGGCGCGCGCGTCGCGCTGGTGACGGGCTCCGCCGGCCGCGACGAGCGCGAGTACCCGGATCCCGATCGCTTCGACGTGCGGCGCCTGCGCGACCGCACGATCTACTTCGGGCACGGGCAGCACGTGTGCATCGGGAAGTCGCTGGCGCGCCTCGAAGCGCGCATCGCGCTCGAGGAGATCCGCGCGCGCTTCCCAGACTACGAGGTGGACGCGGCGGGCCTCACGCGCACTCATCAGGCGAACGTGCGCGGCTTCGCGAACGTGCCGATTCGCGTCGCTTAGGTGCACAGCGGCGAGCGAACGCGGCCAGCCCGAGCCGGCGCAGACCGCGCGCGAAGCCTGAGCGAGACCAGCAAACAAGCCCGGCCAAGCGATCGAACGGCGCGACGTGCCGTAGGACGCGAGCAGCGAGGGAGGCCGAAGCGAGATCAGCAACCAAGCCCGGCAAGCGATCCAACGGCGCGAAGCGCCGTCGATCGCCCGCAGCGACGCGAAGCAACCGCCGCTTCGGCGGTTGCCGCGGAGCGGAGAGTCGCAATAAATGGATCATCTCTACGAGCGCGACGGCGAACTCCTCGTCCCCAGCGCGTGGACGGGCAGCCCGTGGTCGGCGGAGGCGCAGCACGGCGGCCCAGTGGCCGGTCTGTTCGCGCGCGCGGCGGAGGCGTGCGCGAGCGAGGCCGGCCAGCAGCTCGCCCGTCTCACCGTCGACCTCTTTCGCCCGGTGCCGAAGCAGCCGCTGCGCCTCGCGCAGCGCTGGGTGCGGCGCGGGCGAAAGCTCGCGCTCGTGGAGATCGAGCTGTCGCGCGAGGGCGAGCCGGTCGCGCGGGCCAGCGCACTCTCGCTCGCGTCCCGCAGCGAGCTCGGGAGCGCGTGGCGCGACGCGACCCCGCCGCCTCCGCCGCTCGAGCGAGGCGAGCCGCTCGAGTTCATGCCGCCGGGCCTGCGCGAGCAGTGGCCGCCGGGCTTCCACCTCTCGATCCAGGCGCGGCTCGCGCGCGACGAGCTCGGCCACGCGATCTGGCTGACGACGCCGCTCCAGCTCGTCGCCGGCGAGCTCACCACGCCGCAGGTGCGCTTCGCCATGCTCAGCGACCTCACCTTCGCCACGAGCACGCGCATTGGCTTCCTGCGCGGCGCCGTGGACGTGCGGGCGCTGCGAACGCCGCTCATCAACGCCGACATCACCCTCTACCGCGAGCGCGCTCCCGAGGGCGAGTGGGTGGCCTTTCGCACGAGCGCGCTGTCGGACGCCGCGGGCGTCGGCGTCGCGGAGGTCGTGCAGTTCGACCGAGCCGGCCGCATCGGGCGCTCGCTGCAGGCGCTGGTCGCGAGCTCCTGAGCGCGGCGCGAGATCAGCGCGGCGCCGGCGGGTCGGGCTTCGCGGCGCGTCGTTCGCCGCGGCCGCGGCGCAGCGCCAGCCCGCGGTGGATCAGTGCGAGGGCGCCCCAGCCGAGGCCCAGCGTGAGCGGAGCTGCCAGCAGGCGCGGGAACGCGGCGAACAGCGCCGCCAGCGCGAGCAGCGCCGCGCCGCTCGCGAGCAGCAGCCGCGACTCCACCGGCTCGAGCACGCGGCGATCGGCGAATGCCGCGCCCAGCGCGTTGCTGATCCGCACGGCGCCGGCGGCCGCGCGCCCGCCGCTGCCGCGACGCCGCGCGCTCGCTACCGGCCGGAGGCCGCTGCCGGCGATCGGCCGCACCTTGGTGCGCGCGTCCAGCACCAGCTCGGTCGCGTTCGCGAGATCGGAGACGTAGGTCTCCTCCATCAGTCGCGCGAACTCCGCGTCCTCGACGACCGCGTCGATCTCGCAGTTGCCGAGCCAGCTCGCGATGTTGAGGTTCGTCGAGCCTACGCGCGACCAGCGCCCGTCGGCGACGGCCGTCTTCGAGTGCAGCATCTCGCCGTTCCACTCGAAGATGCGCACGCCCGCCTGGAGCAGCGGCCGATAGCCGGCGCGCGCGAGCGGACGCAGCAGCGGAAGGTCGGTCGCGTTGGGCACCAGCAAGCGCACGTCGACGCCCTCGCGGGCGGCGGCGATCAGGCTCTCCATGTAGAGCGTGGTCCCGGCGAAGTAGGCGTCCGTGAGCCAGACGCGTTGGCGAGCGAGCGCGGCGACGAGCTGGTCGAAGCGAAAGACCGAGGCCATCGCGGGCAGCGTCGCGACGATGCGCACGCTCACGGAGCCCGCCGTCGCGATCGGCTCCGCGGCCGCGAGCTCCTCCGCCGGGATCGGCGCGCCCAGCGTGGCCCAGATCTGCGCGAAGGCCGCCTCGAGCTCGGCGACCGCGGGCCCGCGGATCTCGACGCCGGTGTCCCGCCAGGACTCGACGCCTCGCTCCGGCCGGCCGAGCCACTCCTGCCCGACGCACAGGCCGGTCACGAAGCCGACGCGGCCATCGACGGCGAGCAGCTTGCGGTGATCGCGCGAGAGCCAGCCGAGCGGCGACGAGAGCCGCGGCGGGTTGTAGACGCGCACCTCGACGCCGCCGGCGCGCAGGCGCTCCCAAAACTCGCCCGACGCCTTCGCGACGCAGCCCAGCCAGTCGTAGACGACGCGCACCCGCACGCCGGCGCGCGCGCGCTCGATCAGCGCCTCGGCGAAGCGCTCGCCGGCCGCGTCCTCGCGCACGAAGTAGTTCTCGAAGTGCACGTGGCGGCGCGCGGACGCGATCGCGGCGAGCCAGGCCGGATAATTCTCGCGCGCATCGCGCAGCAGCTGCACCGCGTTGCCGGCGACCAGCGGCGCGCCGGCGGCGCGCGAAAAGGCCTGGTCCGCGAGCGCGCGGACGGCCTGCACGTCGAAACGGGCGCGCTCCTGCGCGCCGCTGCGGAAGTCGGCGGGTTGGTGGGACACGGCTCGCTCGTTCCGCGAACCCTACCGGTCGCGGCCCGCTCGTCAGCCGGGGGCAGACCGCAGGGACAGCGAGACCTGCAGCACTTCGCCGCGATCGGGCGCGCGCTTCACTGCGAAGCCGAGGCGGCGGCACAGGGCGAGCATGCGCCCGCTCCCGCAGCCGGTGCACGCGGGTCCGCGACATCAGCTCCGGCTGCGCTGGCTCCGCGTGGGCGACTTCGCCGCGCGACGCCTCTTGGCCGCGCGCTCAGCGCAGCTTCTGCACCGCGCGGTCGACCTGCTCGGTGAGCTTCTCGATCTCTTCGGAGCTCGCCTCGCGCACACTCGGCGGGTCGATCTGGCCGCCGACGTTGTACTGGCGAGCGGCGAGCGCGCGGCCGCCGTAGCGCGCGACCTCGAGCCGGTAGAACTCGGCGGGCGGCTGGCCGAACGCGCTCGCGAACGCCTCTGCGCTCGGCGTCCCCTTCGACCAGGCGCGAAAATATTCGCGCAGCGCGCCCTGGCGCTCCGTGTTCGCGACCATCAGGTAGTGGACGGCGAGCCACACGCGGGCGCGATCTTCGAGCGTGTAGCGCGCGGGCACCTCGCTCAGGAGATCGCCCGGGGCGTGCCCTTCCTCCTCGTCGGCGATCAGCGTGGCGTACGACGTCAGCTCGACGGGAGGCAGGCCGCCGATCGTCACGCGCGTCTCTTGTATGTCGAAGGCGGAGATCAGCTCGGCGAGACCTTCGCGATACCAGGTAGGCGCTCGCACGCCCGCGTGGTCCATCCACATCTTCACCAGGTCGCGCTTCAAGATCTGGTGGTCGGCTTGCTTGTTCTGTCCCGCCAGCTTCGCGACGGCGAGGTTTCCGTCCGTCGTGAGGCTCGCCCAGGCGCCGATCTCCTTGTCGATCAGGTAAGGGATCGCGTCGGTTCCGCTCTTGAAGGCCATCACGCGGACCTTGCCGACGTTCGCCTTCTGCATGTTCGTGAACCACGCGGTCGCGCCGCGGAAGCGCTCGAGCGCCTCGTAGAGCTGCGCCCCAGCCTCGGGCTTGGCGTCGGTGTAGACGGCGATCGCCGGTCCCTCGAGCACGACCCAGTCGCGACCGGCGGGCGTGCTGGCGCAGCCGGACAGCAGGCTCGCAGCGAGAGCAGAGAGCAGGGCGCAGCGCGCGGGCTGGAAGAGACAGGGCATCTTGCGGTCCTTCGGTAAGGGGCCAATTCCTACAGCATTCCAGGTACTTCGGCTGCCGGAGACGCTTGCCGGTCGACGCGCAGCCCGCGGGGTTTGGATTTACAAGACGCTGCGTCTCGAATATCATGCGGCGTCCCAACCCAGCAGCACCGCGTCGCCCGCCGGCGTGCGCGGCCCCGGCGCGCCTGCGCGCGCATCGGGCTGGGAGGGCGAAGCCGCGCACCCGCCCGCCGGATCGGAGAGACGAGATGAAACCGCGCAAGCGCATCGTGCCCGGGCGCCGCATGCCCGTGAAGGCGCCGGTCGTCGCGAAGCGGCCCAAGCGGCCGAAGAGTGATCTGCCGAGCGCGCTCGGCGGCATCACGGTCCTCGACCTCTCGACGGTCGGACCCGGCACGCGCTGCACGCGCATCCTCGCGGACTACGGCGCGCGCGTGATCAAGATCGGCGCGCCGCCGCGTCGCGCCGGTGTGCAGGTGGAGCCCGCGTTCTACGCCTACAGCGCGCGGCGCAACTTCAAGCAGGTGCGCATCGACCTGAAGGAGCCGGAGGGACGCGACGCGTTCCTCAAGCTCGCGAAGATCGCGGACGTGGTGGTCGAGAGCTATCGGCCCGGCGTCGTTAAGCGCCTCGGCATCGACTACGACGCCGTGAAGCGCGTGAACCCGCGCATCGTGTACGTCTCGACCAGCGGCTTCGGGCAGACCGGCCCGGCGGCGCAGTGGGCGGGGCACGATCTCAACTACCTCGCCATGGGCGGCTACCTGCACACCTCCGGCCGCGGCGCCGGCGGAAAACCGCCGCTGCCCGGGGCGACGATCGCCGACAGCGCGGCTGGCGGCATGCACGCGGCGATCGCGATCCTCGCCGCGCTGCAGCGCCGTCAGCACACGAAGAAAGGCGAGTACCTCGACGTCTCGACGACCGACGGCGTGCTCACGCTGACGTCGCTCTACATCGACGAGTTCCTCGCCACCGGCGAGAAGCCGGGCCCGGGACACGACGTGCTGACCGGCCGCTATGCGTTCTACGACACTTATCAATGTGCCGACGGCAAGTGGCTCGCGGTGGGCGCGATCGAGGGCCACTTCTACCGCAATCTGTGCAAGGCGCTGGGCTGCGACCGCTTCGCCGACAAGCAGTACGACGACAACGCGCAGGCGCAGATCCGCGCCGCCTTCGCGGCCGCGTTCCGCACGCGCGAGCGCGACGACTGGGTGAAGGAGCTGGCGCCGAACGACACCTGCGTGGCGCCGGTCTACTCGATCGAAGAGCTGGTGAAGGACAAGCACCTCGCCGCGCGCGGCGCCTTCGCCGAGGTGGTGCACGCGAACCGCGGCGCGTTCCAGCAGGTGGCGCCCGTGCTCGCGGGCATGGACCGCGACGGCGAGCCCTTCGAGGCGCGCGACGCATCGAGCTCCGACACGCTCGAGCTGCTCGCGGAGGCGGGCCTCTCGAAGTCGCGCATCGAGGATCTCAAGGCGTTCGGCATCGTCGCCTGACGCGAAGCCACGGAGAAGACATGTCCGACATCCCGGCCGACGTACAGGCGTGGATCGGCCAGAAACGGTACGAGCTGTGGGGCGACTTCGACGTCGAGCGCGGCTACGTCTTCACGACCTGCTCGTCGGTGATGAATGGCAACCCGCTGTTCTGGGACGACCAGGCCGCGCGCGAGATCACCGGCGGCTTCATCGCGCCGCCCACCATGATCTCGGTGTGGTTCCGGCCGCATCACTGGTCGCCCGGCAAGGCGGAGGGCGCGGTGCCGCTCCAGTGCCACTTCGACCTCAAGGAGCGGTTGAACGTTCCTGAGGCCGTGATGACCGACAACGCGATCACCTTCTACGAGCCCGTGCGCGTCGGCGACCGGCTGAAGACGCATCAGGTGATCACGTCGATCTCGCCGCTCAAGGAGACGAAGCTCGGCTTCGGCCACTTCTGGGAGCTCGAGGTGCACTACGAGAACCAGAAGGGCGAGAGAGTCGCCCTCGAGACCTACACCGGTTACGGCTACCGGAGGAAGTGATGGCCTGGGAGGTGCGAACTCTCGACGGCATCAAGCCGGGCGATGCGTTGCCCGAGCTGAAGATCGAAGTCACGCCGACCACGGTGGTGCTCGGCGCGCTCGCGAGCCGCGACTGGCGTCCGATGCACCACGACAAGGACTTCGCGACCAGTCGCAACGGCGTGCGGCACATCTTCATCAACACCCCGCACAACGCCGCCTACTTCGAGCGCTACATCACCGACTGGACCGGCCCCTACGGCCGCTTGGCGCGCATCAAGTTCCGCATGAAGGACTCGGTGTTCCCCGGCGACACGATGGTGTTCCACGGCCGCGTGGAGAAGGTCGAGAAGGACGCGACGGGCTGCGGCTTCGTCGAGCTCTCGGTGTGGCTCACCGTCGGCGACCGGACGACGACCGAGTGCACGGCCCGCATCGCTGTGCCGACCGCCGCCGGCGACAACCCGTGGGCGCGCCGCGGCGACGCGTGGCAGCCCTAGCCGGCGGCGCTTCGCAGGAATGAACCTCGACTTCAGCGACGAGCAGCAGGCGCTGCGCGATCTGGTGCGCGGCGTGTGTGCCGAGTACGCCCCGGTGAGCGTGGTGCGTGCGCTGGAAGACGATCCGCGCGGCGTGCCCGAAGCGCTGTGGAAGAAGCTTGGCGAGACGGGAGTGCTGGGGATCCTCGTGCCCGAAGCCCACGGCGGCGCGGGCCAGGGCCTGCTCGAGGCCGTGATCGCCCTCGAGGAGCTGGGCCGCGCGCTCGCGCCGACGCCCGCTCTCGCGTCGTGCGTCGCGAGCGCGGGCGCGCTGCTCGGCGCCGGGAGCGAGGCGCAGCAGGCCGAGTGGCTGCCACGCATCGCGGCCGGCGACGCGGTCGTGACGCCGGCGTGGCTCGAGCCGCAGCGCGGCTTCGGCGCGCACGGCGTGCAGGCACGCGCGCACCGGGACGGCGCGGGCTGGGCGCTGGACGGCGCGAAGCGCGGCGTCGCCTTCGCTGCCTTGGCCACGCGCCTGCTCGTGCTCGCGCGCACGGGCGAAGCCCCCGGCGACGTGACGCTGTTCCTCGTCGACCCGGCGGCGCCGGGCGTCACCGCGAAGCAGGTGCGCACGCTCGCCTCCGACACGCAGTACGAGCTGACGCTCGCCGGCGTGCGCGTGGCGGACGCGGCGCGCCTGGGTGCGCCGAACACGGGCTGGGCGGTCTGGGAGCGCGCGATGCGCGACGCCTGCGTCGCGCTTGCGGCCTACGCGAACGGCGCCTGCGAGCGCGCGCTCGAGATCACGGTGCAGTACGCGAAGGATCGCAAGCAGTTCGACAAGCCGATCGGCGCATTCCAGGCGATCTCCCACTACCTCGCCGACGCGCGCACTGCCCTCGACGGCAGCAAGTACCTCACCTACCAGGCCGCGTCCGTGCGCGACGCCGGCGCCGACACGGCGCGCCTCGCGCCGATGGCGAAGCTGTTCGCCTGCGACACCTTCCGCGACGTCACCGCGACCTGCCAGCAGATCTGGGGCGGCGTCGGCTTCACGATCGAGTACGACATCCAGCTCTACTTTCGCCGCGCGAAGCAGCTCCAGCTCTCCTGGTACGACCCCCCGCACCTCGAAGAGCTGATCGCGGGGACGTTCCTCTAGCC
>CAYWRY010000145.1:0-9904 GCA_964460485.1 uncultured Spirochaetales bacterium
CTGAGCGCAAGCGCGCCTCGCGCGCTAGCCGTTCGCGCGCAGCTTCCCTAACAATCGAGCATGCCACAGCAGCAACAGCGGCATGCCGCCGAGCTCGATGCTCAGGATCGCGACCGCGAGCGGCCCCGGGTATCCCTCGACCCACCAGCCCGTCAGCCGCGCGCAGCCCGCGAGGAAACCACACCCGAAGATGATGCGCAGCGCGCCCGCGGGCCGCGAAGGCGCGGCGAGCGACCAGAGCACGAGCGGCACCCACGAGAAGAACGCGGCAGAGATCGCGCGGAAGTTGTTGCGAAGCAGCGGCGCGAGCACGAGCGGCTCCTCGCTGCCGAACAGGCGCGCCATCGCATCGATTCCGCCGAACGCGCCCGCGAGGCCGCCCACGGCGGGCAGCAGCAACAACAGCGCGACGACCGCGCGAAACGCGAAGAGCTCCGCTCTGCCGTCGTCGTTCAAATCGCCCAATCGAGCTCCGCGCCCAGCACCGCGAGGCGCTGGCGGTTGAGCACCATGCGCGTGTTCAGCTCCGCGACGCGGCGGCTCGCGCTGCGCGTGAAGAGCGCGGGGACCAGCGCGTGCACGAAACAGGCGGTCGCCGCGAGGCCCAGCAGCGCTGCAAAGCCGAGCGCGGCGGAGAGATGCTGCGGGTAGCTCTCGCCCACGCTGCGCGGGTGCGCGAGGAACCACGCGTCCCACACCGCGCCCGCGCGCCTCACGCCGCCACCTCGTCGCTCCCGTCGTAGCGGTAGGGAGCCATCAGCTCCGTGTTCAGGTAGCGCTCTCCGAAGCTCGGGATGATCGCGACGATCAGCTTGCCGCGGCTCGCGGGCTCGCTCGCATAGCGCAGTGCTGCTGCCACGTTCGCGCCCGACGAGATGCCGCAGAAGATGCCTTCCTCGCGCGCGAGGCGGCGCGCCATCTCGAACGCCTCGTCGTTCTTCACCTGGATGATGCGGTCGACGAGCTCGAGCGCGAGCACCTCCGGCTTGAAGCCGGCGCCGATGCCCTGGATCTTGTGCTTGCCCGGCGCGCCGCCGGATAGCACCGGGCTGTCGGCCGGCTCGACGGCGATCGCCTGGAATTTGGGGCGCCGCGCCTTGATCACTTGCGCAACGCCGGTGAGCGTTCCGCCGGTGCCGACGCCCGCGACGATCGCATCTGCGAGGCCGTCGGTGTCGGCCCAGATCTCCTCCGCGGTCGTCTTGCGGTGAACCTCCGGGTTCGCGGGGTTTGCGAACTGTTGCGGCATGTAGCTGTCGGGTAGGCGCGCGGCGATGCGCTGCGCCTCCTCGATCGCGCCGCGCATGCCCTTGCCCGCGTCGGTCAGCACGAGCTTCGCGCCGAATGCGCGCAGCGTCGTGCGGCGCTCGACGCTCATGCTCTCGGGCATGGTGAGCACGCACGCGTAACCCTTTACCGCGGCGACGAAAGCGAGCGCGATGCCCGTGTTGCCGCTGGTGGGCTCGACGATCGTGGTCTTGCCTGGCGTGAGCTTCCCATCGCGCTCCGCGGCCTCGATCATCGCCAGCCCGATGCGGTCCTTGACGCTGTCCGCCGGGTTCTGGCTCTCGAGCTTCGCGACGACCTCTGCCTGCAAGCCAGACGTCACCTTGTTGAGGCGCACGAGCGGCGTCCGCCCGATCAGACCCGTGATGTCCTTCGCGATGCGCATGGTCTTCCTCCTGGGGCGCGGTGGAGAGGTACCCACGCTGCCACCGCGCACTTTGACGGAACCCTGACAATTGACTGCCGCGGGCCTAGCCGGCCCCGCCCGCGCGTAGACTCGCGGCATGGCGGCGGCGCTCGCTCACACCGTGCTCGGCTTCGGCCCTTACGCGCTCGACCTCGCGGGCGAGCGCCTGCTGCACCGCGGCGAGCCCGTGCATCTGACGCCGAAGGCCTTCGCGCTGCTCGGCCTGCTCGCGAGCCGCCCGGGCCAGCTCGTCACGAAGCGCGAGATCTTCGACGCACTCTGGCCGAGCACGCACGTCACGGACTTCGCGCTCTCGCGCTGCGTGCGCGAGCTGCGCGTGACGCTCGGCGACGACGCGCACACGCCGCGCTTCCTCGCGACCGTGCACCGGCGCGGCTTCCGCTTCGTCGCCGAGGTGACCCGCCCCGATCCAGCCGCCGGCCCGGAGACTCCCTTCGTCGGACGCGAGCGCGAGCTGGCAGCTGCGCGGGGCTGGCTGGCCGAGCGCTCGCACGGCCCGATCCGCCTGCTGCGCATATCGGGCGAGCCGGGCGTCGGCAAGACGCGCCTCGCTCGCGAGCTCGCCGAGCACGCGCGCGCCGCCGGCGTGCTCGTGCTCTGGAGCCAGACCCCGGGCGGAGAAGGCGCGCCCCCGTACGACGTCTGGCGTCAGGTCTTCGACGCGCAGCGCGCGCAGGTCGGCGCCGAGCGTGCGCGGGGCGCGCCCGCCCGCGCGGCGATCGAGCCGCGGGACGGGCGCCAGCGCGCGTTCGCGACGGTGGTGGAGCGGCTGTCGGCGCTGACGGCGCAGCGTCCGGCGCTGCTCGTGCTCGACGACCTCCACGGCGCCGATCCCGATTCGCTTCATCTGCTCGACCATCTCTTGCAGGACGTCGAGAACCCGCGCCTCGCGATCGTGTGCACGCTGCGCGACGTCGGCGCGCCGCCCAACGACTTGCTGCGCGCGACGCTCGAGGCGGCGGGCGGCGCGGGCCGCGTCGCGCTCGCGTTGCGCGGGCTCGCTCCCGCGGAGTCGGCCGCGCTGCTGGCGGCGCGCGTCGGCGGCGAGCGCGCGCGCCGGTTCGCCGCGCACGTGCACGAACGTTCGGGCGGCAACCCGCTCTACGTCGCGCAGCTCGCCGAGCTCGTCCCGCGCGACGACGAGACGAGCATCTTCCGCACCGACCTCTCGGGAACGCTGCGCGGCCTGATCGCGAGCCGGCTCGCACTCGTCTCGCCGCTCTGCGCCGACGTGCTCACCGCCGCTGCGGTGCTCGGCTCCGAGGCGCCGCTCGCGATGCTGCGCGAGGTCGCAGAGGTCGGCGCGGACGCGCTGGCGGAGGGCGCCCAGGAGGCCGTCGCGCAGCGACTGCTGGCGCCGGAGGATCTCGCCGGGCACCTGCGCTTCACGCACGGCCTGGTGCGCGAGGTGGTCTACGAGCGCGCCAAGCCGGGCGCCCGCGCGCGCCTCCACCGCCGCGCGGCGCGTGCGCTCGAGCAGGGCGCTGCGACGGGCGCGGGCGAACGGCTCTCGGCGCTCGCGCACCATTTCGGCCGCGCCGTGCTCGGCGGCGACACCGGAAAGGCGATCCACTACGCGATGCGCGCCGGCGAGCGAGCGCTCGCGCTCTACGCGTTCGAGGACGCCGCCGCGCACTTCGACGCGGCGCTCGACGCGCTCGAAGCCGAGGACCCGCTCGACGCGTCGCGCGCCTGCCGCGCGGCGATCGCGGCCGCGCGCACGCACGGGCTGTGCGGGCGCGGAGAGCTGGCGGTCGGCCTCGCAGCGCGCGCCGTGGAGTTCGCGCGCAAGAGCCGCTCGGCGCGCGCGTTCCGCGAGGCGGCGGTCGTGGCGAGCGAGCTCCAGCCCTCCTACGCGCGCGACCCGCGCTCGATCGCGCTGATCGACGAGGCGCTCGCGGGCGCCGGCGATCGCGACCTCGCCACGCGCGCGCAGCTCGTGTCGCTGCGGGCCATGATGGCCTTCCTCGACGCGGACCGGCCGGCCCACGAGCGCGGCAGCCGCGAGGCGCTCGAGCTGGCTCGGCGCTCGGCAGACCCGCCGGCGCTGCTCGAGGCGCTGCGCGTGCGCGGCTTCGCGCTGAACCAGCCGGAGAGCGAGCGCGAGTGGCGCGCCTGCATCGAGGAGCGCATCGCTCTCGCCGCCGCGCACGGCGATGCGCTGCACGACTTCGGCGCGCGCCAACAGCGTGTCGAGCTGTGCATCCAGACCGGCGACCCTGCGGGCGTCCAGGAGGACCTGCGCGCGATGACGGAGATCGCCGAGCGCGTGCGATCGCCGAAGATGGCGGCGACACTCGCGTGCACGCACGCCGGCCTCGCGATCGCGGCCGGCCCGCTCGCCGAAGCGCGCCGCCAGGCGGAGCGCGGCTTCGCGATTGGGCGCCGCGTCGACTTCGGCGAGTGGTGGGCGATCGCCCAGCTCCAGCTCGGCGCGATCGGCGTGGCCGAGGAGCAGCCGCCGGCCGACCTCGCGCGCGAGATTCGGCGTGGCACCGTGTCGCACGCGCAGGTCAGCCTGTTCCGCGCCGGCGAGATCCACCTGCTGTGCCTCGACGGCGACGAGCAGGAGGCCCGCCGGCGCTTGCTCTCGCTCGCGCGCGACGGCTTCGCGGGCCTGCGTCGCGACATCAGCTTCTCGATCACGCTCGCGAACCTGAGCCAGTCGTGCGCCGCGCTGCGGATGCGGGAGGCTGCGGAGCCGCTGGTCGAGCTGCTCCGCCCCTACGCGGGCAGGAGCCTCACGCTGATGTCCGTCTACTCCGCCGGCTGCGCCTCGCGCTTCCTGGGCACGAATCTGTCGTGTCTCGCACGCTGGAAGGAGGCGGACGCGGCGTTCGCCAAGGCGCTCGCCGTGGACCGCGCGAACGGAGCGCGCGCGTGGGAGGCGCAGACCCTCGTCGACTGGGCGCGCAGCCTGCGCGAGCGCGGCGGCGCCGCCTGCGCGAAACGCGCTCGCGCGCTTCTCCGCGAGGCGCTTCCGCTCGCCGAGGCGCTCGGCCTCCGGCGCCTGGCGCGCGAGGTGCGCGCGCTGCTCGCGGCGGCCGGCCCGTGAACGAGGCCGGGCCGCAGGCCGGCACGCGCGGCGCGAGGCCGTCGCGGCGCGAGAGGAGCGAGCCGCGCCGCGCTCCTCAGCGCTCGCGCTCGAGGGCCCGGCGCGCGGAGGCGAGCTGGCGCAGCTCCGCGCGCGTGAGCCGCGGGTACTCGAGCTTCAGGCCCTCGAGCGCGTCCACCAGCGCCGCGCCGATCACCAGGCGCGCGAACCACTTGTTGTCCGCCGGCACGACGTACCACGGCGCGTGGGGCGTCGCGGTCGCGCGGATCGCGTCCTCGAACGCGCGCTGGTAGGCGCCCCAGTGCTTGCGCAGGCCCACGTCGTCGCGGCGGAACTTCCAGTTCTTGCCGGGAACCGCGATGCGGCTCAACAGACGCCGCCGCTGCTCCTCCTTCGAGACGTGCAGGAAGAACTTGCGCACCACGATGCCCTGCCGCGCCGCGTAGCGTTCGAGCGCGAGAATGTCCTCGAAGCGCTCCTTCCAGATGCGCTTCGTCACGAGCTCGGGCGGCAGCTTCTGGCGCGCCAGCACGTCGGGGTGCACGCGCGCCACCAGCACCTCCTCGTAGTAGGAGCGATTGAAGACTCCGATGCGGCCCCGCTCGGGGAAGCAGCGCGTGCAGCGCCACAGGAAGTCGTGGTCGAGCTCCTCCTCCGAGGGCCGCTTGAAGGCGAAGACCTGGCAGCCTTGCGGGTTGATGCCCGACATCACCTCGCGGATCGCGGTGTCCTTGCCCGCGGCGTCCATGCCCTGGATCAGCACCAGCAAAGCCCAACGATCCTGGGCGTAGAGCCGGTCCTGGAGCTCGGCGAGCCGCGCGGTCGCCTGCTCGGTGAGCGCGCGGGCGTGGGGCTCGTCGGCGCCCTGCAGCGGTCCGGTGTCCTGCGGATCGAAGCGCCGCAGCCGAAAGCGCTCGCTGCCGTCGACGCGGTACGCGCGAGCCAGCTCGCGCGCACGTAACAGATCCGGCATCGAGCCCTCCCGAAGCGAAGGCGAGGCTAGGCCGGCGCCGGGGCGCTTCACAATGGCGGAAGGCAGCGTCTTGCTTCACGCTCTCGTGCGGCACTGCGGCTCGCGCCGGCGAGTCGGGGAGGCGTGCATGGGAATCCCTCGCGTCGCAAGCGCGTGTCTCACCGCGCTGGCGCTGACCGCCGCAGCCGAACCCTCGACTGCGAACGCGCCGCGTCTCTTCGACGGCCACGACCCGCTGGCGATCGAGCTGGAGGCCGACTGGGATCCGATTCGTCGCGACGACGCGCCCGAGCCCGCGCGCTACCCGGGCACGCTCCGCTACGCGGGGCCCAGCGGCGAGGTGACGATCGCGCTGCAGATCGAGCCGAGCGGCCGCTCGCGCCGCATCCAAGACGTCTGCGACCTGCCGCCGCTGCGCCTCGAGCTGCCGAAGCCCGCGCGCAAGGGCACGCTCTTCCGCGGCATCCGCGAGCTCAAGCTGGTCACGCACTGCAACGACGACGCGAACTACGAGAGCTGGGCGCTGCTCGAGTACCTCGTCTACCGCAGCTACGGGGTCATCACCGACGAGAGCCATCGCGTGCGCCTCTTGCGCGTGCGCTACCGCGAGCCGGGCGCGAGGAAGCCGCGCTGGGAGCGCTGGGGCTTCGCGCTCGAGGACGCCTCGGACCTCGCGAGGCGCCTGGGCATGGAGCGCGTGCGCGAGAGCGCGATCGATCGCACGCGCCTCGATCCGGCGGCGGCGAGCCGCGCCGAGCTGTTCTTCTACCTGGTGGGGATGACCGACTTCTCGCTGGTCCGCCGCCAAGGGGGGGCCTGTTGTCACAATGCGCGCGCGCTGCGGCGGGCGGACGACGCGATCGTTCCCGTGCCCTACGACTTCGACCAGACGGGCGTCGTCGACGCCGAGTACGCGAGCCCGGACCCACGGCTGGGCATCCACTCGGTGAAGCAGCGCAGGTTCCGCGGCCAGTGCCGCCCGCCCGAGATCACCAACGCGTCGATCGCCCTCTTGCGCGCGAAGCGCGGCGAGATCCGCGCGCTGTTCGAGGCGCAGCCGCAGCTCTCGCGCATGCGCCTGCGCCGAGCGCTGGCCTTCCTCGACGAGTTCTACGAATGGGCAGACGACCCTGCGCGCGTCGCCACCACGCTTGCGAAGGAGTGCTCGCCGAACGCGCGCTGAGGCGCTCAGGGTTCGAGGGGCGTGCGCTCGCCCTTGGCGTCGAGCAGCGAGAGCGCTTGCCCGCGAATCTCGAGCGCGAGCGGCGCGCCGCCGGGGAACGATGCCCCGCCGAGCATGCCGGTATCCGCGAGCACGATGCGCCCGCCGGCGCGCAAACGAATCGTCGCGGGCAGCTGCGGCGTGTGCCCCATCACCAGCCGCTCCGCGCCGAGCGCTTTCAGCACGGCAGGCAGCTGCGCGTCGACCTCCGCGTCGCTCCACTGCGCCCAGCCCCGGAACCAGAAGGGGCCGCGGGGGTGCGTGATCAGCCAGGTCTCGAAGCCTTGCAGCAGCGGTCGCTTCAACGCGAGCAGCGCCTCGAGGGGCGCGTCGGTCGCGATCAGCGTCTCGCGCACCGCGCGCTCGCGCTCGCGGTCGACTCGCGCGAGCTCTCGGCTCGCGCGCCGCGCGATGCCATTCACACCGAGCTGCGCGAGCGCCGGCTCCACGCCGCCGTGCACGAACACGCAGCCGCCGCGCTTCGCGATCGCCGGCAGCGTGCGCAGCCAGCGGCCCTCGTCGCCGGAGCGGGCGAGCGCCGCGCGACGCGCTTCCGCGCCGCCGTAGCTCGCGAGCGCCTCCGGCGAGAGGTACCGCCAGTCTCCGAGCATGGCCATCAGCTCGTGGTTGCCAGCGAGCACGACCACCTCGCCGCCTGCGCGCTTCGCGCCGGACTGCAGCGAGCGCAACAGGGCGATCGTGCCCCGTTCGTCGGGGCCGCGATCGAGCAGGTCGCCGAGCTGCACCAGCGTCGCGCGGCCGCCCCTCCAGCGGCCGCCCGTGTCGGCGAGACCGTTCGCAGCGAGCAGCTCGAGCAGCGTTCCGCGCGCGCCGTGCACGTCGCCCACGACCACGATGCGCTCCGGCTCGCGCGCCAGGGCGGCGCTCGCCCAGAGCGCCGCGCAGGCGAGGAGGAGCGCGAGCGCGGCGCGGCGCATCAGCGCAGCACGCCCACCGCGAAAGCAGAGGCGACGCTCGCGACCACCGTCACGAGCAGCGCGGTGTAGGACGCGCGCAGCAGCCGGTACTTGCGCGACAGCACGCTGCCGAGCGTGTGCAGGTCGCGGCCCATGTGCTCGAACATGGCGACCGGCTGCTCCATCAGGTCGCGCAGACCCACGTTGAACTCCGCGGGCGCGAGGCTCGCGAAGGTGCCGAAGAAGAGCAGGTTCGCGCGGCCCGCGCGCACGTCGTCGAGGCTCGCGCGGGCGTTCGTCACGCGCGGGCGCGCGGCGAGGATCGCGCACACCAGCGAGACGGCGCAGCCGAGCACGAGCAGCGCGGCCGGCAGGAGCAGCGGCGTGGGGCTGGTCTGGAGTCGGGGCAACACGGAGCCCAGCGCGACGCTCGTGAGCAGCCCGTTGATGCCGACCATGATGTTCGCCTTCGTGTCGGCGATCGCGGTCAGCTCGATGTGATTGCGATACAGAATCTTGAAGAGCGTCTCGACCGCACGGCCCGCACCGAGCTCGCCCTTTTTTTTCTTCTTCCTCTTGCCGTCGCGCTCGGGCGACTCCGCGTCTTCCAACGCGGGGTCCAGCGGCAGCGCGGAGGCGACGTCGGGGGTTTCGGGCTCGCTCACGCCCGCAGCTTACTCCGGCGCGCCCCGCGCCGGGGCGAATCCGGCGCCGCGTCGGGCCTACAGCACCGCGCGCGCGTGCTTCGCGAGGGTCTCGCCGATCGTCGCGGGCGAGAGCGACACCGCGACGCCCGCGGCGCGCAGCGCCTCCATCTTGTCCGAGGCGCGGCCCTTGCCGCCGGCGATGATCGCGCCGGCATGGCCCATGCGCTTGCCGGCCGGCGCGTTCTGACCGGCGATGAACGCCGCGACCGGCTTTTTCATGTTCGCCTGGATGAAGGCGGCGGCCGTCTCCTCCGCAGAGCCGCCGATCTCGCCGATCATCACCACCGCCTTCGTCTCCGCATCCGCCTCGAACAGAGCGAGCGCGTCCACGAAGTTCGTGCCGATCACCGGGTCGCCGCCGATGCCGACGCAGGTGCTCTGGCCGATGCCCAGGCGCGAGAGCTGGTCCACCGCCTCGTAGGTGAGCGTGCCGGAGCGAGACACCACGCCGACCGGACCGGGCCGCGTGATCTGCGCGGGCATGATGCCGATGCGGCACTGCTGCGGGACCACGACGCCCGGACAGTTGGGGCCGACCAGGCGCGTGCGCTTGCCCCGCATTGCGCGCTTCGCCTTCGCCATGTCGATCGCGGGAATTCCCTCGGTGATGCAGGCGACGAGGTCGAGGTCCGCGTCCACGGCCTCGAGGATTGCGTCGGCCGCGCCGGGCGGCGGCACGAACACGACGGAAGCGTTCGCGCCGGTCTCCTCCTTCGCCTCGAGCACGGTGTCGAAGATCGGGATGCCGTCGATCTTCGTGCCGCCCTTGCCCGGGTGAATGCCGCCGACCACCTGCGTGCCGTACTCGATCGAAAGCTTCGCGTGGAACTGGCCCATCCTTCCCATGCCCTGGACGATGAGCTTCGTGTGCCTGCCGGCGAGGATCGCCATCTCTACTTCCCCTTCTCGCCAGAGACGGCCTTCGCGACGCCAGAGGACTTCGCGGCAGCGACGACCTTCTCGGCAGCCTCGGCCAGCGTCTCGGCGGGCGTGAGGTTCAGGCCCGACTCGCCGAGGATCTTGCGGCCCTGCTCCGCGTTCGTGCCCTGGAGCCGCACCACCAGGGGCACCTGCACCGCGAGCTCCTGCGCGGCGGCGACCACGCCGTCGGCGATCAGGTCGCAGCGCACGATGCCGCCGAAGATGTTGACGAGGATCGCGCGCACGTTCTCGTCGCGCAGGATCAGTTTGAACGCTTCCTTCACCTTCTCCTTGTCGGCGCCGCCGCCGGCGTCGAGGAAGTTGGCTGGCTTGCCGCCGTTCACGGTGATCGCGTCGAGCGTCGCCATCGCGAGGCCGGCGCCGTTCACCATGCA
>CAYWRY010000146.1:0-9883 GCA_964460485.1 uncultured Spirochaetales bacterium
TCGAGCCCTACCGCTACGAGGGCAGCGACCCGATCTGAGCTGAGCAGGGTGTGGACGGTCGGCTGGGCGCGGGCCGTCCGCGTCTTCCGCGAAGCGAGAAGAGAGCGAGGCGTGTCACCGCGAACCTGCAGCCGACCGAGCCTCGGCGACTCGAAGCCGAGGCGAGCGCGGCGGGCGAGACCCTCCGCGACGCGATCCGCCGAGTCCTCGCCGCGCTCATCGGCTGCTCTGCATGATCGGAGGCGCACCGCGGCCGGTCAGTCATCCGCCGCGGACCGTCGAAGTTCCCGATCTGCTGGTTCAAAGGGGCGCGACGAGAGCGGTTGCACCCTGGATCGACAGATCCATTCGGGTTCGGAGAAGGCCTCCCCGATGGGTTTGCATACCATTGGCACACCCGGGCGGAGCCAGGGGTGAGCTAAGTGCTGGTCGGGCCGACTGGATTCGAACCAGCGACCCCCTGAACCCCATTCAGGTGCGCTACCAGGCTGCGCCACGGCCCGACCGAAAGATTGGGTAGCCGCTCGCGTCGGCAGTGTCGACCGACTCGGGCGCGCCGGCGTTCAGTACCAGCCCCGATGGCGGCGCAGGCGACGACGCCGGCGGCGCGGAGGCGCGGCTGGCGGCTGCGGAGCGGCCGCCGGAGCGGGATCGGAGCCGGGAATCGGTGCCGACGGCGCGAGTGCATCGACGGAATCGGGGGCGCCTGCACCCGACTCGTTCGGTTCTCCCGCACGCGCGTCTGAATCGCTCCGCACGATCGGCCCGCGCTCGTCTGCGAAGCCGGCGCCCGCTCCGTTCGCCCCCACCTCCGCTCCCAGCTCGCCCTCGAGCACCCGCGCCACCAGTTCCTCCGCCTCGCGCTGCGCGCGCAGCATCAGGGTCGCGAGCGTGTTCACGTCGCGCGGCACGCCGGCGGACTCGGCGACGAGGCGCGCGATCTGTCCGTCGTGGAGGGCGTACGCGGAGCCGGCGGCGCCGGCGCGATCGATGCGGCCGCGCACGTAGGCGTCGACCTCGTGCGGCTTCATCGCGTGGCGCAGGCGCACGTGGAAGAGGTCGTCGCCCAGCGCGGCGATCGCGGCGGCGGAGCGCGCGTCGTCGACGGCGGCGGCCACGACGCGCAGCGCGCCCTCCAGCGCGTCGACCTGCTCGCGCAGCGCGCGCGCGGTGGCGGCGGGCAGCGCGCTCGCATCGTCGAGCAGCAGCACGAGCGGCTCTCCCAGCGCGCGCTTCGCAAGCTCGGCGAGCGCGGAGACCGCCTCTGCGTGCGGAGCGGACTCTCCCAGCGCATCGAGCGCCACCTGCGCGAGCTCCTCCATCGCGAGCGCCGCGTAGGGCACGTAGGCGCAGCGCGCGCCGTAGAGCTGCCGGGCGAGGATGCGCAGCACCATGGTCTTGCCGAGGCCGGGCGGGCCCGACAGGGCGAGCACGCGCCGGCCCGCGACGAGGCCCTCGTGCAGCGCCGTGAGCGCGGCCTCGGTGCCGAGGCGTGGCACGTAGAGGCGCGGATCGCAGGTGCTGCCGAACGGGTCCATGGCTGCCTCCATCGGCCGGGCGCGCGCAGGGGTCGAGCGCGGAGGCGGCGTGCGCCCGGCGAGATCGCCGGTGTGCCGTGTGCGCCGCGCCATGCGCTCCCTGCGGCTACGGCACGCGCGCGGCCACCTCCCGCAGCACGGCGAGCGAGTCCTCGACCTCGCGCAGATGCGTGCGCGCGCCGAGCACGGCCATGCGCAGCCAGCGCTCGCGGTCGATGGCGGTGGACGAGAACGCGGCGCGGCCGTCTGCGAGCAGCGCAGCGGTGAAGCGCTCGTTGCGCGCGCTGCGCGCTGCGGGGTCTGCGGCCGTGAGGCGGAACAAGAAGAGGCTCAGATCCGGCGCGGGGCCGACCTCGAAGCCCGGCGTGGCGGCGAGCTGAGCGTGCGCGTGGCGCGCGAGCAGCAGCTTCTCTTCGAGCGCTGCGGCGAACGGGCGCGTCCCGAGCAGCGCGAGTGGAAGCCACACGCGCAGCCCACGGAACGGGCGCGAGAGCTCGGGCGAGACTTCGGCCGGCGAGATCTCGCTGTCGGTCGAGAAGCGCTCGGGGATGTAGCTGGCCTCGAAGGCGAAGGCGGCGCGCATGGCGTCGCGATCGCGGCACAAGACGGCGCCGACGCCCCACGGCAGGAACATGCCCTTGTGCGGGTCGACGACGACGGAGTCGGCGCGCTCGATCCCGGCGAGCGCGCGCTTGCCCTCCGCGGTGAGCGCGAACATGCCGCCGTACGCGGCGTCGACGTGGAGCCAGAGGCGCTCGCGCGCGGCGACGGCGGCGAGCGCGGGCAGCGGGTCGACGGCGCCGGCGTCGGTGGTGCCCGCGCTCGCGAGCACGAGCCAGGGTGCGAGGCCCGCGTCGCGGTCGGCGGCGATCTGCGCGGCGAGCGCGTCGGCGCGCATGCGGTAGCGCGCGTCCATGGGCACGCGGCGCTGCACGGTCTCGCCGAGGCCCGCAATGCGCAGCCCCTTCGCGAGGCTGTGGTGTGCGTGCTCGGTGGCGTAGACGACCGTGCGCGGCACGTCGGCGGCGCGCACGCGCTTCGCCTCGCGCGCGGTCGCGAGCGCGATGAAGTTCGCGAGGCTGCCGCCCGAGGTCAGGTTGCCCGCGCTCTCCGGAGGCAGGCCGAGCATCGCCGCGAGCCAGCCGAGCACGCTGTTTTCGACGCGCACCGCGCCCGCGGCCACCAGCGAGCGCGCCGAGTAGCGGCCGCCCACCGCGGCGAGGAAGTCCGCGAGGGCGGATTCGTAGAGGTTGCCGCCCGGCAGGTAGGCGAAGAAGCGTCCCGACGACGGATGCTGGCCGCCGGCGTCGACGTTGCGCGCGAGGCGCGCGAGTGCCTCGTCGAGGGCGATCGGCGCGCCGCCGATCGCGAGCTCCTCGGCGCTCGGCTTCACGTCGGGCAGCACGGGCGGGCCGTCGGCGATGGCGGAGAGCTGGCGCTCCGCGTAGGCGATGGCGGCGCCCGCGAGCTCGCGGCGGCGCTCCGCGCTCGGCGCGAGCGGCGCGGCCTCGGCCTCGAGCGCGCGCAGCCGCTCGCGCAGGTCGTCCGCGGGCGCACTTCCCCCGCCTGGGCGCGCACCTCGCTCCGTCTCGGCTCTCGACTCCACGCCTCTTCGTTCCCCTGCCGCGGCGCGCCGGCTCGCGGCCGCCATTCAGGCGAGCAGCGAGGCGCGCACCTCGAGCAAGGATTCGCGGATGCGCTTCAGCTGCGCCAGCGGGTCGGCGCCGAGCGCGAGGTCGAGCTGCGACGGGTCGAGCGCCGCCTCCATGCCGATCTCGCGCAGCTTCTTCTTCGCGCCCTCGATCGTGAAGCGCTCGACGTAGAGCAGGCGCTTGATCAGCTCGACGATCTCGATGTCGCGCGCGCGGTAGAGGCGCTGCTGGGAGCGCGACTTCACCGGCGTCATCCAGCGGAACTCGCCCTCCCAATAGCGAAGGACGTAAGGCTTGATCCCCGTCAGCTCGGCCACCTCGCCGATCCGGTAGTACCGCTTGTCGAGAGTGGCGCCAGCCGCCGTCCGACCCGCCGCCTTTCGCGCCGACCGTCGAGCCATCCCCCCGCCTCCTGGAAGGGAGCCCTTATATCACGCGCCGGTCGCGTTTCCGTCGGAGAGCACGCTCGCCAGCGGGAGTTTTTCGGGTTCCGCGCGCGCCGCCTGTGCGCGAACGCGTGCGAGGGCGCATGCGGGGGCCCGCGCGAGGCGGTTCAGTCGTCGAGATCGTCGTCGGTGCCCGGCGGCTGGTCGTTCAGGATGTTCTTCAGCACGAGGCTCGGCTTGAAGGTGAGCACGCGCCGCGCAGCGAGGCGGATCTCCTCGCCCGTCTGCGGGTTGCGTCCCTTGCGCGCGTTCTTCTCGCGCACGACGAAGTTTCCGAAGCCGGAGATCTTCACCTTCTCGCCGTCCGCGAGCACGTCCTTCATGATGTCGAACACGCGCTCCACCAGCTCGGCGGACTCCTTCTTGGAGAACCCCACGCGCTCGTAGATCTGCTCCACGATCTCTGCCTTCGTCACGACTTTGTCTCCTCGCCTCGCCCCGGCTAGCGGAGCTCGCCTCCGAAATCTTGCTTCAACGCGGCCACCACGCGCTCGGTCGTCTTCGCGACCTCGGGCTCGGTGAGCGTGCGATCCGTGCGCTGGAAGACGAGGCGGAACGCGAGGCTCACCTTGCCCTCGGGCACGCCCTTGCCCTCGTATCGATCGAACACGCGGGCGGACGTGAGCGACTGCCCGCCGAGCCGGCGGATCGTCTCCAGGACCGCGCCGGCGGCGACGTCGCGGCCGAGCAGCACGGCCAGGTCGCGCACCACGCGCGGGTGCCTCGACACTTCCTGATAACGCGGGCCCGGCACCGTCAGGGCGTCGAGCGCGTCCACGTCCACGACCACGAGCGCGGCGGGCACGTCGATCGCGAAGGCCGCCGCGCAGGCCGGGTGCAGCTCACCCACGCGCACCACCGACTTGCCCGCCACGGTGAAGGTTCCGGACGCGCCCGGGTGGAGGAACGGTTCGCACTCGCCCGCCGCGAAGCGCGCGGGCTTGCCGAGGTCGGCGAGCAGGCGCTCGGCGACGCCCTTCGCCGCGAAGAAGACCGGCGTGTCGCCGCGGTCCCACACGCTCGGTTCGCCGGCCGACACGAGCGCGACGGCCTGGAGCGGCTCTCGGGGCAAATCGCCGGGGCGCGTGGGCGTGAAGACGCGGCCCAGCTCGAAGAGGCGCAGCGCAGTCGCCTGGCGCGCGAGGTTCGCCTGGGCTGCGCGCAGCACCGTGCCCGCCAGCTGCGTGCGCAGCGTGTCCTGACTCGCGTGGATCGGGTTCAGCACGCGCACGCAGGCGCGGCGGGGGTCATCCGCGGGCAGGCGCAGCGCGTCGTGCTCGCTCGCGTCCACGCAGGTGAACGTCATCAGCTCGGTGAGCCCGGAGCCGACCAGGCTCGCGCGCACGGCGTCGAGCGTGGCGCGCCGCGGCGGCAGCGTGACGCCGGCGAGCTGCGCGGGCGGGAGCGTCGCTGGAATCGCGTCGTAGCCGTGGATGCGCGCGATCTCCTCGATCAGGTCCGCCGGAATCGCGAGGTCGGCGCGGTAGCGCGGGGGCTTGCAGCGCAGCAGCGCGCCGTGTGTCTCCGCGGCGACGTCGATGCGCCCGAGCAGCGCCACCATCTCCGCCGGCGCGAGCTGCGTGCCGAGCAGCCGGTTCGCGCGCGCGGGGTCGAGCAGGATCTCGGCCGTGCGCGGCGCCGGATCGCCGAGCGCCTCGACGACGCCGGGCGCAACGGCTCCGCCCGCGAGCTCCGCCAGCAGCAGGGCCGCGCGGTCCGCGGCGCGCGCTTGGCCGTCGGGGTCGACGCTGCGTTCGAACCGGTAGCTGGCCTCGCTGTGGAGGCCGAGGCGGCGCGCCGTCTTGCGGATGCGCGAGGGATGGAAGTGGGCGCTCTCGAGCAGCACGTTCGCAGTGCCCTCGTGCACCTCGCTGTCGGCGCCGCCCATCACGCCCGCGAGCGCGATCGCGCCCGAGTCGTCGGCGATGGCGAGGTCGCTCGCCTCGAGCGTGCGGTCCTGGCCGTCGAGGGTGCGCAGCTTCTCGCCGGCGCGCGCGGCGCGCACGCGGATCGTCTTGCCGCGCAGGCGGTCGAGGTCGAAGGCGTGCAGCGGTTGGCCCAGCTCGAGCATCACCAGGTTCGTCGCGTCGACGACGTTGTTGATGGCGCGCACGCCCGCGGCCTCCAGCCTCGCGACCACCCACGCCGGCGAAGGGCCGACGCGCACGCCGCGCACGATGCGCGCGGCGTAGCGGTGGCAGCCCGCGCGGTCGTCGATGGCCACGGCGATGCGCGAGCTGGCGGGCTCGCCCGACTCCACCGGCGCATGGGGCGGAAGGCGCAGCGTCCCGCCGAACAGCGCGCGCACCTCGCGCGCGATGCCGAGCATCGACGCCCAGTCGCCGCGGTTGGGCGTGAGTTCGAAGTCGAACACCACGTCACCGATGCGCATCACCTCGGGCAGCGGCGTCCCGACGTTTGCGCTCGGATCGAGCACGAGGATGCCTTCGTGGTCGTCGGAGAGGCCCAGCTCGCGCGCAGAGCAGATCATCCCGTTCGAGACGACGCCGCGGATCTTCGACTTCTTGATGCGCAAGCCGCCGGGCAGCTCCGCGCCCGCGAGCGCGACCGCCACCTTCTGACCGGCAGCGACGTTCGGAGCGCCGCACACGATCTCGAGCGGCTCGCCCTCCCCCACGTCGACGCGGCAGAGCGAGAGCTTGTCCGCGTCCGGGTGCTTCTCGCGCGCGACCACGCGCCCGACGCGCACGGCGGAGAGGTCGGGGCCGGTTCGCTCGATGGACTCGATCTCGATCCCTGCAGTCGTGAGGCGCTCGGCGAGCGCCTCCGCCGGCGGGACGTCGACGAACTCCGCGAGCCAGCCGAGCGCGACGCGCATCAGAACTGCTCCAGCACGCGCACGTCGCCCTCGAACAGGAGCTGGATGTTGGGGATGCCGAAGCGGTCCATGGCCGGGCGGTCGAGGGCCATGCCGAATGCGAAGCCCTGGTGCTGCTCGGGGTCGATGCCGCAGTTGCGCAGCACGTTCGGGTGGATCATTCCACAGCCGCCCCACTCGAGCCATCGCTCGCCCCAGCGGAAGTCCATCTCGGCGCTGGGCTCGGTGAACGGGAAGAAGTGCGCGCGGAAGCGCAGCTCCGTCTGCGGGCCGAACAGGTGGCGGGCGAAGGCGTAGAGCGTGCCCTTCAGGTCGCCGAACGTGACGTTCGGCCCGACGCAGAAGCCCTCGATCTGGTGGAACATCGGGTAGTGGGTCGCGTCGAGGTCGTGGCGGTAGACGCGGCCCGTGGTGATGAAGCGGAACGGCGGCTGCTTGCCCGCCATGCCGCGGATCTGGACGTTCGAGGTGTGGGTCCGTAACAGGTGGCCGCCCTCGACGAAGATCGTGTCCTGGGTGTCGCGGGCGGGGTGGTCGTCGGGGAAGTTCAGCGCGCCGAAGTTGTTCCAGTCGGTCTCGACCTCGGGGCCGTCCTCGACCGAGTAGCCGAGCCCCGCGAAGAAGCGGTGCATCTCCTGCTCGATGCGACTCACGGGATGGGCGTGGCCGCGCGGCGCCGCGGCGCCGGGCAGCGTCACGTCGATGCGGCGCTGCGCGAGCGCGGCGCCCTGCTCCGCCGCGGCGAGCTCGGCTTGGCGCGCGTCGGCCCACGCCTCGAGCTGCGCCTTGGCGCGATTCGCGGCGGCGCCGAGCGCTGCGCGCCGCTCGGGCGGCAGCGCGCCGAGCGCGCGCAGCACGCCCGACACGCTGCCCTTCTTGCCGAGGAAGCGCGCGCGCAGCTCGACGAGCTCTTGCTGCGAGCGCGCCCCGGCGAGCACCGGCTGCGCCTCGCGCAGGATCGCGTCGAGCTCGCTGGCGCTCATCGACTGGCGTCCCGCCTAGGAGTTCGCAGCGGCGACCTTGGCGAGATCTGCGAACGCCTTCGGATCGGCGACCGCGAGGTCCGCGAGGTTCTTGCGATCGAGCTCGACGCCTGCCTTGGCGAGCCCGTGGACGAGCTTGTTGTACGAGAGCCCGTGCTGCCGCGCCGCGGCGTTGATGCGCGCGATCCACAGGCTGCGGAACTCTCGCTTGCGCTGCTTGCGGTCGCGGTAGGCGTACTTCCAGGCGCGCTCGACGGTCTCTCGTGCGCGCCGCACGAGCTTGCTACGCGCGCCCCAGTAGCCCTCGGCCTGGTCGAGAATCTTCTTGTGCCGGCGCCGCTTGGTGACGCCGCGCTTCACGCGGGACATGGCTTCTCCTTGGTTCGTTCGTGGCCGCAGCGCGCCGCCCTCGCGGCGCCGTGCGCGGCCGCATCAGGCGTAGGGAATCAGCTGGTCGACCTTCTTCGCGTCGCCGGGGGCGAGCACGCCCCGCCTGCGCAGCTGTCGCTTCCGCTTGCTGGACTTCTTGGTGAGGATGTGGCGCTTGTTGCGTTTCTGATACGTGAGCTTCCCGCTCGCCGTGCGCTTGATGCGCTTCTGCGCGCCCTTGTGCGACTTCATCTTCGGCATCGACTCGAATCTCCTGGGAGCGCGCGCGGCGCCCCGCTCGATCAGGCGTGGGTTTCCTTGGCCTGCACTTCGGCGGCCCGCGCCGCGCGGTCCGCCTCCTCGGCGGCCGCCTGCCGCGCCGCCTCCTGCTCTTCCTGGCGCCGCAGGGCTTCCGCCACCTCGCGGTTCGGCACGAGCGTCATCGAGAGCGCGCGGCCGAGCATCTGCGGGTTGCTCTCCACCGTGACGAGGTCGCCGAGCACGGCGCGCACCTGGTCGAGCTTGTCGTAACCCGCCTTGCGGTGCGCCATCTCGCGGCCCTTGAACATCACGGTGATCTTCACCTTGTCGCCGTCGATCAGGAAGCGCCGCGCGTTCTTCAGCTTGAACTGGAGATCGTGCTCGTCGGTGGCCGGGCGCATCTTCACTTCCTTGAGCTGCGCGGTGCGCCCCTTGCCCTTCGCCTTGCCGGCCGCGGCTTTCTTCTTCTGCTCGTACTTGTACTTCCCGAAGTCCATGATGCGGCAGACGGGCGGCTTGGCGTTCGGCGAGACTTCGACGAGGTCGAGCCCGACTTCCTGCGCCTCGATCAGCGCGGCCTCGGGAGTCATCACGCCGAGCTGCTCTCCATTGGCGCCGATCACGAGGATCTCGCGCACGCGGATGCGCTCGTTGATGCGTGTGGTGTCCTTCTCGGCGGCGATCGTCGTACCCTCCTTCTGGAATCAGTTCTCGCGCCGCGCGACGCGCGCGGCGAGATCGGCGACGAAGGCGTCCAGCGCCTGCGCCACGGCAACGCGTTCGCCCTTCCCGCGCAAGCGCGGCGTGACGCTGCCCGCAGCCTGCTCCTGATCGCCGACCACGGCCATCACCGGGATCTTCATCAGCTCGGCTTCGCGGACCTTGTAGTTCAGCTTTTCGGCGCGGTCGTCGAGCTGCGCGCGCAGGCCCGCGGCGCGCAGGGCGCCCAGCACCTTCGCAGCGTACTCGTGGTGGCGGTCGGCGATCGGCAGAACGACCACCTGATCGGGCGCGAGCCAGAGCGGGAAATCGCCGGCGGTGTGCTCGATGTAGAGCGCGATGAAGCGCTCGAGCGAGCCCAGCACCGCGCGATGCAGCATCGCGGGCTGGTGCTCCTTGCCGTCGCGTCCGACGTAGCGCAGCGCGAAGCGGCCGGGCATGCCCATGTCCATCTGCAGCGTGCCGAGCGTCCAGGCGCGCCCGATCGTGTCGCGCACGTCGACCTCGATCTTCGGGCCGTAGAACGCGGCCTCGCCGGGCTTGATCGCGCACGGGAAGCCGGCGGTCTCGATCGCCGACACGAGCTGGAGCTGCGCGCGCTCCCAGTCCATCGGATCGCCGATGTAGCCCGCGTCGGGGCGCGTCGAGACCGCATAGCTCACGCCCGAGAGCCCGAGCGCTCCGTAGATCTCCTGCATCATCTCGAAGAAGCGGTGGATCTCGCCCTCCACCTGCTCGGGCTCGCAGTAGATGTGCGCGTCGTCCTGCGCGAAGGAGCGCACGCGCGCGAGGCCGGTCAGCGTGCCGCTGCGCTCGTTTCGGTGCAGCCGCGAGAACTCGGCGAAGCGCAGGGGCAGATCGCGGTAACTGCGCTTGTCGAGGCCGAACAGGTGGCAGTGGCCGGGGCAGTTCATGCCCTTCACGCCCAGCTCTTCGCCCTCGTCGGCGCCCGCGAACCAGAACATGTCGTCGTGGAAGTTCTCGTAGTGGCCCGAGGTCTTGAACAGCTCCGCGCGAAACAGCTGCGGCGCCATCACCTCCTGGTAGCCGTACTTCGGGTAGAGCGAGCGCACGA
>CAYWRY010000147.1:0-9554 GCA_964460485.1 uncultured Spirochaetales bacterium
CCTCGAGGCGCGCGAGGCCAGCGCCCAGGCAGAAGTGCACGCCGAAGCCGAAGCCCAGGTGCCGCGCGCCCGCGCGGTCGAGGCGGTACTCGTCGGCGGCGGGGAACTCGCGGGAGTCGCGATTCGCGGCGGCGAAGGAGACGAGCACGCGGTCGCCCGCGGCGATGCGCACGCCGTGCAGCGTGACGTCCCGCGTCGCGTCGCGCGCGAGATTCTGTACCGGGCTGTCCCAGCGCACCGTCTCTTCGAGCGCGTCGGCGGCGAGGCGCGGCTCGTCGCGCAGGCGCTTCCAGAGATCCGGCCGCCGCGAGAGCACGTGGAGCTGGTTGCTGATCAGGTTCGTCGTCGTCTCGTTGCCGGCGACGAGCAGCAACAGGCAGAACGACTCGATCTCGGTCTCGCTGAGCTTGCGGCCGTCGATCTCCGCGGCGAGAAGGGCGCTCACGAGGTCGTCCCGCGGCTCCGCGCGCCGGCGTGGGATCACCTCCTCGCGGAAGTAGGCGACCATCTCCAGCGCGGCGGCCAAGAGGCCCGGCTCGCGGGGCCTCTCCATCAGCGCCACGAGCGCGTCCGACCAGCGCCGGAAGTCGGCGCTGCGCTCGGGTGAGACGCCGAGCATCTCCGAGATCACGATCACGGGCACCGGGATCGCGACGCGCGGCACGAGGTCGAACGCGCGCCCGGGCAGCGCCTCCAGCAACTCGCGCACCAGCGCGCGGATGCGCGGCTCGCTCTCGGCGACGCGCCGCGGCGTGAAGGCGCGGCTCACCAGCGCGCGGAGCTGGTCGTGCAGGGGAGGGTCGGTGGTGGCGAGCGACGGCACGCCCTCCTGCGGCCCCGCCGGATTCTGCCCGCGCGCGTTGCTGAAGGTGGCGTGGTCGCGCAGCACCTCGAGCGCGTCCGCGAAGCGCGACACGACGAAGTTCCCGAAACGCGGCTCGCGGTAGACGGGCGCATGCTCGCGCAGCCACGCGTACGTGGGATACGGATCTTCGTGAAACTCCGGCGTGAACAGATCCGGCTGCATGCGCGCCTCCGATCCCGCCGAGCATGCCGCAGCTTCGACGGGGACGTTGTTGGACGAAAACGTCGAGAGGCCGGGGACGTTCTTGGACGAAACGCCGTTCGCGGCGCCCTCCGGCCCACTCGACGCAACGCGCGGCCCGCCGAGCGCCGTGGCCCGAGCCAAGCGCCGCGAGCCGCTCGCCACGCCGCGCGGATCAGCGGCGGCCCAGCCGCCCGCTGCACCGCCGAGCGCCGCGCCCCGACGCCGCCCCCGCTCGATGTAACGTGCTCGCCTCGGAGGCCCGCATGTTCGACTTCTCCCTCCCCGACGAGCTCGCCCTCGTCGTCGACACGACGCGCGAGCTCGGGCGCGCGCACCTCGCGCCCCACGCGCGCGACGCGGAGGCCGCCCGCGGCGTCTCCCCCGACGTCGCCGCGCGCTTCGCCGAGACGGGCCTCGCGACGCTCGAGCTGCCCGCGTCCCTCGACGGCGCCGGCCTCGGCGCCCTGGCGCGCGCGCTGGTGAACGAGGAGCTGGGCGCCGCGGATCCCGGCGCCGCGCTCGCCCTCGACCCGCTCGGCCCCGCGCTCTACGCCGTGCTCGAAGCCGGCGGCGAAGCCGCGGTGCGCGACCACCTCGTGCCGCTCCTCGCGCACCCCGGCTCGCGCGCCCTGCTCGTCACCGCCCGCGACGTGCGCCTCGAGGCGCGCGGCGACCGGCTGCGCGGCGTGGTGCCCTGGGTGCCGGCGGATCGCGCCGACCTGCTCGTCTATGCCACGGACGACGAGGTCGTGCTCGCGCGCGAGGGCATCGCCGCGAAGCCCGTGAGGGGCGCGGGCCTGCGCGCCGCGGGCGCGAGCGAGCTCACCGTCGACGCGCCCGTCGTCGCGCGCTTTCTCGACGGCGAGGCGGTGGGCGAGGCGCTCGCGCGCGCGCGCCTCTACGCGGCCTCGCTCCTGCTCGGCGTGCTGCGCCAGGCGGCGGAGGCCTCGCGCACGTACGCGATGAGCCGCATCGCCTTTGGTCGGCCGATCGCGCACCACCAAGCGCTCGCGTTCCTGATCGCCGACATGCGCACCGCCGTCGACGGCGTTCGGGTGCTGATCCAGGAAGCCGCGTGGCACCTCGACGAGGGCAACCCGGCCGAGTCGCTCGCCGCCGCCGCCTTCGCCGAGGCGATCGAGGCTTCCACCTTCGTCGGCCCGAACGGCATCCAGATCTACGGCGGCCACGGCTTCATGCAGGACTACCCGGTCGAGAAGCACATGCGCGAAGCCCGCGCGCTGGGGCTCTTGTTAGGCGGCTACGACGCCGCGCGCGAGGACGCCGGCGCGCACCTGTGCGCGACCGGCGCGCCGGTGACGCTGTCGCTCGGAGAGCGCTGATGGACTTCACGATCGACAAAGACGCCTACGAGCGCCTCGAGCGCGTGCGCGCGCTCGGCAAGACGCACATCCGACCGCTGGGGATCGAGGCGGACAAGCTCGGCCGGCCCGTTCCCCCCGATCACGAGTACTTCGAGCTGCTGCTGAAGGCAGGCCTCGGTCGCACGCGCTGGGTTCCACCGGAAACGATCGAGCGATCCCAAGCGGCGCAGACCGCCTCGCGCGGCGAGCCGCAGCGGGGCGACCGCCGGCCGACGGGCGAGGCAAGACAGGTCGGTCAATCCCGGAACGGCATCCACATCGCCGAGGAGCAGGCCTACTGGGATCGCGGCGTCTCGACGGCCACGCCCGGCCCGGGCATGAGCGAGCCGGCGATCCTCTCCATGGGCAGCGAAGACCAGAAGCGCCGCTTCCTCGGCCCCTTCGTGAACCCCGAGAAGCCGCGCTGGGGCGCCTTCGCGATGACCGAGCCCGGCGCGGGCTCCGACGTCTCCGCGATCCGCGCGAGCTGCGTGAAGGACGGCGCGCACTGGATTCTGAACGGCGAGAAGTCGTTCTCCGGCAATGCGTCGCGCGCCGACTGGATCCTCGTCTGGGCGACGACCGACCCGACGCTGGGTCGCGCCGGCCACCGCGCCTTCATCGTCGAGAAGGGCACGCCCGGCCTCGGCAACTTCAAGATCGAAAAGAAGATGGGCATCAAGGGCTACGAGTCGACGTCCTTCACACTGCAGGACGCGCGCGTGCCGGCGGAGAACTTGTTAGGTGGGGAAGGGCACTACGCCTCGCGCGCCGGCTTCAAGGGCGCGATGAAGACCTTCAACGCCACGCGCCCGATGATCGCGGCCCACGCCGTCGGCATCGGCCGCGCCGCGCTCGACGAGGCGCTCGCCTTCGCGCGCGAGCACGACCGCCTCGGCGACCCGCGCGTGCGCGACCGCCTCGAGCGCATCGCGCGCAAGCTGCGCATGGCGCGCCTGCTCA
Organism: uncultured Spirochaetales bacterium; assembly: GCA_964460485.1. GTDB lineage: Bacteria > Myxococcota_A > UBA9160 > UBA9160 > UBA6930 > VGRF01. The sequence continues at coordinate 3,376 of CAYWRY010000147.1, forward strand.
CGCTGAAGGCCGCCTGGCTCGCCGACCACGAGCTGCCGAACATGGTCGAGGCGTCGATGTGCAAGGCGCTCGCGCCAACGGTCGCCTACGAGGCCGCGAGCCTGGGCATGGAGTTGTTGGGCACCTTCGGCGCGCGCGGCGATCACTTGATCGAGAAGCTGTTTCGCGACGTGAAGGCGATGGACATCGTGGAGGGCACCGGGCAGATCCAGCGCATCGTGATGGCGCGCCACCTCGTGAACCTCCCCAACGACACGCCGGGCGTGCGATGAGCGAGCCCGCAGTCCTCTACGAGACGAGCGACGGCGTCGCCGAGATCACGCTGAACCGCCCCGAGAACCGCAACTCGATGACGCCCGACGTGCTGGCGGGCCTCGCGGACGGCGTCGCGCGCGCGAAGGCGGACGCGGACGTGCGCTGCGTGATCGTGACCGGCCGCGGCAAGAGCTTCTGTGCGGGCGCCGACTTCCGCGCGCGCGACGCGGCGCCCGCTGGGGGCGGCGCCCCGTCCCCCTACGTCGCGCCCCACGAGCGCTCCTACAACACCTACGCGCCGTTTCTCTCGCTGCTGGATCTCGAGGTGCCGACCATCGCCGCGATGAACGGTCACGCGATCGGAGGCGGGCTCGGCCTCGCGATCGTGTGCGACCTGCGCGTGGCGGCGACCGACGCGAAGTACGGCGCCAACTTCGTGCGCCTCGGCCTGCACCCGGGCATGGCGAATACCTACATCCTGCCGCGCTTGATGGGCGTTCCCAACGCAGTCGAGCTGTTGCTCACGGGCCGCCTCGTCGACGGCGCCGAGGCCGCGCGCCGCGGCCTCGCGCACTACGCCGTCGCGGCCGAGCAGGTGCTCGGGAAGGCGCGCGAGCTCGCGCGCGAGGTCGCGAGCGCCGCGCCGCTGGCGGTGCGCTGGACGAAGCGCTCGATCTATCAGGGGCTCGCGTGGGATCCGAAGACCGCCGCGCGCCACGAAGGCCTCGTGCAGTCGCGGACCATGGAGACCGAGGACTTCCGCGAGGGGACGAGAGCGCTGCTCGAGAAGCGGGAGCCGAGGTTCCGGGGGCGCTGACGGAGTCGCGGGGTGCGCCCAACGAGCGCCCCGGCCGCGACGTCTACTTCTTCCCTGCCGGCTTCTTGCCTGCCGACTGCTTCCGCGTCTTCCTTCGCCGCAGCGCGGGCTTCGCCGCTTTCTTCTTCGGCGCAGCGCGTTTCACCTCCGTGAAGAAATCGGCGCGCGGCGTCATCGTCGGGTCGTACACCGGCTCGCTGAGGTCGACGCGATACTTGTTGTTGTTCGCGCCCGCGAGCCCGATCTGCCCGAGCGCCGTGCGCATGTTCAAGTAGTTCGCGTGCTGGAAGTGCGCGGCGAGGCTCGCCTCGTCCTCCCAGCGCTCGTAAACGCAGATGCGACCCGCGACGCAGGGATCGGGCGCGAACAAGTAGGCGTGGCAGCCCGCCTCCTCGTCGCGCGTCTTCTGCTGGAGCGCGGTGGCGATGCGCATCGCCTCGTCGCGCTTGCTCGGATCTGCCAGGTCGATGGTACCAGCGATGATGATCTGCTTGGGCATGGAGTTCTCCTCACTTCCCCGCCAGCCGCGCGACGACCGGCGCGAACGCCTCCATCGCGGCGTCGCCGACGGTTACGTAGCTGATGCCGTACTGCTCGCGGCGGCGCTGGAGCTCGTTCGTCACCGCGTCGACGCTGCCGAACAGGCCGTGCGGGTGGCGCAGCATTTCTTCCTTGCTGAGCCCCATCGCCTGGCCCATGCCGGCGGCGATCGCCTCGGCTCCGTCCTGTACGAACGTGAAGTAGGCGCCGATCTCGAGCTCGAGCTTCTCGAAGCGCGTGCCGGCGGCTCTCTTCACCCAGGCGACCTTCTGCGCGGTGGCGTCGGCCGTCCCGCTGCCCACGCCGTCCGGTCCGATCGCGCCGGCGCGGTTGTTGAAGTTGAAGCTCACGATGTCGGCCTCGCGGCCCGCGAGCGAGAGCACGCGCTCGCCGCCGCCGCCGATCATCAGCGGCGGGAACGGGCGCTTCGGCGCGCCGGCGAAGCCGGAGTAGCGGAGCTGGCGGCCCTCGATCTTCACGGGCTCGCCCGAGAAGAGCTGGCGGAACGCGCCGATCGCCTCTTCGAGGCGCGCGATGCGCACGCCCGGGCGATCCATGGGGATGCTCATCGCCGCGTACTCGGCGGTGATCCAGCCGGCGCCGAGCCCGAGCTCGAGGCGGCCGTCGGAGAGCAGGTCGATGGTGGCGGCCTGCTTCGCCAGCACGACGGGGTGCTGGTAGTCGATGCAGAACACGCGGCAGCCGACCTTCAGCGTCGTGGTCGCCTCGGCCGCGCTCATCATCGCGGGTACGGCGGCGAGCTCCTGAATCGGGTGGTTGCTCTTCGTCATCGCCTCGCCGGGGCCGACGACGTGATCGGCGAGATGGATCGCCGAGTAGCCGAGCGCCTCCGCACGCTTCGCGCGCTCGCGCCACTCCTTGCCGGACTTGGCGCTGAACGACTGGACGGCAAAGCGGAACGGTCTGGGCATCGATTCTCCTCGAAAGTGACCCTTTGGGGTCTGACCCCAAAGGGCCACTTTGGCTCAGAACCCCGGCGGCGGGGTGAAGCCGCCGAGCACGTCGGCGAGCTGGGCGGCGACGGCGACGGGAGTGCGGTCCTCGAGATAGGGGCCGACGATCTGGATGCCGCACGGCAGGCCGCCGCGCGTTCGGCCCGCCGGTGCGCACGCGGCGGGGAGGTGCGCGTTCACCGCCAGGCCTGCCCAGAACAGCTGGAAATAGGGCTCGTCGCGGCCGTCGATGCGCATGGTGCGCTGCGACATGTCGCGGTGATCGTGGGGAAACGCGGCAGTCGGCATGATCGGGCAGAGCAGCACGTCGTAGTCGCGGAAATACTCGGCCCAGCGCGCGCGCAGCACGTTGCGGCGGTGATCGAGCGCGAGCCAGTCGCGCGCGCGAAGCGCGATGCCGCGGGCGGAGTTCGCGGCGTTGCTGTCGTCGCTCGCGGGCAGCGCCGCGGCCGCGGCGTCCATGCGCGCGAGCACGTCGGGCGGGAAGCCCGCGCCCATGATCGGGTTCAGCAGCTGCAGGTAGACGCGATGCTGCTCGCCGGGGTCGATCGGGCGCACGCGGTCGTCCACCCGCGCGCAGGTCTTGGCGATCGCGTCGACCGCATTCTGCAGCACGTCGCGTACCTCGCCGTCGATCGGACCGCGCTCCTCGTCCAGCCACACACCGATGCGCGCGTCGGCGAGGCGCAGGGTGCGCGGCGGGGGCAGCTCGAGGCGCCACGCCACCGCCTCGCTGCGATTCGGCCCCGCGAGCACGTCGAGGCCGCGGGCGAGGTCCGCAGCGCTGCGCCCCATCGGCCCCGCGACGCCGAGGTCCGACTCCGCGAGCGAGCCCGGCGGCCCCGGGATGTGGCCGCGCATCGGCACGACGCCGTGCGTGGTCTTGAGCCCGTACACGCCGCAGTAGTGGGCGGGGTTGCGGATCGAGCCGCCGATGTCGCTGCCCAGCTCGAAGCCGGTGAGGCCCGCGGCGAGCGCGGCGGCGGAGCCGCCCGACGAGCCGCCCGGGACGCGCGTCTCGTCCCACGGATTGTTCGTCGTTCCGTAGACGGCGTTGTACGACTGGAAGTCGCCGGCGTAGAGCGGGAGGTTCGTCTTTCCGAACACCACCGCGCCCGCGTCGACCAGACGCTGCACCGAGTCCGCGCTCGCCTGCGGCACGTGTTTCGCGAGCTCGGGCGCGCCGGAGGTGCACGGCATGCCCGCGACCTCGTACGAGTCCTTGATCGTGATGGGCAGCCCGTGCAGCGCGCCCCAGCTCTCGCCGCGCGCGAGCGCCGCGTCCGCTGCGCGCGCCCGCTCACGCGCGCGCTGCGCGTCCACGTGCACCACGGCGTTGATGCGCGGGTTCAGCTTGCCGACGCGACCCAGGTAGTGGTCAAGCAGCTCGACGCTCGACACCTCCTTGCGCTGCAGCGCTCGCGTCAGCTCGGTGGCGGAGCGGAAGTGCAGATCGGTCATGGGGTGGGCCTCACGAGAATCTTGATTTCCGACGGGTCGTCGTGCAGCAGCGCGAACGCCGCGTCCATCTGCGCGAGCCCGACCGTCTTCGTGTGGAGCGGCGCCAGCGCGAGGCGGCCGTCCTGCACGAGCCCCATGGCGAGGTCGAATTCCTCGTTCAGGTAACCGAGGGACGCCACGCAGCGGATCTCGTTCAACAGCCACGTGCCCGGCGTGATCGTGGCGGGCACATTCGCGAGACCGACGAGCGAGACCACGCCGCCGCGCTTCGCGAGCGACGCGCTCTGGTCGATGGTCTGCGGGATGCCCGCGCACTCGAAGACGACGTCGGCGCCGAAGGGGCCGAGCAGGTCCCTCACGCGGGCCGCGACGTCCTCGCTGCGCGGGTCGATCGCTCCGGTCGCGCCGAGCTGCATCGCCTTCGCGCGCCGCACGGGGTGCGGCTCCACGACCACGAGCGCGCCGGCGCCGGCGGCGCGCGCGCACTGGAGCGTGAGCAGGCCGATCGGCCCCGCGCCGAGCACGACGCACGCGTCGCCGAGGCGCAGCGGTGTGCGTCGCACCGCGTGGAGCGCGACGGTCGCGGGCTCGAGCTGCGCGGCGGCCTCGTCGGAGATGCCCGCGCGCACGGGCACGAGGCGCGAGGCGTCGACGGCGATCGCGCGCGCGAACCCGCCGTGCGGCGCGGCGAGGGGCCCCAGGCCGAGCATCCCCGCGAACGCGGTGCCGCAGTACGCGCCGCGGCCGCTGCGGCACTCGGCGCACTGCCCGCACGCGGGCGCGATGCCGATCGCGACGCGGTCGCCCTCCTTCACGTGCGCCACGCCGCCGCCCCGTTTCGCGACCGTGCCCGCCCACTCGTGCCCGCAGATCGCGGGGTTGTAGGGCGCGCCGCTCGCCCAGGCGTGGAGGTCGGTGCCGCAGATCCCGCAGTAGGCGATCTCGACCACCGCCTTGCCCGCGCTCGGCTCCGGCTCCGGCATCTCGCGCAGCGTGATCTGTCGCTTGCCGGTGACGAGGGCGGCCCGCATGCGTCGGCTCTCCGCGAAAGATCCGCAGTGTCTCACGCCGCGCCGCGCGCGCGCCACCCAGGTGGTCCTTTGGAGGTCAGACCCCAAAGGGCCACGGTCGGTTGAAATGACCCGCTCGCTGGCGGACCCTCGCGCGTCCGCCAAGGAGCCCGCGATGGACCTCAGCTACGGCCCCGAGTACGAAGCGTTCCGCCGCGACCTGCGCGCCTTCCTCGCAGCGAATCGCGACAAGGCGCCGCTGGCGCGCGCCGGCGAGGTCACCTCGCTCAAGGACCCGACGATCCTGTCGTGGCAGAAGCTGCTGATCGAGCGCGGCTACGCGGCGCGCACGATTCCGAAGCAGTACGGGGGCGGCGGCTTCGCGCCGGATCCGCTGATCGCGACGATCCTCGCGGAGGAGTTCGGCCGCGCGCGCGTCTCCTCCGGCGTCTCGGGGCAGGGCCCGGACATGTTCGTGCCGACGGTGCTCGAGCACGGCACGGAGGAGCAGAAGCAGAAGTATGTGCCGCCCACGATTCGGGGCGAGTGGATCTGGTGCCAGGGCTACAGCGAGCCCGGCGCCGGCAGCGACCTCGCGAGCCTCACCACCTCGGGGCGCGTCGAAGGCGACACGCTCGTGATCAACGGCCAGAAGATCTGGACCAGCACTGCGCAGTTCGCCGACATGATGTTCGCGTTGGTGCGCACCGAGCCCGACGCGCCGAAGCACGCGGGCATCAGCTACGTGGTCGTGCCGATGTCGACACCCGGCATCGACGTGCGCCCGCTGAAGACGATGACCGGCGCCGCCGAGTTCAACGAGGTCTTCTTCACCGACGTGCGCGTGCCGGCGGCGAACATCATCGGCAAGCGCGGCGAGGGCTGGAAGATCGCCAACACCACGCTGCGGCACGAACGCGACATGCTCGGCAGCGCGGCGACCAGCGATTCGCTCTACCAGGCGCTCGTGACCTCGCTGAAGGAGGAACGCGTCGACGGCGGCCGCGCGATCGAGGATCCGCTCGTTCGCGACAAGCTGATGGCGCTGCAGGCGAGGTCGATCGCGATGAAGTGCCACGCGATGCGGCTGCTCACGGCGCGCGTGAAGGGCGAGCCGCCGGG
>CAYWRY010000148.1:0-9518 GCA_964460485.1 uncultured Spirochaetales bacterium
CCTGCGGGATCACGTGGATCACCTCGCGGTCCATCGGGATCGCGACGGCCTTGGCGGCGTCGATCACGCGCCGCACGTCGGTCTCGGTCACTTCCTGGTTTTTGACCGCCACGATGCCGTGGGAGTTGAACCCGTCGATGTGGCCGCCCGCGATGCCGGCGTAGACCGACGTGATCTCGCAGTCGGCCATCAGCTCGGCCTCTTCGACCGCGTGCTTGATCGAGTCGACGGTCGAGTCGATGTCGACCACGACGCCCTTGCGCAGGCCCTTCGACGGATGCGTGCCGATCCCGACGATGTCGACGCCGGCCTCCGTCGCCTCCGCGACGATGGCGCAGATCTTGGTCGTCCCGATGTCGAGTCCGACGATCAGGTTGTCTTTGCGTGACACTGCTTCTCACCCCCCAACGAAGCCGCGGCGCCAGGGTCCCTCCCGGATGCCGCGCCTTCCCCCAACGACTTCTCCCCCGGCGGGCACGGCGCCGCGAAGCGCAGCACGCTCTGACCGGGGAAACGCAGGTCGATGCCCGTCGCGCGCGCGAGCCCGGGCTCGCTCACCGCGAGCACGCGCCGCAGGCGCTCCAGCTTCTCGCGCGGGTCGCCGCCACCGAGCACCACGCGCAGCTCGCGGTCCGCGAGTTGCACCGCGGGCAGCTCGCCGCCCAATGCGCCGGCCACCTCGATCGCGCGCACGGGCGGCAGGCCCGCCGCGTTCCAGTGCGCGAGCAGGCCGACGCCCGCCGCGAGCGCGGGAACCACCACCTGCGTCGCCGGCGCCGCGCCCGCGTAGAGCAACTCGGGGCCGCGCGTTCCGGGCGGAGCCAGCGCGAAGGCGACGCCGTGCGCGTCCACCAGATGGCGCGAGCCGTCCGCGAAGCGCGCCACCGCCACCGGCACCCGCTCCTCGATCGCGATCACCACGCGGTTCGGCGTGAGCGTCGTCGCGCGCGCGCGCCGCACCCAAGGCAGGCGCTCGAGCGCGCGCGCGATCGCGTCGGGCTCGACGTCGGCCAGCGCGAGGTCCGCGCCGAGCCCGCTGGCCGCCGCCAGCAGCGCCGGTTCGGTGTGGACGTTGCCCACGATCTCGAGCGCCGCGACCCGCGCCAGGCTGGGAGCGAAGCGCGCGAGCAGGGCGTCGCCGAATGCGGTGCCGATCGCGACGCCCGCGAGGCCGGAGCCGGCGATCAGCGCGAGTTTCACGAGCTGGCCTCGCGGCTGCGCGGGAGCGAGCCAGCGCGACCCGAGCCCGAGCCGGTTGGCTCGGCGCCGCCACGGCCAGCGCAGGGCAGGTCGCTTCACCGCGCACGCTCCTCGGGCGCGGCGCGCCCCCAGATCTTCACTTCGGGCTCGAGCAACAGGCCCGTCTTGAGGCGCACCAGCGCGCGCGCGTGGCCGATCAGCGCGAGCACGTCGCTGGCGCTGGCGCCGCCCGTGTTCACGATGAAGTTGGCGTGGAGCGGAGAGATCATCGCGCCGCCTCGCGTCTCGCCCTTCAGGCCCACCGCCTCGATCAGCTGCCCGGCGAAGTGGCCGCGCGGGTTCTTGAACACCGAGCCGCAGGAGGGCTGGTCGACCGGTTGCGTCGCGCGCCGCCGCGCGAGCAGCCGCTCGCTCTCCTCCTCCACCCGCTTCCGCTCCGAGATCTCGACCGCCAGCAGCGCAGACACCACCACCGAACCCTCGGCGAGCCCAACAAGTGCTCGATAGCGGAAGCGCAGGGCGTCGCGAGGGAAGCAACGCAGGAATTTCCCAGCCGGGCTCATCACCTCGACCTCGCGCACCACGTCCTTCAGCTCGCGCGTGCCGATGCCCGCGTTCATGGCGACCCAGCCGCCCAGCGTGCCGGGGATGCCGACGCCGAACTCGAGCCCCGCGAGTCCGCGCTCCCGGCAGAAGCGGCTCAGCGTCGCGTGGGAGACGCCGGCTTCCACGCGCAGCAGCCGGCCGGGCCGCTCCTCGAGCCGCCTCAGCTGCGCGAGCGAGATCAGCACGCCGTCCACGCCCTCGTCGCGCACGATCGTGTTGAACCCGCGGCCGATCACGCGGCGGGGGAGCCGGTGCTTGGCGCACAGCCGCAGCAGGTGCGCGAGCGCCGCGCGATCGGGCGGTGTCGCCAGCGCGTCGGCGATCCCGCCCACGCGCAGCGAGGTGAGCTTCGCCGTGGGCGCGTCGAACTGGACCGCGCGGCCCAGCGCCGCCGTCAGCTCGGCGCGCGCGGCGTCGCCGATCATGGCCGGCGCTCCAGCTCGGCGAGCAGCTGCGGGCCGAGACGCGTGATCGAGCCGGCGCCCAGCGTCACCACGAGATCTCCCGCGCGCAGCTCGGGTGCGAGCGCGGGCGCGATCGCCTCCAGCTCCGAGACGAAGCGCACGTCGCGATGCCCGCGCTGGCGCACCGCCTCGGCGAGCGGCGCGGCCTCCACGCCCGGCAGCTTCGGCTCGCTGGCGGCGTAGATCTCGGTGATCACCAGCAGGTCGGCGTCGTGGAAGGCGGCGGCGAAGTCGTCGAACAGGTCGCGCGTGCGCGTGTAGCGGTGTGGCTGGAACACGACGACCAGGCGGCCCGCGTGCTGCTCGCGCGCAGCGGCCAACGTCGCGCGGATCTCCGTCGGGTGGTGGCCGTAGTCGTCCACCACGCGCACGCCGCGAGCGCTGCCTTTGTGCTCGAAGCGTCGCTCGACGCCCGCGAAGCTGGCGAGTGCTTCCGCCGCGCGCGCGAAGGGCACCTCCACCTCTCCGGCCACGGCGAGCGCGGCGAGGGCGTTGGCGACGTTGTGGCGCCCGGGGATCTGCACGCGCGCGACGCCGAGCGTCTCCGCCCCGCGCCGCACGACGAAGCGCGAGCCCGAACCGTCGCGCGCGACGTCCTGGGCGCGCCAGTCGGCCTGCGCCGAGAAGCCGTAGGTCGTGCGGCGGCGCGCGATGCGCGGCAGCAGGCGCTGCACGCCGGCATCGTCGATGCACAGTACGGCGCGACCCCAGAAGGGCAGGCGATTCGCGAAGGCGGCGAAAGCGCTCTCCAGCGCGTCGGGCGTGCCGTAATGGTCGAGGTGCTCGGGCTCGACGTTGGTGACGACGGCGATGACAGGCGAGAGGTGCAGGAACGAGCCGTCGCTCTCGTCCGCCTCGGCGACCAGGAACTCCCCTTGGCCGAGTCGCGCACCGGTCCTCTCCGAGCTTCGTTCGGCGGCACCCGCCGCCGAGCGTCGCGACTCGTCGGCTCCCGAACCGATCACCCTCCCCCCCACGACCACGGTGGGGTCGAGCCCGGCTCGGGTGAGGAGGTGCGCGATCAGCGAGGTGGTCGTCGTCTTGCCGTGGGTGCCCGCGACGGCGATGCCGTCCTTCAGGCGCATCACCTCGGCGAGCATCTCCGCGCGCGGGATCACGGGCACGCCGCGACTCTGGGCGGCGACGACCTCGGGGTTCTCGCGGCGCACGGCGCTCGACACCACCACGACGTCGGCGGCGCCCACGTGCGCCGCGTCGTGGCCGATCGCGACGGTCGCACCGAGGCGGCGCAGGCGCTCCACGGTGGGGCCGCTCGCCAGGTCGCTGCCCGACACCGCGTAGCCCTGGGCGAGCAGCAGCTCCGCGAGGCCGCACATGCCGATGCCGCCGATGCCCACGAAGTGGATCTGGCGGATGCCGCGGAAGCGACCCATCAGGCGCGGCCCCCCGCGAGCGCGAGGCACGCCTCGGCGATCGCTTCGGTGGCGTTCGGCTTCGCGGCCTCCGCCGCGCGCGCGCCCATCTCGGCGAGCCGCGCGCGGTCCGCCAGCAGGGCGAAGAGGGCCTCCGAGAACGCGGCGCCGGTGAGCCCGCGCGATTCGAGCACGCGCGCGGCGCCCGCGCGCTCGAGCTGGCGAGCGTTTGCGTACTGCTCTCCGCCCCCCACGTGCCCGAGCGGGACGAGCAGCGCCGCGCGGCCGGCTAGCGCCAGCTCCGCCACCGAGATCGCGCCGGCGCGGCACACCACGAGGTCCGCCCAGGCGTAGCGCCGCGGCATGTAGCGCTCGAAGGCGACCACCTCGGCGCGCGTTCCGGCGGCCTGATACGCGGCGGCGACGCGCTCGCGATCCGCCTCGCCGGTCTGGTGGAAGACCTGGACGCCGGCGTCCGCGAGCGGCTTCGCGAGCCCCATCATCAGCTCGTTGATCTGGCGCGCGCCGAGGCTGCCGCCGAACACGAAGAGCTGCGCGGGACGCGAGGCGTCGGCGCGGGCCGCGCTCGCGGCGCCAGTGGCGCCTGCGGCACCGGCAAACTCGTCGCGCAGGGCGCGGCGGAGCGGGACGCCGGTGACGACCGCGCGGCTGCGGCTAGCGCGCGGCAGCTTTTCCAGCGTGCCGGGAAACCCCGCGAAGATGCGCGTCGCGAAGCGCGCCATCAGCCGGTTGGCGGCGCCGGGCACGGCGTCGGTGTTCACCAGCGCGAGCGGAATGCGCGCGAGCGCGGCCGCCAGCGCCGCGGGCACCGAGGCGTAGCCGCCCACCGAGACGACGAGCGCGACGCCGCGTTCGCGCAAGAGCTTGCGGGCGCGCGCGGTCGCTCGCGCGAGTGCCCAGAGCGCGCCCGCGCGCTCGCCGGGGCCGCGGCCGATCACCGGCCGCGCGTCGAGCAGCACCAGCTCGAAGCCCGCCTCGGGGACGAGCCTCTTCTCGATGCCGCGCTCGGCTCCGATGAACAGCAGCTCGGCGCCGCGCGCCGCGAGGGCCTCGCCGAGCGCGAGCGCGGGCGTCACGTGGCCGCCCGTGCCGCCGCCCGCGATGGCGATTCGCGCGCTCACGCGGCGCGGCTCCCGCGCCGCGTCTGGGCGCCGGCGCGCGCAACCGCGATCAGGATGCCCGCGGCGACGCAGCTCACGAGCAGCGAGCTGCGGCCGTAGGAGAGGAAGGGCAGCGTGAGCCCCTTGGGCGGGAGCAGCCCCATCACCACCGCCGCGTTGAGCAGCGCGGGGAGGCCGATCAGCGACGTCGCGCCGAAGGCGAGCAGCAGGCCGAAGCGGTGGGTCGCGCGCTGCGCGATGCGCAGCCCCGTCACGACGAACGCGACGAACAGGCCGAGCACGAAGGCGACGCCGATCAGGCCCGTCTCTTCGGCGATCACCGAGAGGATGAAGTCGGTGTGCGCCTCGGGCAAGTAGTGGAGCTTCTGGAGACCGTTGCCCGGGCCGGTGCCGAACAACCCGCCGCGCCCGAAGGCGACGAAGGACTGCACGAGCTGGAAGCCGATGCCGGTCGGGTCGTCCCAGGGGCTCGAGAAGGCGAGCACGCGGCGCATCGCGTAGGGGTTGAGCGCGCAGTAGAGGGCGACGCCCGCACCGCCCAACAGGCACGGCAGCGCGAGCAGGCGCAGCGGCGCGCCCGCCACGAACACCACCCCGCCAACGAGCGCCGCGAGCAAGACCGCGCTGCCGAGGTCCGGCTGGCGCAGGCACAGCGCCATGGGCACGAGCGCGAAGGCGAAGGCCTGCGCGCACACGCGCGGCGTGAGGTCGCCGCGCGAGCCGCTGCGCGACAGAAACGCGCAGACCGCGAGCACGGAGGCGAGCTTCGCGAGCTCCACGGGCTGGAAGGCGCCGATGCCCGGCAGCATCAGCCAGCGCCGCGCGCCGTTCGCGGACACGCCGAGCGCGAGCGTCGCCGCGAGCGCGGCGACGGCGACCGCGTAGAGCGGGTAGGCGATGCGGTACCAGGCCAGGAGCGGCAGGCGCGCCGCGCCCACGAGCAGCAGCGCGCCGAGCGCCAGGCCGACCGCGTGGCGCACGAAGTGGGGCGAGAAGGTGGCGTCGCTCTTCGTGGCGGTCGCGCTGAACACGGCGACCGCGCCGATCAGCGCGAGGATGCCCACCGCCGAGGTGATCGCTCCGACGTTCGCGTCCCCGCGCGCGCCCGCGCTGAAGTCGCCGGCAGTCATCGCGCGCCTCCTGCTGTGGCCCGAGCGAGCGCGGCGAACTGGCGGCCGCGGTCCTCGTAGCTCGCGAACTGGTCGAAGCTGGCGCACGCGGGCGACAGCAGAACGGTGTCGCCCGGCGCGGCGAGCTCGGCGGCGCGCGCGACGGCGCGGGCCAGCGTCTCGCACTGCTCGAAGGCGAGCTTGCCGGAGAGGCTCGCGGCGATCGCCTCCGCGGCGGCGCCGATCAGCAGCGCCCGCTTCACGCGCGCGACCGGCGCGTCCAGCAGCTCCGCGAAGTCGAGGCCCTTGTCCTTGCCGCCGAGGATCCAGAGCAGCGGCCCGGACAGATTCGCCACCGCGGCGACGGCGGCGCTCGGGTTCGTGGCCTTCGAGTCGTCGAGCCAGCGCACGCCGCGCGCCTCGGCCACGAGCTCGCAGCGGTGCGGCAGCGCGCGGAAGTCGCCGAGGGCGGCGAGCGCGCGCTGGGCGTCGGCGCCGAGCGCGACCGCCGCGAGCAGCGCCGCTAGCGCGTTGCTGCGCAGCGGGCCGAGGAGCGGAGGCAGCCCGTCGAGCGAGAGGCGGCGCTCGCCGGCGGGCAGGCGCAGCACGAGCTGGCCCGCGTCGTAACAAGCGCCGCGCGCGACCGCACCTCGCACCGAGAAGCGCCACACGGGCGCGGCAAAGTCGGCGTCGCGCAGCGCGCCGACCACCGGGCAGTCGGCACTCAGGATGGCCACGTCGCCCGCGTCCTGGCGCGCGAACAGCCGCAGCTTGGCGGCCAAATAGCGGGCCATGTCCCCGTGCCGGTCGAGGTGGTCGGGCGCAACGTTCAGCAGCACGGCGGCCTTCGGGCGGAACGCGTCCACCGCTTCGAGCTGGAACGAGGAGACCTCGAGCACCGCCGCGTCGAGCGGCTCGCCCACCAGGCCGAGCGCCGCTTCGCCCACGTTGCCCGCCGCGCGCGCGCGCAGCCCCGCCGCGCGCAGCATCGCCTCGAGCAGGCGCACGGTCGTCGACTTCCCGTTCGTGCCCGTCACCGCCGCGATCGGAACCGCGAGCGCGCGATACGCCAGCTCGAGGTCGCCCCAAGCGCGGCGAGCGCGCGCGCGATAGCGCGCGAACGGCACGCCCGGGCTCGGCACCACCAGGTCGAAGTCCGCCGGATCGGGCCCCGGCGCCCCGAGCCGGATCGCGACGTCCGCGGGCAGCCCGCTCACGTCCGCATCGCCCCGATCGTCGGCCACCGTGACGCGCGCCCCCCGCTCCGCACAAAACACCGCCGCGCTCCGCCCCGAGATCCCGAGGCCGAGCACCAACACGTTCTTTCCTGCGAGGTCCAGCGATTTCACGAAGCGATCTGCTCCGATCCGCTCCTGGGTGGTGTCGCGAACACTCTCGACTCGTCGATCCAACTCGCACACACGCAGCGAATCCGTCGCGGCTCGAAGCCGCGACGGATTCGCCTTTCCCTCGTAAGGGGTGCCGCGACGAGAGAGGCGGAGGGCGCAGCGGGGCGGGCCGGGGGCCGCGGAGCGCAAATCAAGCGCAGCGAGGCCCCGCGAGAATCTCCGTTCGAAGCTCCGCGCAGCGCGGCTCGACAACTCCGCGGCAGACGACGAGAAGGACCGAGCGAGCCATTGCGCGCAGCGGCCCCCGGCCCGCCCCGCTGCGCGGACGCTGCGCTCGAAAGGACACTCGCCCGCTCGTTCACTCCCGTCCCCCCGTCCCGCTCACCGCAGCTTCAGCGACGACAGCGCAATCAACGCCAGCACGATCGACACGATCCAGAAGCGCACGACGATCTTCTGCTCCGCCCACCCGGCTTTCTCGAAGTGGTGATGCAGCGGCGCCATCAGGAAAATTCGTTTGCCGCCGCTCCAGCGGAAGTAGGCCACCTGGATCATCACGGAGAGCGCTTCGACCACGAAGATCCCGCCCACCACCGCGAGCAGGATCTCCTGGCGAATCATCACCGCGACGCCCGCCAGCGCACCGCCGAGCGCGAGCGCGCCCACGTCGCCCATGAACACCTGCGCTGGCGACGCGTTGAACCACAGGAAGCCGAGCCCGCCGCCCACCAGCGCGCCACAGAAGATCGCGAGCTCGCCGGCGTCCGGGATGCGCTTGATCGCGAGGTAGTCGGCGAAGGTCGCGTGGCCGGCGGCGTAGGCGAGCACCATGAAGGTCGCGGCGCTGATCATCACCGGGCCGATCGCGAGTCCATCGAGCCCGTCGGTCAGGTTCACCGCGTTGCTCATGAAGGCGATGAACAGCGCCGCGAGCGGGACGTAGAGCCAGCCGATGTGTGGGGTGAAGTTCTTGAAGAACGGCACCTGCAGCATTCCGTCGAAACCCGGCGCGGTGTAGATCAGCACCGCGACCCCGAGCGCGAGCAGGCCCTGCCAGAACAGCTTCGCGCGCGCGCTGATGCCGTCCGAGTTCTTCTTCGAGACCTTGCGGTAGTCGTCGACAAAGCCCAGCGCGCCGTAGCCGAGCGTGAGGCCGAGCACGATCCAGGTCGCGCGGCTGCCCAGGTCCGCCCACAGCAGCACAGAGATCGAGACGACCAGCAGGATCAACAGGCCGCCCATGGTCGGCGTGCCCGCCTTCTGCTGGTGGTCGGGCCCGATCTCGCGGATGGGCTGGCCGACGCGCAGCGCCTGGAGGTGGCGGATCACCCAGCTGCCGAGCAGGAAGGAGAGGAACAGCGCCGTCAGCGTGGCCGCCGCCGTGCGGAACGTGATGTACCGGAACACGTTCAGCGCGCCGTACGTGTCCGCGAGCGGGACGAGCCAGTGGTAGAGCATCAGTGTTCGCCCTTCGTGCCTGTCAGCGCCTCGACGACGCGCTCCATGCGCATCGAGCGCGAGCCCTTCACCAGCACGACGTCGCCGGCGCGCAGCGTCTGGCGCAGCGCGGCGGCGATCTCGTCGTGGCTCGCGAGCAGGTGGACGCGCGCGGCTCCGAGGCCCGCGCCCAGCGCCGCCTCGCGCACCAGCGGCGCCTGCTTGCCCAGCGGATAGAGGCCGTCTACGCGCAGCGCGCCGGCGAGCGCGCCGATCTGGCGATGGCCCGCCTCGGCGTGCGCGCCCAGCTCGCCCATGTCGCCGAGCACCGCGAACGCGCGCCCCGCGCCGCGCAGCCGCGCGAGGCTCGCGAGCGCGGCCTCCATCGACTGTGGGTTCGCGTTATAAGTGTCGTCGATCACGAGCGCGCCGCTCGCGAGCTGCCGCTGCTGCATGCGGCCCTGCGCCGGCGTGTATTTCGCGAGGCCGCAGGCGACCTGGGCGAGCGTCGCGCCCGCCGCGAGGCAGGCGGCGGTCGCCGCCAGCGCGTTCGCGACGCTGGGCTCCCCGAGCCCGGCGACCCGGAGCGGCACGTCGCCGTGGGGCGTGATCGCGCGGAACGCGAAGCCGTCGCCGTCTGCGCGCACGTCCGCGGCGCGCACCGTGCACGCGTCGCCGCGCCCGAAGAAGACGACTCGCGCGCGGCAGCGCTTCGCCTGCGCGCGCGCCAGCGGGTCGTCGCCCGGCAGCACAGCCACGCCGTCCGCGCCGATCGCGGCGGTGAGGTCGCCCTTCTCCTCGGCGATCGCCTCGCGCGAGCCGAGGAACTCGATGTGCG
>CAYWRY010000149.1:0-9505 GCA_964460485.1 uncultured Spirochaetales bacterium
TGCGGCGCGCCGGCAAGCGCGACCGGCTCGTCGAGCGCGGCAGCGCGCTCATGGCGGTGCGCGCGATCGAGGCCGCCGACGTCGCGCTCGTGCTGCTCGACGCGAGCGAGGGCTTCACCGACCAGGATGCGCGCGTGCTCATGCTCGTGCGCGAGCGCGGGCGGCCGTGCGTGCTGCTCGCCAACAAATGGGACCGCATCTCGAGCGAGCGGGACGCGCAGCGCGTCCGCGAGGGGATCGTGCGCCGGCTGCGCCCACTGCCCGACGTGCCGGTGCTCGAGATCTCTGCGAAGACGGGCCGCAACGTGGGAAGGATCCTGCCCCTCGCGGCGCGCATCGCCGACGCCGCAGGGCGGGAGATCGCCACTGCGGCCCTGAACCGCTGGCTGCAGGAAAGCGTGCGGCGCCACGAGCCTTCGATGGCCCAGCGCGGCACGCGCAAGCGCCCGATCAAGTTCTTCTACGCCACGCAGACGGGCACGCGCCCGCCCACCTTCGTGCTGTTCTGCACGGAGCCCAACGAGGTGCTGGGCTCCTACCGCCGCTTCCTCGAGAAGCGGCTGCGCGAGGAGTTCGGCTTCGCCGGCGTCCCGCTGCGCCTGCGCCTGCGAAAACGTCACGCGGAGCGTGAGACGTAGCCGCGCGCGGCCGATAGACTGCGCCGCCCTGTGCGGAGGACCCGCTGGCTGCAGGAAAGCGTGCGGCGCCACGAGCCTTCGATGGCCCAGCGCGGCACGCGCAAGCGCCCGATCAAGTTCTTCTACGCCACGCAGACGGGCACGCGCCCGCCCACCTTCGTGCTGTTCTGCACGGAGCCCAACGAGGTGCTGGGCTCCTACCGCCGCTTCCTCGAGAAGCGGCTGCGCGAGGAGTTCGGCTTCGCCGGCGTCCCGCTGCGCCTGCGCCTGCGAAAACGTCACGCGGAGCGTGAGACGTAGCCGCGCGCGGCCGATAGACTGCGCCGCCCTGTGCGGAGGACCCGTGGCGACCCGTAACAAGCCGAGCCCGCCGGGCGAGCTCGTCGAGGAGCTCGATTCCGTCTTCGAACGCGGCGCCCACTGGGTCGGCCACCACCCCAAGGCCGTGCTGCTCGCGATCGGTGCGCTGCTGCTGGTCGCCGCCGGCGTCGGTGGGGTCCGCTCGATGCAAGAGCGCAGCGCCCACGCGGCCGAGGCCGAGCTCGCCGGCGTGTACGACGCCTACCTCGCGGCCATGGGCGCCGCGCCGGGCGCCCGCGACGTCCCCGAGCCCGCGAACCCCGAGATCGGCCGCAAGACCCGCGAGGAGTTCGCGGCCAAGCTGCTCGCCGCGGCCGCCAACCACGACGACAGCCCGGCCGCGGCGCTCGGGCGTCTCCAGGCCGCCGATCTGCTGGAGCAGAACGGCGATGCGGCGGGCGCGCTCGCGGCGCGCAAGCTCGCCGCCGACTCGGCGCCGCGGCGGGGCGGCGTCGGCGCGATCGCGCTGAGCCGCTACGCGGTCGCGCTGGAAGCCACGGGCGAGGTCGCCGCGGCCGCGGAGGCCTTCGCCGAAGCGGGCACCATCGAGTCGCCGGGACGCGTGCTCGCGCTCGCAGACGCCGCACGCTGCTACGCGCAGCTCGGGAAGGACGACCGCGCGCTCGAGCTGTTCGCCAAGGCAGAGGAACTGGGGTCGGAGGAAATCCCGGAGCACGTCCGCCAGCGCTTGCTCGACGTGCGCGCGCGGGCGGGGGGCGCGAAGGCGCCGTGACCGCGAAGCAACCCGAGGGCGCCGGTGAGCGCCGACGCGCCGATAAGATGGATTATGTCAAATGAAGTTGAGACCTCGCGCGGCAGCCGGCCGCTGGACTCCTCCGGCGCTGCCTGCCGTCCTGCCCCTGTGCTAACCGCGCCGCGATTTCATGCGTCTCGCTGACCTCATCCGGAGGACATGGTCGATGACCCGCAAGCCGCAGAAGCCCGCGAAGGCCGCGAAGGCCGCCAAGTCCGCCAAGAAGCCGGTCAAGTCGAAGCCCAGCGCAAAAGCCGCAAGAGCCGCGCCCGCCAAGAAGGCCAAGAAGCCGGAGAAGCCGTTGCCCGCGAAGAAAGCTGCCGCCCCTGCCCCGAAGACGAAGCCCGCCAAGGCGGCCGCCCCGCGCGGCGCGCCGCCGAAGGCGGCGAAGCCTGCAGTCAAGGCGAAGGTGAAGGAGCCGAAGTCGTCATCCGCCGCCGCCAAGAAGAAGCCGGCCATCGCGCCCACGGGGGTCGCGAAGCCGGGGCTCGGACACAAGTGGTCCTGCTTCAACTGCGGCGCGAAGTTCTACGACCTCGGCAAGCCAATCCCCGTCTGCCCGAAGTGCGAGGCCGACCAGCGCGATCGGCCACCGATCGTCGCCGAGGCGCCGCCCTCGCCGCCGCAGCCGAAGCGCCCGGCGATGGCGCCCATGTCGCGCTTCCTGGACGACGACGAGGTCGCCGCGCCCGAGCCGGATGAGTTCGGCGCAGCGCCCGCAGACACCGAGGTCGACGAGCCGGACGCCGCCGAGATCGACATCGAGTCGCTGGACGAGCCGGCCGCACTCGGCGGCGACGGCGACTTCAGCGAGCCCGAGGAGGAGTAGCGGCGGGCGCGCGGGCGCCGCTCGCGTGGAGTGGCGCGGGCGGCGGCGGGCTTGCGAGGAACGCGGCCAGCGCGGCGCGGTTCGGCAGTCCCGCCTGGGCGCCGTGCGCGAGGCACGCGCAAGCCGCGACGGCATGCGCGACGCGCACCACCTCGCCGGGAGAGAGGCCAGCGAGAACGCCGTGGGCGACGCCGGCGTGGAACGCATCTCCGGCGCCAGTCGCGTCGACCGCCGAAATCGCGAACGCCGGCAGCGCCAGCGCCTCGCCGCCGATCCACGCGACCGCCCCGCCGCGGCCGCACGTGACGATCGGCAGCGCGGCGCCCGCCTCCGCGAGGCGGCGCACCGCCGCGACTGCGCCGCCGAACAGCGCGACCGCGAGCGACTCGGGGATGACCGGGTGCGACGCCAGCGCCAGCAGCGCGGCGACGCCGTCGGCGGGCGCGTCGGCGTCGACGACGCACGGCCGGCCGCTCGCGCGCGCGAGACTCGCGGCGCGCAGCGACAGCGCGAGATCCGTGGCGTCCACGAGCACGAGGCGCGCGCGCTCCACGTCCTCGCGCGCGATGGCGTCCTCGCCCAACGCGAGCGCCGCGTCTCGCTGCCAGAGCACCGTCCGCTCGCCGCTGCCAGCTTCGACCCAAATCCAAGCGCTGCGTGTCGCCGCGCTCGCGACGCGGCGCACACCCGACAGATCGACCCCGGCTTCCTGCAGTCCTGCGAGCGCGATCTCCGCGTCGGCGTCCGCGCCCACGCTCGAGACGAGCGCGGCGCGGTAACCGAGCCGCGCACAGCCGAGCACGGCGCTCGCGATCTGTCCGCCCGCGAGCCGACGGCGCTCGCGCATGCGCGCCTTCCCGCCCAGCGCAGGCGCCGCTTCCACGCGGGCGATCTCGTCGAGGGAGCACTCGCCGATGCCCAGCACGTCGCACGCGGTGAGCACGTCAGTAGAGCCGCTGGTAGATCGCGAAGCTGCGCAGCACGCGCTTCGCGTAGCTGCGGGTCTGGTCGTAGGGGATCGACTCGATCCAGGCGTCGTCGTCGAGGGCGCCGTTCCGGGCGAGCCAGCGCGCGACGGCCTCGGGACCGGCGTTGTAAGACGCCACAGCCGCCGACACGCGCCCCTCGAAGCGCTCCAGCAGCTCCGCGAGGTACGCCGCACCCAGCTCGAGGTTGCGCGCGGGCTCGAACAGCTCGTCGGGCGAGTAGCTCTTCGCGCCCAGCTGCTCGGCGAGCTTGCGCCCGGTCTCGGGCATGATCTGCACCAGGCCGCGCGCGCCGACGACCGACAACACCTCGGGGCGGAAGCCCGATTCCTCGCGCATCACGGCGTAGAGGAGCGGCGGTGGGATCCCCGCCTTGGCGGCGGCGCCCTCGACCTCCGGCGCGTAGGCCTGCGGATAGGCGGCCCACCAGAGGTCGGGGGCGCCCTCGCCCGGACCGGCGGCGAGCGAAAGCGCGTAGGCGTCGACCACCACGCGCTGCGCAGCGTCGAACTGGCCGGCGTCCTGGAGCAGTGCGACGAGCGCAAGGCGATCGGTGGCGCGACGAGCGCCGCGCGCGAGCGCGCGCGCCTCGGCGCCGGCATCTGCCGCGAGCCCGGCCTCGAGCAGGATGCGCGGGCGCAGCAGCGCGTCCGGCGGCAGCGCGGGAGCGCCGGCGTCGTCGGCCAGGGCGGGCGGCGCGGGGCCGGCGTCCGCGGCCGGCGCGGCGCCCCGCGCCAGTTCCGCCGCGCGCTGGCCGTAATAAGTGAAGCCCCAGTCGCGAGCGAGCGCGGCGAGCTGGGCGGAGCCGCTCGCATCGCCTGCCCGCTCGAGAGCGCGCGCCCCCCAGTAGCGGGCGCGCAGCGCCTCCAGCGGATCCGAGGTGTCGCGCGCCAACGCTTCCAGGTCGCGCGCGGCATCGGCGAAGCGCCCGGCCAGGATCTCGCGCCAGGCGAGCCGCCAGCGCGCCTCGATGCGCAGCTCCGGCTGCGTCGCGAGCGCCAGCGCCTGCCGGTACCGCACGCTCGCGGTGGCGACATCGTCGTCTTCGTAGAGCGTGCCGGCCAAGAACAGAGCCCGGGCAGCCCAGTCGTCGCGGCGCTGCCCGAGGCGCTCGAACTCCTGCTTCGCCTCGTCCACGCGCCCGCTGCGCGCGAGGGCCCGCGCGCGCCAGTAGCGGTTCTCGCGCGAGTCCGGCAGCGCGGCGAAGGCGCGCGCGGCCTCGGCGTAGCGGCGATCGCGGAACAGCAGCTCCGCGCGCAGCGCGGCGAGCCCTCTCCGTTCGCTGGCTGAGAGGTCCGCCCGCGCGAGCGCGGCGTCGCAGGCCGCGAGCGCGTCGTCGTTCCATAGGGCGGCGGACAGCTCCCGGCAGCGGCGCGCGAGATCGGCGGCACCGATCGCGGCGCGCCCGGTCCCCTCGCCGGCGGCCTGCGCCTCGAGCGCGCGCAGCGCCTCGGCGGCGGCAGCGGTGGGCGCCTCGTCGCGCCACACCGCTACGAGCTCGCGTGCAGCCTCGGCGTGCCGCCCTTCGCGCTCCAGCGTGCGGGCGCTCGCGAGCAAGAGCGAGGCGCGGTCCTCGCGGCTCTCCGCCGCTCGCGCAGCGCGCGCGTACGCTTCGCGCGCGCGCGCCTCCTCGCCGAGCGCCACCGCCGCAGCGGCCTCGAGGGCGGCGACGCGGCCCGCCAGGGGAGAACCCGCGTGCGCGTCGCGGAACTGCGCGGCGAGCTCGAGCGTGCGCGGGTGCTCCTGCGCCGCGGCGTAGGAGGCGAGCCGCAGATGCTGGGCGTGGTCGGCGACGATCGGGTGTTCCGCTGCGAGCTGCGCAAGCCGCTCGCGGCCCGAGGCCGGGTCCGCAGCGAGGAGCGCGAGCGCCGCGCGCAGGGCGGGCCCCGCGGCGCGCGGGTCCGCCGCCGGCAGCGCGCCCTGCGCGAGCGCGGTCGTCGCGAGCGCGCTCGCGAGCAACGCGACGGCTCCCGAACTTCGCGTCTTCCCCATCGGGCCCCCGGCTTCGCGCAGTCTGAAAGACGAGCCCCCCGTGTCAACGCGCGGAGGGAACTCGTAAGGTCCCTCGCGCCGTGACGGACGCCGCGATTCGCATCACAGTTCTCAGGGCGGCGCTGGGCGCGCTGCTCGCCGCGCTCCCGCTCGGCGCGCACGCGGCTCCGCGCGGCCTGTGGGTGCTGGCCGAAGGCTCGCAGCGCGTGCTCGAGAATCCCGACCGCGTGGCGCTCTTGCTCGGCGACGCGAAGGCGCTGGGTGTTACGGATCTGTTCGTGCAAGTGCACCGCGGCGGGCGGGCCTGGTTCGCCTCCCGCTACGCGGACACGACCCCTTTCGCGGCGGCGAAGGCGGCGCACGGCGGCGCGGACCCGCTCGCCTTGCTCGTCGACCGCGCGCGCGCCCAGGGCCTGCGCGTCCACGCGTGGGTGAATGTGCTGAACCTCGCTGCGAACCCGCAGGCACCGATCCTCACGGCGCTCGGACGCGACGCTGTGGTCGTCGACCAGAAGGGCCGCTCGCTGCTCGACTATCCGGAGTACGACGTGCCGCCGCCGGATCGCGAGTACTACCGGCTCGGCACGCCGGCGATCTGGCTCGACCCTGCTGCGCCCGGCGTCGCCGAGCGCCTCGCCGCGACGGTCGGCGAGCTCGCCGCGCGCTATCCCAAGCTCGACGGCATCCACCTCGACTACGTGCGCTACGCGGACGCGCTGCCCTTCGTGCCCGGCTCGCGCTTCGGGATCGGCCTCTCCTTCGGCTACGGCGAGAAATCGCGGGAGCGCTTCCGCAGCGAAACCGGCCTGGTCGCGCCGTTCGGCGCGAGCGTCGCGAACGCCGACGCGTGGGACGCCTGGCGCCGCGCCCAGCTCTCCTCGCTCGTCGCGCGCATCGCGGCGGCCGCGCGCGCCGCGCGCCCGGGCATCCGCATCTCCGCCGCCGTGATCCCGGACCCCGAGCGCGCGCTCAGCGTCGACCTGCAGGACTGGCGCGCGTGGCTCGATGCGGGCTGGCTCGATTTCGCGGCGCCCATGCTCTACACGCGCGACGCGCAGCGCTTCGGCTACGGCGTGGAGATCCTGAGCGCCCTCGCCCGCACGCGACGGCTGTGGGTGGGCGTCGGCGCGTGGCTGTTCCGCGACGATCCCGCCGGCGCCAGCGCGCAGCTCGATCAGCTCGTCGCGACGCAGCGGCTCGGCAGCGTGCTGTTCTCGTGGGACGCGCTGCGCGAGAGCCCCGGGCTGCTCTCCGCGCTCGCCACCGCGGAGCTGCAGGCGAAGCCCGCCGCGCAGCCGTGATCGACCTCGGCGACTACGACTTCGCGTTGCCGCCCGAAACGATCGCGCAGCGGCCGCTCGCCGAACGCGACGCCGCGCGGCTCCTGGTGCTGGACCGCGCGAGCGGCGCGCGCAGCCACCACGCGCTGCGCGACCTGCCCGCGCTGCTGCGCCCGGGCGATTTGCTGGTGCTGAACGCGACGCGCGTGCTGCCCGCGCGGCTGCGCGGCGCGAAGGCGAGCGGCGGGCGCGCCGAGGCGCTCGTGCTCGGAGCGGCGGGCGCGCCCGGCCGCTTCGAGGCGCTCGTCCGGGCGCGCGGCCGGCTCGGGCTCGGGCAGAAGCTGCGCTTTGCGCGCGGCGAGCTGAACGTGGAGGCGGAGGTCGCCGCGCTGCTGGGCGAGGGACGCATCGTGCTCCAGTTCGCGGCGGACGCGGATCCCTACGCGCTCGGCGAGATGCCGCTGCCGCCCTACATCGCGCGGCCGGCGGCGGATCCGGACGACGCCGAGCGCTACCAGACGGTGTTCGCGCGCGAGCCGGGCTCCGTCGCGGCTCCGACGGCGGGCCTGCACTTCACAGCGCGCCTGCTGGAGGCGATTCGCGCGCGCGGCGTCGAGATCGCCGAGGTCGTGCTCCACGTCGGCATCGGCACCTTCCGACCGCTGCGCCCGGCGGATCTCGCGGCGGGCATGCTGCACGCGGAGCGCTTCACGCTCGGCGCCGAGACCGCGCAAGCGGTCGCGCGCACGCGCGCGCGCGGCGGGCGCGTCTGCGCGGTCGGCACCACCAGCGCGCGCGTGCTCGAGAGCTGCGCCGACGCCGGCGGCCGCGTCGCGCCCCAGCAGGGCGAGACGCGGCTGTTCCTCGCGCCGGGCTCTCCGTTCCGCGCGGTCGACGCGCTGCTCACGAACTTCCACCTGCCGCGCTCCTCCCTGCTGCTGCTGGTGGCCGCCTTCGCCGGGCGCGAGCCCGTGCTCGCCGCCTATCGCGAGGCGGTCGCCCTCGGCTATCGCTTCTACTCCTACGGCGACGCGATGTGGATCGCGCGCGAGCCCTGAGCGATGGAAACGAGCTGACGTGGGCGCCCTCTCGTTCCAGATCACGGCTCGTGCCGGCGACGCGCGGCGCGGCCTCTTGCGCACGCCCCATGGCCTGGTCGAGACGCCCGCCTTCATGCCCGTCGCCACCTACGGCGCCGTGCGCGGGCTCGACGCGCAGGACCTCGTGGAGGTCGGCGCGCAGATCGCGCTGACCAACACGTTCCACTTGCACGAGCGCCCCGGCGAGGACGTCGTCGCGCGCGCGGGCGGGCTCCACGGCTTCACGGGCTGGCGCGGGCCGTGGCTCACCGACAGCGGCGGCTTCCAGGTGACCTCCCTCGCCCACCGCGCGCAGATCGACGAGGACGGCGTCACGTTCTCCTCGCCCCTCGACGGCCGCCGCCGGGTGCTCTCGCCGGAGAGCGCGGTGCGCATCCAGGAGGCGCTCGGCAGCGACGTCGCGATGGTGCTCGACGAGTGTCTGCCGATCGAGCCGCGCGAGCGCGCGCGCGCCGAGGGCGCGCTCGAGCGGAGCCTGCGCTGGGCCGAGCGCGGGCTCGCGGCGCGCGCGAAGCCCGATCAGGCGCTGTTCGGGATCGTGCAGGGCGGGAGCTTCCCCGAGCTGCGCAGGCGCGGCGCGCGCGCGCTCGCGGCCCTCCCCTTCGACGGCTACGCGCACGGCGGCCTCGGGCTCGGCGAGCCGCCGGCGGCGCGCCTCGAGCTCGTCGCCGAGGCGCACGGCGAGCTGCCGCCGGCAGCGCCCCGCTACTTGATGGGTCTCGGCAAGCCCGAGGACATCGTCGGCGCCATCGCCCTGGGCGTCGACCTGTTCGATTGCGTCGTGCCCACGCGACACGCCCGGCACGGCCTGGTCTACACCGCCGAAGGCCCGCTCGCGATCCGCAACGCCCGCTTCCGGGAGGACTTCGCGCCGGTCGACGCGCGCTGCGACTGCCGCGCCTGCGCGCGCCACTCGCGCGCCTACCTGCGCCACCTGTTCCACGCCGGCGAGGCGCTGGGGCCACGCCTGGCGACGATCCACAATCTGCGCTTCTACATGCGGCTGCTGGCCCGGGCGCGGGCCGCGATCGTCGCGGGCGACCTCGCGCCCTTGCTGCGCGAGGCCGCGGCGCTCGGGGCCGAGCGGGGCGTGTAGCGTCTCGCGAAACCCCGCGTCACGGCTCGCGGATTCGCCCTCAAGCCGCCCCCGAGCCGCGCCGATCCCGACCGCGCGAGGGGCGCTGAATGCACGAGCCAAACATGCGCAGCGTGGCGCCCTGGGCCGCGCTTGCGGGGGCGGGGGGAGCCGCGGTCGCCGCGGCGGCGCCGCTCGTGCTGCCCAACGCGGCCGGCGCGCTCGCAGTGACCCTGCTTTCGGTAGCGACGGGCGCCCTGCTCTTCGCGTTGGTCCGCAGCGCCGAGCAGGAGGTCGAGGCCGCCCAGCGGCGCGCGGACAGCCGGCGCGCGCAGCAGGACGGCGCTGCCGCCGCTGCGCTCGACGCCGAGCGCGCGCGCGCCGCCGAGCACGAGCGGCGCGAGGCCGAGGTGGCGCGCGCGGCCGACGAGAGCGCGGCGCAGATCGAGGAGGCGGTCGAGGAGACCGCCTCGCTGATCGCCCACATCAAC
>CAYWRY010000150.1:0-9444 GCA_964460485.1 uncultured Spirochaetales bacterium
CGCGCAGCGCGACCGGCACGCGCGCGTGCGCGCGCGCCCACATCGAGGGCAGCCACGGCGCGGGCCCCGTCAGCACGTACTCCGGCGCGAGAGCCAGCAGCTCCTCGAACGCGACGACGGCCTCGAGCCGCGCGAGGCTCTTGCCCAGGCAGAAGTGCACGCCCTGGCCGAAGGCGAGATGGCGTTTGATCGGCCGGCGCACGTCGAAGCGGTCCGCGGCGGCGAACTCGCGCTCGTCGCGGTTCGCGGCGCCCCAGAGCAGGAACAGCGGCGCGCCTTCGGGCAGCGTCTCGCCGTACAGCTCGACGGCGCGCGTGACCCGCCGCGGCAGCGCCTGCGCCGGCGTCTCGCAGCGCAGCATCTCTTCGATCGCGTTCGGCAGCAGCGCCGGATCCTGCACGAGCAGCCGCCGCTGCTCCGGGTGCTCGGCGAGCAGCACGGCGCCGTTCGCGATCAGGTTGGTGGTGGTGTCGTTGCCAGCCACCACGAGCACGAAGCAGAAGCCGAGCAGCTCCTCCTGCGTGAGGCGCCGCCCTTCGACCACGGCGTCGATCAGCGCGCTCATCAGGTCGTCGCGGCGCTCGCGGCGGCGCGCGTCGAGCAGCGCCGCGAACTCCTGATAGATCGCGCCCGACGGGTCGCGCACCGCATCGCCGTCTCCGTCTCCGGGCAGCGTGACGAGCGCCTCGCTCCAGCGCAGGAAGTCCGCGCGCCGCTCGGCGGGGATCCCGATCATCTCGCCGATCACGCGGCTCGGGATCTGGCGCGCGTAGTGCGCGAGCAGGTCGCCGCTGCCGCGTTCCCACAGCGCGTCCAGCAGCTCTCGCGCGATGGCGCGCACGCGCGGCTCCATCGCGCGCACGCGGCTCGGCGTGAAGGCCAGCGAGACGAGCGCGCGCAAGCGGTCGTGCCGCGGGGGGTCGAGGCTCTGGATCGTGGGCAGCATGCCCGGCGGGCTGAATACCGTGCGTTCGGACGAGTAGGTGAGCGCGTCGCTCGCGATGGCGAACACGTCGGAGAAGCGCGAGACGGCCCAGAAGCCGCTGGGGCTGCGTGCGAGCGGCTGGCGGTCGCGCAACTCGCGGTAGATGTCGTAGAGACGCTCCTGGAAATCGAGTCGCGTCCAGTCCCAGCCGCTCGCTGTGCCAGGGCTCGCGCTCGTCACGGGCAATCCCGCTTGCAGCTCGTGTCCATCGGAGCGAGCGCCTCGCTGACTTTCCGCACGCGTCCCTTCTCCGGCTCGAGAGGCGCGAATCATGCCGCAGCCTCGCAACCCGCAGCGTCCGATCTTGTGATTGACAGGGAGACGCGTTCGGGTTCGACTGCGCCGCGAACCCACTCCACATCCATCCGGGAGACCCGCCGTGTCAGGAATCGAGGGCCCTCGGGGTTCCTGCTCGCGGCGCTCGTCGCGCTGCTCTGCCTGGCCTGCGAGACGGCGCCGCAGGGAGCGCCCGGGGCCGCCGAGGTGCTCGCTGCAAAGACGAAGGGCGCGATGCTGCAAGTGACAACGCTCGACCCCGCGCGCTGCACGTGGTCGCGCGCCGGCTACGAGGTGTGCGTTTGGAAGCTCGGCGACCGCAACGGGGCGTGGTACGCGCTCGCCGAGTCGATCCCGACGAAGGCCCGCGTAAACCTGATCTGCGAGTTTCCCGCAAACGGCGCGCCGCGGGAGCGCGAGTGCGCGCCGCTGCCCGCGGTGTCTCCGCCGACCACCGGCAGCAGCAGCCGACGCGTGCGCATCAGCGCGAGCGAGGCGCAGAGCCGCCTCGACGCCGCGGGGACGGTCTGGGAGCTGACGATGGTCGTGGGAGACGTGCCCGAGCGCTGCAGCAACGTCGACGCGAACACCAAGTTCTGCGTGTGGCGGGCCACCGGACACACCCAGGGTTTCGCGACGCTCGTGCCCCTGCTCGAGAAGCGCGCGCGTCCAGCTCAGCTGCACGCTGCCGGCCGACGGCAGCCCGCGCGCGCCGGGCAGCTGCAAGGCGCAGCCGGGCTGAACCGAGAGCCGCGCGTGGTAGGGCGAGCGTCGGCGCGAAGGCGACGCCGCCCGGCTCCGAGAGCGGGACCGAGCTTGCCCTCGTGACTCATCGTGACCCAGTCGTAGTTCGCGTTCTTCGCCGTTCCGTTCAGGCTGAGATCCGACGGGCCGGTGAGGACGTAGTTCTACACGGGGTCGTCCGCGACGAGGACCTCTCGGGGAGCGGGTTCTCGGCGTCGGCGGCCCGGTAGCTGCCGTGGCGCAGTGCACTCCCCCGCTCGCTTCAGTCAGTGACCCACGCGCGGATCAGGTGATGCGCGATCGCGATCGGCGGCGGCACGCCGAGCCGCTGGGTCGGCGCCTCGAGCGCGGCGCGAACCTCGTCGCGCGTGAACCAGTCCGCGGACTCGAGCTCGCTCGGATCGATCTGGATGCGGCGCGACACGGCCTCCGCCATGCAGCCGAGCATCAGGCTCGCCGGGAACGGCCACGGTTGCGACGCGACGTATCGGATCGCGCCCACCTGGATGCCGGCCTCCTCGCGAACTTCGCGGCGCACGGCCTCCTCCAGCGTCTCGCCGCCTTCGACGAATCCGGCGAGCGCGGAGACCATCGGCTTCGGCCAGCCCGGCTGGCGTCCCAACAGGCAACGATCGCCGTCGTGCACGAGCATGATCACGACGGGGTCGGTGCGCGGGAAATGCTCGCTGCTGCAAGCGGTGCAGATGCGCGCCCAGCCGCCGTCCTTGGGCCGCGTCTTCTCGCCGCAGCCCGGGCAGAAGCCGTGGCGAGAGTGCCAGTCCACGATGTGGCGGGCCTGCGCCGCGATGCCGCCGTCGCCGGGCGGAAGCAGGCCGACCGTGGCGCGCAAATCGGGGAACGTGGCGGCGCCTTCCCAGCCGAAGTCGTTCAGCGGGTTCGCGACCGCGGAGATGTCGAGCGCGAAGTGCGCGCGGCCGTCGGAGACGCCGAGGAAGACCGGCTCGGGGCCTATGTGTCCGTCCAGGATCGCCGGCGTCGCCCAGGCGAGACGCTTGTCTTCACCCTCGCGCACGAGCGGCGCGAGCTTCCAAACGGGCAGGATGCGCGTCTCGTCGTCTTGCAGAGCCGTCGCGAGGTATGCCGCGTCCTTCCGGTGGCGGTCGTCGCGGTCGAGCGTGTTGCCGGAGAAGGCGATGGGTCGCGTCATGGCGGGCGAAGCTAAGTCAGCGCCCCGCCCATTTCAGCGCGCCGCTCCCCAGGGACGCCCTGGCGTTCTCGAGCGCTGCGAGCCGCTGACGGCTCAGCCGGTGAGCGATTTCACCAGCGCTTCGTACGCGCGATCCGCGATCGCGACCATCTCCGCGTCGGTGCGGTCCTGGATCGGGTGCTCGGTGTAGACCGCGGCGAGGTCGGCGCCGAGCGCCTTGCCCTGGGCGAGTGCGCCATCCTCGAACTCGACCGTCGCGACGAACACGCCGGGCAGGCCGCGCAGCTCGAGGTCGCTGATGTCGTGCACACTGCACGACGTGCACGAGCCTCAATCGGCGAGCGCCTCGATCACCGCGCCGCACTCGCTCGCGATCTGGTGGCGCAGG
Source organism: uncultured Spirochaetales bacterium (assembly GCA_964460485.1). GTDB lineage: Bacteria > Myxococcota_A > UBA9160 > UBA9160 > UBA6930 > VGRF01. The sequence continues at coordinate 3,562 of CAYWRY010000150.1, forward strand.
TCGACGGGCGCCGGCTTCGTGAAGGTGGGCTTCTTGTATCGCTTCACTCGCGCGCCGGCCTGGCCGAGGCGCTCCTCGATGCGGTTCAGGAACAGGTCGCCGCGCGGCTTCGAGATGTCGAGCAGGCCGACCGTGACACCGGCGAGTGTCGCGAGGCGCGGCAGGCGCTGGCGCGCCGCGGGCGCCCGCTCGCTGGTGGGGTCGAGGACGATGCGCGGGGCGACGGTCTCGGCCACGGCGTGCTCCTCTCGCGGGTGCAGCATGGCGCAGCGCCGCGTCGCGAACTAGGGGGCGGGCGCGCGGGTCAAGCCGCCGCCGCGTCGCCCAGCTTCACGTCGCAGAGCGCGGCGACGCGCTGCGCCGACGCGCAAATCGCCGCCACGAACTCCGCGAGGTCGGGGACCTTCACGGCGTCGGCGTTGAAGCCCCAGCACAGCGATCCGTTGTAGGAGATCAGCGCGATGCCGATGCCCACGCCGAGCATCAGCGGCACCTGCGGGTACATCGCCTTCAGCTCGGCGCCGAGCAGGTACAGCGGGAACTGCGGGCCGGGCACGTTGGTGACGATGGAGTTCACCGTGCCCTGCGCCTGGCGCGACGCGAGCGAGAGCAGCTGCGTCGGCATGGCGTCCATCACCGACATCATCGTCTCCACCGCCAGCGCCTGGCGCGACTCCTTCAGCTCGCGCGTGGTCGCGCGAATGCGCTCGAGCTGCCGGCGCGGATCTTCCTCGTCGAGCGGCAGCGGCACGGTCCACGCCGAGATGTGGTTGCCGAGCTTGCCCTCCTCCTCCTCGCTGCGCATCGAGACGGGCGCCTGGATGCGGAAGTCGAGCTGCGCTGGGTCGCATCCGCGGCGCGCGAGGTAGTCGCGGAAGGCGCCGGTCACGATCGTGAGCACGGTGTCGTTCACCGTCGCGCCGAGCGCGTGGCGCAGCGCCTTCACGTCCGCGAGCGACATGCGCAGGAAGTCGAAGCTGCGATGCGGGCTGTTCTCGCCGTTGATCGGCGTCTCGGAGACCTTCGCCATGCCCTCACCGTACAGCGAGCGAATCGCCTTCCAGCGCGCCTCGATCTCGGAGCGCAGGTCGTCGGTCTCCCGCTGCCACTCGCGCAGGCCCTTCAGCGCGCGCAGCGGGGTCTGCAGGCGCCAGGTGATCGCGTCGCCCAGCAGCTCCGCCGCCGTCGGAGCCGGTCGCGGGTGGAAGCGCGGCGGTTCTTCGATGGCGATCGCGTCCGCGTCGGGGGACTGGAGGATCTGGCCGAGGTCCACACCCGACATGCCGTCGATCATGCAGTGATGGATCTTGCTGATGATCGCGAAGCGATCGCCCGCGAGGCCCTCGACGACCCACAGCTCCCAGAGCGGGCGCGCGCGGTCGAGGTGCTGCGCCATCACGCGGCCGGCGAGCTTCTTGAGCTGCGCCTCCGAGCCGGGCTTCGGCAGCGCGGTGTGGCGGACGTGGAAGTTGAGGTCGAAGTCCGCGTCGTCGATCCACACCGGCCGCTGCTCGAGTGGAATCCATGCGAGCTTCTGCCGGTAGCGCGGGATGCGGTGCAGCACCGAGGCGATGAAGGACTTGATGCGCTCGAAGTCGACGCCGCCCAGCTCGGTGCGTAGGGGGCCCAGCTCGTAGATCTGGGTCGCCGAGACGTGCATGTAGAGGCCGGGCTTCTCGAACAGGAGGAAGGTGTTGTCCTGCGCGGAGAGGCGGTCGTAGTTGTACTTGCTCATCGCCCGGCTCCTTCGGCGGAGGGACGGGGCAGCATGACACCGAGCGGCGTCGCGCGGCAATCACGCGGCGTGGTCCGAGGTCGCCGATCTCTGCGCCCTCACGGCCAGCGAGCTCATCGCACCGGCACCTCGAAGTACGTGTCCGGATATGGCTCGCCCGCCAATGTGAAGTGCCACCACTCGGCTGCGTAGGGACGAAAGCGGCGGCGCTCCATGGCAGTCCGCAGCTTCGCCCTTGACGCACGCGCGGTCTCTGGCACGTCGGTCGAGTCGCCGGCGGCGCGCGGGTCGAAGAAGTCGAAGGGAGTGCCCAGATCGAGCTCGCGACCGTCGCCATCGACCAGCGTGAGATCCACGCTGCTCCCCCGCGAGTGGCCCGAGCGCTCGGCGATGTAGCCGCGCGCGAACAGCTCGAGCTTCGCGACGCGCGGGTAGTGGCGCGCCCTCGTGGCGGGGTCGTCGGGCGCGCGCGACCAGCGCACGAAGTGGTCGACGGCGCGCTGCGGGCGGTAGCAGTCGAACACGCGCAGCCCGAGGCCCTCGGCGCGCAGGTCGGCCTGCACGCGCGCGAGCGCCCGCGCGGCAGGACGCGTGAGCAGGCACTTCGCTGCCTCGTAGCCGTCGACCGGCTCGCCGACGAAGTTGTCAGGGGTCGCGTAGCGAAGGTCGAGCGCGATCGTCGCGTCGAGGTCGGCGAGCGAAACGAAGTCGGCCGGGAGGCTCGGCTCGCTCGCGCACGCGAGAGGCAGGACGCTTGCGAGAAGCACGGCGCGCGCGACCGTCGAACTGCTGTCGAGCGCGAGAAGGCGCCGCGCGCGGCTCGTCACGCGAGCTCGGCGACGCCAGCCGCCAGCCGCAGCTTCGCGCCGCACACCTCGCTCGCCAGCGCGTGCTCGCCGAGCGTCGCATCGGTGCTCGCGGCGAGCGCGCGTCGCCCGTCCGGGAGGTCGCAGACGAACAGCGTGCGAGACGGGCGGTCGCCCTCGAACTGCACGGTGTAGGAGACGCACTGCGCCTCGCCGCGCGCGTGCTCGGCGAGCGCGACCTCGCCGGTCTCGCGCGCGACGGCGTCCGTCACGTCGTCGAAGCCGAACGCCCGCGCCGGCGGCGCGCACGACCAGAGCGAGACGCCCTGCTTCGTCAGGAAGCCGCTCACGGCGTTCAGCATCCCGGTCTCGCTCGGCGCCGCGCGCAGGAGCTGCGCCATCCGCACCGCGGCCTGCAGCACGAAGTTGTTGAGCGGCCCGCCGGCGAAGGCCATGCCGCCGGTGACCGTGAGCGCCGCGTCCTCCGGGATGCCGAGCTCGCGGCACTGGAGGCGCACGGCGACCGGGAAGCACGAGTAGAGCTCGCGCTGCGCGACGTGGCCGATCGCGAGGCCCGCGCGCGCCAGCGCCGCGCGGCCCGCGTGGGCGAAGCCGGGCGAGCGGTGGAACGGGCGGCGCTGGGAGAGCGAGACCATGTGATTCGACTCCGCCGCCGCGAGCGGAAAGACCCAGCGTGTCTCCGGGACTCCGTGCGCGCGCGCCGTCGCCGCGGACGTCATCACCAGCGCCGCAGCCTGATCCACGTTCCACTGGGAGTTGTGCAGCTTCGTGTAGGGGAACGCGAGCATGCGGTTCTTCGGGCTCGCGTCGCGCACGGCGGCGGCGCTCACGACCTCGCGGCTCCACGCGTCCGGGTTCCGCGCCGCGACCTCGCTCATGCGCGCCCAGAGCGCGGCGACCGCGTCGCGGTGCTGCTCCAGCGACATCCCGTCCGCGCAGCGCAGCGCGTTCTCGATCATCGCGTATTGGTTCACCGGCAGGACCATGCCGAGCTTCACCTCGGCGGGGTGCGCGACCTCCTGCTTGGGCCGCAGCACCCGGGTCGGTGAGGCGCCCGGCTGCTGGGTGAGCGGCGCCGCGACGCCACGCTGCTGCGCGCGCACGGCCCGCGCGCGCGCCTCGCCGCCCGCGATCACGATCACGTCGGCCTCGCCGGCGGCGATCGCGCGGGCGGAGTCGCCGAGCAGCGTGGTCTGGAGCACGCCGATCTCGGCGATCTCGCTGCGCGCGCTCGCGGCGCCCGCGCTCTCGGCGAGCGCGCGGCCCGGGTCGCCGTAGTCCCAGAAGCCGCGCGGCACGCGCACCCAGTCGGCGCGCGCGACGAGCGCGCGGCTGCCGCAGTCCTCGCTCGCGCGTTCGAGCGCGTCGCGCATCAGGGCGAGCGGCTCTTGCGCGCGGGCGGGATCCTCCTCGCGTTGCGTGACGGCGCCGACGCCGACGAGGACCGGCGTGCGCGGGTCGAGTGCAGCGAAGTCGGCGGAACGCATGGCCGTGCAGGATCGCGCATACTCGCCCGCCATGTCGCGCGAGCGCTTCGAGGTGGTGATCGTCGGCGGAGGCGTCGCGGGCGGCGCGCTGGGCAGCGCGCTCGCGAGCGCGGGCAAGCGCGTGCTGATCCTCGAGCGCAGCGCCGTGTTCGAGGACGTGGTGCGCGGGGAGTGGCTCGCACCGTGGGGCGTCGCCGAGGCGAAGGCGCTCGGTCTCTACGACGTGATGCGCGCCGCGGGCGGCCACCACCTGGCGAAGCACTTGGCCTTCGACGAGACGCGCGCGGCGAGCAAGGCCTACGAGGCGGCGCTCCCGCTGGACGCGTTCCGCCCCGGCATCCAGGGCCCGCTGTGCATTGGGCACCCGCATCTGTGCCAGACGCTGATCGACCACGCCGAGGCGCTGGGCGCGACGGAGAAGCGCGCCGCTACGGAGGTGCGCGTCTCGCCGGGCGCGGAGCCCACGGTGTGTTACGCGCACGCGGGCGCGCAGCACGAGGCGAGCGCGTTGCTCGTGGTGGGCGCGGACGGGCGCGCGTCGAGCGTGCGCCGCCAGATCGGCGCGGCGCTGCGCGAGGCGCCGGAGCATCACCTGTTCGCGGGGCTGGTGGTGGACGGCGCCGAGGCGTGGCCCGCCGACTGGCAGGCGACCGCCACCGAGGGCGACGTCTACTTCCTCGCGTTTCCGCAAGGTCGCGGCCGCGTGCGCCTCTACGCCGCCTACGAGCGCCAGCAGGCCGGGCGCTTCTCGGGCAGCGAAGGGCCGCAGCGGTTTCTCGAGGCGTGCGTGCTGAGGTGCCTGCCCGAGACGGAGGCGTTTCGCGGGGCGCGCCCAGCCGGCCCGTGCCGCAGCTATGCGAACCAGGATTCCTGGATTCACACGCCGTACGACGAAGGCGTCGTGCTCGTGGGAGACGCGGCGGGCTGGAACGATCCGATCGCGGGGCAGGGGCTCTCGATCACGCTGCGCGACGTGCGCGTGGTGCGCGACCTGCTGCTTGCGGAAGGGCTCGGTACCCACGCCCTCGCGCCGTACGCCGAGGAGCGCCGCGAGCGCATGCGGCGCCTGCGCTTCTCGGCCGCGCTCCAGTCGCGCCTGTTCGCCGAGTTCGGGGACACTCCGCGCGCGATGCGCGCCGAGATCCTCGCGCGCCAGGAGAAGGACCCGACGCTGGGCATGGCGGCGCTGTCGGCATTTGCCGGACCCGAGGCGCTGCCCGCGGAGGCGTTCTCCCAGGCGGCGGCGCTGGCGCTGTTCGGAGCGGAGCTGCCGGGGATCGAGGCCTGATCGCGAGGTCGCAGGGGCGCGGCCGCGCGACCCGCGCCGAGCAGGAGGAAGGATGATGGAGACTGCGCCGCCGTTGCGCCTACGCGACTTCTCTCACATCACCGTGCGCGTCTCCGACATGGACCGCGCGCTCGCCTTCTACCGCGACGGGCTCGGGCTGCGCGCCATCTTCGACGTGAAGCTCGAGGGCCCGGGCCTCGAGGCCGTCACGGGCGCGAAGGGCGCGAGCGGCCGGATGGTCGGCCTGTTGGCGCCCGGCCACGGCAAGGTCTGCATCGAGCTGCTGGGCTTCGCTCAACCGAAGAGCGAGCGCCCGCCGCAGGGCCGCTTCACCGGCTACGCGAACATCTCCCTGTCGGTGGACGATCTCGACGCTGCGCATGCGGCGTGCGTTGCGCGGGGGCTCCGCCCGCTGCACGCGCCGGTGGAGGTGGGCGGCGTGAGAATGTTCTTTCTCGCCGACCCCGACGGCACCGCGATCGAGCTGATCGAGTTCCCGCGCGGCGCCACCACGAGCGCGGCCTTCAACGGCGTCTAGCTCCTAGC
>CAYWRY010000151.1:0-9428 GCA_964460485.1 uncultured Spirochaetales bacterium
TTTCCCCTATGCAGATTTAGCAAACCTGTGCCTTCAGCCTCTCGGCCACCTCTCCTCGAAGGCGCGGCAAGATACCCGCTTCGAGGTGGCGAGAAAGGGACGCGGTTCGGCGTGACGCGCCGGCGCCGGGCGTGGGATGCTGCGCGCTCCGCGGGGAGAGTGTGTGACGAGAGCGCCGCGACGAACCCCGCTGCCGCGCTTCCTCGCCAGCCCGCGCGCGCGCCTCATCACGCTCTCGGTGCTGGCGGGCAGCGCTTCGGGTGTCGCCGCCGCGGCGCTCGCGGCGGCGCTGCACGCCGGCACGCGCGCGGTCATCGGCCGCTTCGTCGCGCTGGGCGGCGCGGACGTCTTCGAGCCTAGGCTCGCGCTCCTGCTGCTGCCCGCGCTCGGCGGCCTGCTCTCGGGCCTCGTCGTGCAGCGCATCGCCGGGCTGCCGGTGCAGCAGGGCACCGATCAAATGGTGCTCGCCTTCCACCGCCACGACGGCGTGCTGCCCGTGCGCGGCCCCGCGATCCGCGCCGGCGCCGCCGTGGGTGTGATCTCCTTCGGCGGCTCCGCCGGCCCCGAGGGCCCGATCTCCGGCCTCGGCGCCGCGCTCGGCTCGTGGGTGGGGAGCCTGTTAGGGATGACGCCGCGCGAGCGCCGCTCGCTGCTGATCGCAGGCTGCGCCGCCGGCGTGGGCGCCATCTTCCACTGCCCGCTGGGCGGCGCGCTGTTCGCGACGAGCGTCCTCTATCGCCGCCCCGAGTTCGAGGGCAGCGCGCTCGTGCCGGCGTTCGTCGCGTCCGCAGTGGGCTACGCGACGTTCGTCTCCATCTCGGGCACGGGCGTCACGCTCTTCCACGACGCCGACGCGCTCGTCTTCGCGAGCGCGCTCGAGCTGCCCGTCTACGTCGCGCTGGGCCTCGCGTGCGGGCTGGCCGCCGCGCTGCTCGGCGCGAGCTACCGGCGCGCCGAGAGGCTCTTCGCCTCGCTCGCGCGCGTGCCCGTGTGGTTCAAGCCGGCGCTCGGCGGGCTCGCCGCGGGAGCCATCGCCTGCGCGCTGCCGCAGGTGATGGACAGCGAGTACCGCTTGATCCAGAACGCGCTGACGGGCGAGCTCTTCCGCGGCGTGGATCCGGCACGCGATCCGCTCGTGTGGGCCGCGCTGCTCGCCGCGATCGTGGTCGCGAAGTGCGTCGCGACGAGCTTCACCGTGGGCAGCGGCGGCGCGGGCGGCGTGCTCGGCCCGAGCCTCTTCATCGGCGGCGCCGTGGGCGCGAGCCTCGGCCTGCTGCTTCAAGGCGCGCTGCCGTCCCTCGGCAGCGAGAGCCTGCGCCAAGCACTGATCCCGGTGGGTATGGCGGGCACGCTCGCCGCGTCGATGCGCACGCCGATCGCCGCGATGGTGATGGTGGTCGAGATGACCGGCAGCTTCGGCCTGATCGTCCCGCTGATGCTCGTCGTCGTCACCGCCTACGGCGCCGGACGGCGTTACGGCCTCCTGACCGAGCAGCTCGCCAGCCCGTCCGACTCGCCCACCCACGCCGGCGACCTGCTGGTGAGCCTGCTCGAGCGCCTGCGCGTGTCCGAGGTCGCCCGCAGCGTGTGGCCCGCGGTGGTGGAGCCGGCAACGCCGCTCGCGCGCATCGTCGCGGCGCTGCCGAGCGGCGCGCCGCCGACCGCGATCGTCGCCGAGCGCGGCCGCGTGCGCGGCGTCATCTCCTTCGCGGAGCTGCGCGGCGTGGTCGACGAGGCCGAGATCCTGAACATCGCCATCGCCGCAGACCTGATGAGCCCGCGCTTCGACGCGCTCGCGCCCGACGACAGCGTCTACGACGCGCTGGGCGTCTTCGAGCGCAGCGGCGCCGAGGTGCTGCCCGTGACGGGCGAGCACGGCGAGCTGCTGGGCGTGCTCACGCGCGGCGACGTGCACGAGGCGGTGTCCCAGCGCCTCGCCGCGGCGCGCGCGGACCTGCTGAGAGAGCACGCCGGCCTCGCCGCGATCGCCGAGCACGGCGAGCTCGCCCACCTGATCTCCGGCCTGCCGCCCGCCGAGGCGGGTCGCATCGAGCGCGTGCCCGTCGCCCCCGAGTGGATCGGGCGCTCGCTGCGCGAGATCGACTTCCGCCGCGCGCGCGGAGGGACGGCGCTCGCGGTGCACACCGCGGATCAGCGCTTCCTGTGCCCTCCGGATCCGGGGCGGCCGCTCGCGGTAGGGGATCGGCTCGTAGTGCTTGGCGCGGCGGGCGATTCCTACACGGACGCCGCGCTGAGTGCGCAGCGAGCGGACCGCGCGGAGCGAGCAGGGCGGGCGTAGCGAGCGAGCCGCGCAGGGCGAGGGAGGGCGGCGATCGCTGCGGAGCGCGTGCCACTCAGTGCACGAAGCAGCCGAAGCAGAAGGGGCGAGGGGCTTACGCGCCGACTCTTCCCTCCCTCTCTTCCCGCGGATTCTCGCTTGGCGGAGAGAGAGGGATTCGAACCCTCGAGGCGCTTTCGCGCCTAGCGGTTTTCAAGACCGCCGCCTTCGACCGCTCGGCCATCTCTCCGGTGGAAAAGTGTAGCGAGGACAGGGTGTTAGGCGCGGGGCGCGAAGGGGCGCGCCCGAGCGGGTAAAGTCCGCGGCATCCACTCGGAGTCTCCGTGGCCCTGTTCGACTTCCTCGGAAAACCCTCCGGCATCGAGCCCGGCGAGCCCGCGCCCGACTTCACGTTGCCCGATGCCGACGAGAAGCTCGTGCGCCTCTCGGATCTGCTCGGCAAGCCGGTCGTGCTCTACTTCTATCCGAAGGACGAGACGCCAGGCTGCACGCTGGAGGCGTGCGCGTTCCGGGATCAGTACGAAGACTTCGTCGACGCGGGCGCCGTCGTGGTGGGCGTGAGCTCGGACTCGAGCGCGTCGCACCGCGCGTTCGCGAAGCGGCACCGGCTGCCGTTCACGCTGCTCGCCGACCGCGACGGCGCGGTGCGCAAGCGCTACGGCGTGCCGTCGACGCTCGGCCTCCTGCCCGGCCGCGTGACCTTCGTGATCGACAGCGAGGGCGTCGTGCGCCACGTGTTCAACTCGCAGCTCGCCGCTACGCGCCACGTGAGCGAGGCGCTAGACGCGCTGCGCTCGAAGGCCCGACACACGACTGCCCGGAAGCCGCGCGCGCCGCGCACGACTGAAGGAGCCAACCCGTGAGATCTCTCGCCCTCGGCGTGGCGCTCGCACTGCTCGCCTCCGCCACCGTCGCCGGGCCGCCGGGTGCGCCGCCGGCGGTCGGAGAGGCGGCGCCGGACTTCCGCCTGCAGGATCAGACGGGCAAGTGGCGCTCGCTGGGCGACTACGCCGGCAAGTGGCTCGTGCTCTACTTTTATCCAAAGGACGACACGCCGGGCTGCACCACGCAGGTCTGCACGTTCCGCGACGAGATCACGCGCGTGCGGCTCGCCGGCGCGGAGGTGGTGGGCGTGAGCCTCGACGACGTCAGCTCCCACGAGGCGTTCGCGGCCAAGTACCGCGTGCCGTTCCCGCTGCTCGCCGACGTCGACGCCCGCGCGGCGACCGCCTACGGCGTGCTCAGCTCGCGGGTGGGCCTTCGCTTCGCGCGGCGCGACACCTTCATCGTCGACCCGAGCGGGCGCATCGCCAGGCACTACCCGAGCGTCGACCCGAAGGAGAACGTGGCGCAGGTGATCGCGGACCTGGCGATGCTCGGCGCGAAGCCCAAACCCTGAGCGCCGGCGCGGCGGCAGGCCGGCGACGCGCTGCGACTGCGCGCAGCTCAGCCGCGCGGGACCGCCACCGGCGGGGTCGACTCGCTGAGCCGCTTCGTCAGCTCGTCGTCGGGCATCGTCATCAGCCGGCGATACACGTCCTCCGGGAAGCCGCGCTGGTGTGGCTTCGCGGGGTCGATCGGCGGCTGCGGCACCGCGCCGCCCCGCGACGCGTACTCCGCGGGCTTGCGATAGCGCGCCAGCTCCTCGGCCGAGATGCCCGCGAGCGAGACGACCTCGGGATCGATCCAGGCGCGCGCGTCGATCGGCTCGCGCGAGGTGGCGATCTCGAGCGTCAGGTCCTCGGGACCCGCGAAGTAGATCGAGTGGCACATGCCGTGGTCGAGCGGCCCGAACACGTTCACGCCGCGCGAGCGGATGCGGTCGCGCAGCGCGAGCAGGTCGGCGAGCGTCGGCACGTCGAAGGCGACGTGCTGCATCGCGCCGCCGGCCGCCGCGCCACCCCCGCTCCCGGCGTGCGTGACGCCGAGCGTGCGCGGGATCTGCTTGATCTCGTCGGTCTGCACGAACGCCACGTAGGAGCGGTCGCCGAGGCGCAGGAAGCCGTGCCAGGCCCCCTTCACGCCGTGCATCCAGTAGAGCGCGACCAGCTCCATGCCGAGCACGTCGCTGAAGAACTCGATCTGCGTCTTGATGTCCTTCGTGCAGATCGCGAGGTGGTGGACGCCGTCCGCGAGTCCCATGGGCCCTCCGAAGTCGATCGGGCTGGACCCGCTCGACCTCGCCACGGTAACGCGCTCACGCCTGCGTCAGCGCGATCATCCGCTCGCAGCGCTCGAGCAGGTCGACGCTGCCGCTCTTGATGCGCGAGGTGCGCGCCTCGACGTCCACCATGCGCCGCTCGACCCAGGACGCCGCGATGTCGAAGCGGCGCGGGTCGTGCTTCGCTTGGCGCAGCAGCTCGGTCGCGACGATCACGCTGATCACCACCTCCGCGAGCGACTGCGAGGAGAGCAGCGCGTAGCGCGCGTCCTTCACCAGCACGCCGGCCGAGTCGAGGATGCGCTGAATGCCGCCGCGCACGCGCTCGGCGTACTCGGCGTAGGGCGGCGCGGTGAGCTCGGCGAGCTCGCGGGTCGCCTCGTCGAACACCACGCCGAGCGCGCCCTTGCCGATCTCCTTCAGCGCGAACGAAACCTGGATCTCGCTCGTGCCCTCGTAGATCGTGGTGATGATCGCGTCGTTGTGGAGCTTGCCGACCTCGGACTCGGCCATGAAGCCGATGCCCCCGTGCGCCTGGATCGCGTGGCGCGTGATCTCGACGCAGCTCTCCGTGGCGAGGTACTTGGCGAGCGGCGTCAGCAGGCGGATGCGCACGTCGTTGCGCTCCCAGATGCCCTCCCAGCGCGCGCGCTCGACCTCGCCCGGGTTCTCGCGCGCGAGGAAGGCGCGGATCGAGCGGTTGCGGTCGATCAGCGCGCAGGTTCGGTAGAGGAGCGCGCGGCTGCCCTCGAGCGCGAGCACCATGCGCGCGAGGATGTTCTTCATCAGCGGCTGGTCGCCGATCGGCATGCCGAACTGCTTGCGCTGGCGCGCGTACGCGATCGCCGCGCTCAGCGCAGCCTCCGCGATGCCAATGCCCTGCGCGGCCACGCCCAGCCGCGCGTTGTTCATCAGCGAGAGCATCGCCTTGAAGCCCTCGCCCTTCGTGCCCACCAGGAACGCCTCGGCGCGCTCGAACTGGATCGCCGCCGTCGGCGAGCCGTGGATGCCGAGCTTCTCCTCGAGCCGCACCACGCGCACGCCGTTCTTGCGGCCGTCCGGCAGCGTGCGCGGGCACAGGTAGAGCGAGAGCCCGCGCGTCGTGCCCTTCGACGCCTCGAAGGTGTCGGCGTCGCGCGCCAGCACGAGGTGGATGGCGCTGCCGCCGTTCGTGATGAAGATCTTGTTGCCGTCGAGGAACACCTTGCCGTTCTCGGCACTGGCGCGCGTGGTGATCCCGCCGAGGTCGGAGCCCGCCTCCGGCTCGGTGAGATCCATCGCGCCCATCAGCTCACCCTTGGCGAAGCCCGGCAGGTAGCGCTGCTTCAGCTCGTCGTTCGCGTAGAGCTGGATGTCGTCGGCGACGCCGGCTTGCAGGCCGACGATGGTCATCAAGCCTGCGTCGGCGCGCGCGATCATCTGCAGGATCGTGTTCGTGACGAGCACGGGCAGCCCGAAGCCGCCGTACTGCTCGTCGACGCCGAACGAGACGAGGCCCGCCTTGGCGAGCGCCCCGTAGCCGCGCGCGATGTGGGGCGGATGCGCGACCTCGCCGCCGTCGAGCTTCGCCTCCTGCGCCCAGCCCGCGCGCATCTCGGGCTCCATCGCCGCGCAGAGCTTCGCGGCGGTGTCGAGAACCTCGGCGAGCGCCGCGCGCTCGACCTGCGGGTCCGCTCCGCTGCCCTTGCGCATGGCGAAGTAGGTGTCCCAGTCGACGCCGTCTCGCAGATAGAAGCTCACCGCGTCACTCAGGTACGGGATCATGGCGACCTCCTCGTGCCGGCGCGCAAAGCGTATGGGTCTGCGCGCCGATGCGCCCGCCCGCGGCGGGCGATCGCCGTCGATCGGCGTGTCGCCGCAGGCTCGAACGCGCGCCGCTGCGCGCATGCCGAGCGCGCCGGTACGAAGCTGGGAAGAGGCGAGCGTCGATCGCGCCCCGGCGCACCTGTACCGTAATGGCGTGCTCGCGCTGCAGTGCCCACGCGAGCGGAGGCGCGATGCCGATCAGCTGCGCGAACCATGCCGGACAGATCCTCGTCGCCGCCGCGCGCCGCGCCGAGACGAACATCCTGTGGGGCGCGTGCGCGATCGCCGCACCCCGCGACGAGGCGTTCGGCGCGGCGCGCACGTTCGAGCGCCTCATCGAGCGCAGCCGCGAGCGCACGCGCTCCTTCCGCAACGTCGCGCCCGCGCGCGCGTGGCTCGAGAGCGTGCGATGAAGGAGCCGCCGGCGGAAGGCGGCGCGCGCGGCGCCGCCCCGGGCGACGCCGCGCGCAGCGAAGCGCTCACCCGCCACGACGGCCACCCGTTCGAGCGCGACGCCGGCGACGCGTGCACGCTGTGCGGCGAGAGCGAGGCGCACATCCTCCACCACCCGACGCGCATCCGCGCGGCGTGCGCGCTGCGCGGCATCGATCCGGCTCCGGTGCTCGCGCGAGCGAAGCGCTAGCAGCCCGGCGCCGCGCCAGCCTAGAGTACGCGGCTGCCCGCGCAGCCGAGCATGCGGCAGACGCGAACCCGGGAGCAGGCATGGCGACACAGAAGCGCGACGCGGCGATCGTCGGAATCTACGAGTATCCGTCGCGCGACGTCGAAGGACGCGTGAGCCCGCTCCAGATCAAGGCCGAGAGCGCCGCGCGCGCGCTCGCCGACGCGGGGCTCTCCTGGCGCGACGTCGACGCGATCTACGACGCGGGCGACGCCGGCGGGATGGGCGGCCTGCAGATCTCCGAGTACTTCGGCCTGCGCCCGAACGTGATCGACACGACGAACGTCGGCGGCAGCTCCTACGAGTTCCACGCCGCCCACGCGAAGCGCGACATCGCCGCCGGCCGCGCGCGGGTCGCGCTGCTCAGCTACGGCTCGACGGCGCACAGCAACGCCTTCGCGATCGGCGTGGGCGGGCAGTTCGGCGGCGCACAGCGCACGCCGGTGGACAACCTCGAGGGCTGGACGGGCATGACCCTCGTCAGCAACTACGCGATGGTCGCGCGCCGCCACATGCACCAGTACGGCACGACGAGCGAGCAGCTCGCCGAGATCGCCACCGCGACGCGCTTCCATGCGATGCGCAATCCCGAAGCGGTCGCCGCCATGCAGGCTCTCGAGTTCCTGGACATCCGCGAGACGACGATCGCGGACGTCGTCGGCTCGCGCATGATCGCCGACCCGCTGCACCTGCTCGAGTGCTGCATGATCTCCGACGGCGGCGGCGCGGTGGTGATTGCGGCGCCCGAGGTGGCGCGCGACTGCCGGAAGCCGCCCGTCTGGATCCTCGGCGGCGGCGAAGCCACGAAGTACCCCGAGAACGGCGGCGACATCACGATCAGCGCCGCGGCGCAGTCGGGTCCCGCCGCGTTCGGCGAAGCGGGCGTGGCGCCGAGCGAGGTCGACGTCGCCATGATCTACGACTCGTTCACGATCACCGTGCTCGCGATCCTCGAGGACCTCGGCTTCTGCAAGAAGGGCGAGGGCGGCGCGTGGGTGACGGGCGGGAGGCTGCGCTTCGACCGCGCCGGGGGCCCTGCGCTCAACACCGACGGGGGTGGGCTCTCCTCGAATCATCCCGGCATGCGCGGAATCTTCCTGCTGATCGAGGCGGCGCGGCAGCTGCGCGGCGAGTCCACTTCTCAGGTGGCGAACGCGCGGCTCGCCGTCGCCCACGGCAACGGCGGAATGCTCGGCAGCCGCCACTGCGCCGGCACCGTCGTGCTGGGAAAGGACTGAGCATGTCTGCCCCCAACGCGCCGAAGCCGCCGGCGACCCGCCCGTTGCCCTCGACGAAGGAGCACGACACCGCGCCCTTCTGGCTCGCGACGAAGGAGCGCCGCCTCACTTATCAGAAGTGCGAGGACTGCGGCGCGGTCGTGTGGCATCCGCGCGCACACTGTCCGAGCTGCGTCGGCGGCCGGCTCGCGTGGCACGCCTCGGCCGGCCGCGGAGTCGTCTACTCGTTCAGCGTGATCCGCCAGAGCTACCACCCGTTCTTCCGCGCCAAGGTTCCCTTCGCGGTGGCGTGGATCGACCTCGACGAGGGGCCGCGCGTTCTGTCGAACCTGACCGGCGTCGCCGACCCGACGCGCGACGTGAAGATCGGCATGCGCGTCGCCGTCGAGTGGGAGCAGCACGAGGAGCTCGCGATCCCGCTGTTCAGGCCGGAGTGAAGGGCGCGCGAGGCCGAATCAGAGCCTGCTCTCGCCTCAGCCCCCGCACAGCCGCCCGACGGCACCCTGCGAGACGCGGCGCGGGATTCCCTCCCGCGCCGGCGCCGCGCGTCACGCCAGCTTCACGCGCGCCGTTCCCAACACGCGCGTCTCGCCCGCCTCGTTCACGATGGTCAGGTCGATCTCCGCGATGCGCGTCTCGGACTCGAGATTCGTGACGACGCCGCTGATCCGGTGCGCGTGGTCCGCCAGCACCGGCGCGCGGAACACCGTGTCGATCTTCTCGAGCTCGGCGTTTTCGGCCCAGCGGTGGATCATCGCGACCAGCACCGCCTGGCTCATCACGCCGGGCACCAGCGCGCCGGGCAGGCCCTCCTTGCGCGCGCCGTCGTGATCGGTGAAACGAGGCGCCCACATCTCCGCGGCGCGCGCGAACCTGCGCACGTTGGGCAGCATGAAGTCGGGGTCAAGCGGCGGGAGATCCTCGCCGAACTCGACGTCCTCGAACCTTTGGGAGCTCCGCTCGCCGGCCGGGCTCCGCCCGGCGTCGACTCGCCGCGCGCGCCCTGCGCCGCCTTGCGGCGCTGGGGCGCTTGCGGCTTCTCGAGCCGCGTTCGGCCGCTGCGCCACCTCGGGTACCCCGGGGCCCTCGCTCGCCCGCGCGCCGGGCGGCCGCTCGCGGATCACGTGGCGCGAGTCGACGATCGACACGAGCGCGCCGCTCGGGTCGAACACTTCCATGCGCGAGACCAGGAAGATCATGCGGCCCGTGCGGCCGGTCTTCTCGTAGATCTCGTGCAGGTGG
>CAYWRY010000152.1:0-9419 GCA_964460485.1 uncultured Spirochaetales bacterium
TCGACGAAGAAGCCGGGGATGTCGATGCCGGCGTTGTTCACGAGCACTTCGATCTCGCCGAGCTGGGCCTCGAAGCGCTCGATGCATCCCGCGACGGAGGCGGCGCTTGCGACGTCGGCGCCCAGGCCGAGCGCGC
This sequence comes from uncultured Spirochaetales bacterium, assembly GCA_964460485.1. Classification (GTDB taxonomy): domain Bacteria; phylum Myxococcota_A; class UBA9160; order UBA9160; family UBA6930; genus VGRF01. The sequence continues at coordinate 137 of CAYWRY010000152.1, forward strand.
GGCCGCCGCTCGCCGCGATGCCGCGCGCCAGCGCGGCGGCACCGTCGCCGTCGAGGTCGCACACCCCGACGGCGAAGCCGTCGGCGGCGAGCTTCTTCGCGATCGCGGCGCCGATGCCTCGCGCGCCGCCCGTCACCATCGCGACGCCCATCGCGCTAGCGCCCCTTCCAGTTGGGCGCGCGGCGCTCGACGAAGGCCAGCGCGCCCTCCTTGGCGTCCTCGCTGCCGAACACCTGCGGCTGGAGCACGGCCTGTCGCTCCGCAGCCTCCTTCAGCGTGCCGCTCGCGGCGAGCCGCATCAGCTCCTTCGTCGCCCGCACGCCGAGCGGGCCATTCGCGGTGATGCGCTCGGCCAGCGCGATCGCCTCGTCGAGCACCTTCTCGGGCGCGACGACTCGGTTGATCAGCCCCATCGCGAGGGCGCGCGGCGCGTCGATCAGGTCGCCCGTCATGCCGAGCTCGAGGGCGAGCGCGAGCGGAATGCGCTTGCTGAGGAACACGCCGCCGCCCGCTGCGAAGAGGCCGCGCTTCGCCTCGGGGATGCCGAACTGCGCGGCGGACGAGGCGACCACCAGATCACAGGCGAGCAGCAGCTCGAAGCCGCCCGCGACGGCGGTCGCCTGCGCCGCGCCGACGATGGGCTTCGGGATGCTGTCGCGGATGAAGCGCGAGAAGGCGGCCATCGGGTCGCGGCCGCCGGCGGCGCGGGCCGTGCGCCCCTCGGCGAAAGCGCGCAGGTCCATGCCCGCGCAGAACGCGCGGTCGCCGGTGCCGGTGAGCACCACGGCGCGCACGCCGTCGTCCTCGACGGCCCCGTCGAGCGCGGCGCCCAGCTCCGCGATCAGCTCCGGAGAGAGGGAGTTGCGCGCTTCGGGGCGATTGAGGCGCAGGATGCGCACCGCGCCGCGCTGTTCGACGACGACGAGATCTCCCATGCGTCCTCCGCGAGCCGCCGATGATGCGCCGCCACGCGCCGTCGCGCATCGAGTGGCCCTCTGGGGTCTGACCCCAAAGGGCCACTCCGCGCTTGAGGAGCGCGCACGCTCCGGCCTAGGCTGCGTGCCCATGACCACCCGCGCCTACGACCCCGAGCTCGCCGGGCTCGTGGCCACGCTGCCGACCGTGCAAGACTTCTCGACGCTGGAGAAGATCCGGGCCGCGCGCGACCTGCGCGCGCTGATGCTGCCGCCACCGCCGGACCGCGCCGACGTCGGGAAGGCCGACCACCTCGTGCCCGGCCCCGCCGGCGCGCCACCCGTGCCCGTGCGGGTCTACACACCGGTGTCGGCCGCCGCCGCAGCGCGCGGCTGCGTCGTCGAGATCCACGGCGGCGGCTTCATGCTCGGCAGCGTCGCGATGATGGACGCGTGGTGCCAGAACGTGGCGGCGACGCTGGACGCCGTCGTCGTCTCGGTCGAGTACCGGCTCGCGCCCGAGCATCCCTTCCCGGCCGCGGTCGAGGACTGCTACGCCGCGCTGTGCTGGACCGCGAAGAACGCCACGGAGCTCGGCGTCGACGACGGGCGCATCGCCATCGCCGGCCAGAGCGCCGGCGGCGGGATCGCCGCGGGCACTGCACTGTTGGCGAGGGATCGCGGCTTCCCGCGCCTCTGCTTCCAGCTGCTCGAGATCCCAGAGCTGGACGACCGCCTCGACACGCCCTCGATGCTGGCCTTCCAGGACACACCGTTCTGGAACCGCCCGAACGCGGTGTGGAGCTGGAAGCACTACCTCGGGCCGAATCACCGCGGCGACGTGTCGCCCTACGCGGCGCCTGCGCGCGCCACCGACTTGTCGGGACTCCCCGCGGCGTACGTCTCCACGATGGAGTTCGACCCGCTGCGCGACGAGGGCATTCTCTACGCGCTGCGGCTGCTCCAGGCCGGCGTGACCGTGGAGCTGCACTCCTTCCCGGGCACCTTCCACGGCTCTAGCCTGCTGCCCGCCGCCGCGGTTTCGCTGCGCGGCGCCGAGGAAGCGATGGCCGCGCTGCGGCGCGGAATCGCGAAGAAATGACCGAGTGGCCCTCTGGGGTCTGACCCCAAAGGGTCACTCACCCGCCCGATAGCGCCTGGAAGATTTGGATCTCCTCGCTCCCCGCCAGCGGCGTCGCGAGCCGCCGCGTCTCCTCGCGGTTCACGAAGATGCGCATGTGGGGCCGCAGGCGGTCCTGCTCGTCCACCATGCGGAAGCGCAGGCCCGGAAACTGGCGGTCGAGGTCGCGCAGCAAGTCGTCGAGCGTCGCGCCGACCGCCTCCACCTCTCCGCGCTTGCCGGTGTACGAGAACAGCGGCGACGGGATCGACACCTTCACGCAGGGAACTCCGCGGCCTCGATGGCGTGGATCTGCGGCAGGTTGCGCGCGAGGCACGACCAGCTCGCGCCCTCGTCGGTGCTGCCCCAGAGCTCGCCGGCGGTGGTGCCGAAGTAGACGCCCAGCGGATCGCCGCCGTCGACGGTCATGCACTGCCGCCGCACGGTGAACCACGCCTGCTCGCGCGGCATGCCGGCGTCCTGGCGCTCCCAGCTCTTGCCGCCGTCGCGCGTGCGGAACACCGCGGGCCGGCCGCCCGGGCTCACGCGCGGCCAGACGTCGCTGCCGTCCATGGGGAACACCCACGCGGTGTTCACGTCGCGCGGGTGCAGCACGATCGGGAAGCCGATGTCGCCCACGTCGCGCGGCATGTTGTCGCCGATGCGCTCCCAGCGCGCCGTCGGCCGGTGGAGCCGGTAGATCCCGCAGTGGTTCTGCTGATAGAGCACGTCGGGATCGAGCGGGTGATACCGCACGCAATGCGGATCCTGGCCGACCTCCGGATATGGATCGGGGCCGAAGTTCACGACCACGCCGGCGTTGACGGGGGCCCAGCTCTCGCCGCGATCGCGGCTCTCGAAGGTGCCGCCCAGCTCGCCCGAGACCGAGAGGTAGAGGTGCCGCGCGTCGCGCGGATCGACGAGGATCGAGTGGAGCACCGGGCCGTCGGGCGTGCCGCCCACGCCCGCGAAGCCCACCGAGTACTTCGGGTGATCGTTGAAGCCGGCGATCGGCGCCCAGGAGACGCCGGCGTCGTCCGAGCGGAACAGGCCCTCGGGCGACGTGCCCGCGTACCACACCCCGGGCTCGCTCGCGTGTCCGGGCGTCAGCCAGAACACGTGGTGCACCGCGAGCGCCTTCTCCCCTTCGCGCGCTTTGCGGAATGCGGGCGGCTGCGCGGCCTCCTGCCAGGTGCGTCCGAGGTCCAGGGAGCGGAACACGGTGGGCCCGAGGTGGCCGGTCTTCGCGGCGGCGAGCAGCGTGCGGCTGTCGCGCGGGTCGAGCACGGCGTGGTGCAGCTCGTGGCCGAGGAAATGGGGGCCGTCGAGGCGCCAGGCGCGGCGCGCGGCATCGGCCTGACCGATCCAGAGGCCCTTGCGCGTACAGACGAGGAGAGCGAGGCGAGAAGCGGCGGGCATGCGGATCTCCTGCGCGGCGTACGTAGAAGACGCATCAGGCTACGCCGAACGGACAGGGGCGCCTGAGAAAATTCGGCGGATGAGCGGCGGGATTCCGGCGGGCGTGCGGGGCCGCTGCGCTTGCCCGCCCAGCGCGGCTTCCTTCTCTCGCCCGGCGGCGCGCCGAGATACCGTGCGCGCCCGGGAGATCGCCCATGGAGATCGTTCGCCCCGAAGCTGTCGGCCTGGCCGCGGAGCGCCTCGCGCGCATCGAGGAGCACCTCGAAGGCCGCTACCTCGCCTCCAAGAAGATCGCCGGCGCGCTCACGTTGGTGGCCCGCCGCGGCCGCATCGCGCACTTGAAGCCCGTCGGCCTCATGGACCTCGAGCGCGGCGTCCCGATGCGCGAGGACACGCTTTTCCGCATCTACTCGATGACGAAGCCAATCACCTCGGTGGCGCTGATGACGCTCTACGAGCGCGGCGCGTTCCAGCTCGAAGACCCCGTGCACCGCTTCATTCCGGCCTGGCGCGACCTGCGCGTATTCGACGGCGGGAACCACCCCACCTTCGCGACGCGGCCCTGCGAGCGCCCGATGACCGTGCGCGACCTCTTCACCCACACCGCCGGGCTCACCTATGGATTCATGGAGCGCACGAACGTCGACCGCGCCTACCGCCGGCTCGGAATCGGCGAGCGCGGCAAGACGCTCGAGGAGACGATCGCGGCGCTCGCGAAGCTTCCGCTCGAGTTCTCGCCCGGCACGCGCTGGAACTACTCCGTCGCGACCGACGTGCTCGGCTTCCTGATCGAGCGCATCTCGGGCCGCCGGCTCGACGTCTTCCTGCGCGAGGAGATCTTCGCCCCGCTCGGCATGCGGGACACCGCATTCCACGTTCCGCCCGAGAAGATCCCGCGTCTCGCCACGAACTACACGCGCATGCCCGACAAGCAGCTGCGCGTCGAGGACGATCGGGCGAAGAGTGTGTACGCCGAGCCGCCCGCGTTCCTGTCGGGCGGCGGCGGGCTCGTCTCCACCGCGGGCGACTACGCGCGCTTCTGCCAGATGCTGTTGAACGGCGGCGAGCTCGGCGGCGCGCGCATCCTCGGCCGCAAGACGATCGAGCTGATGACGACGAACCACCTGCCCGGCGGGCGGGACCTGTCGCAGTGCAACGTCGGCGGTCAGTTCAGCCAGGTCGCTTACGAGGGCGTGGGCTTCGGGCTCGGCTTTTCCGTGACCCTCGACCTGGCGCGCGCGCAGACCGTGGGCTCCGTGGGCGAGTACGCCTGGGGCGGTGCGGCGAGCACGGCGTTCTGGATCGATCCGCGCGAGGAGCTGATCGTGATCTTCATGACCCAGCTCATGCCCTCGGGCACCTTCAACTTCCGCGGGCAGCTCAAGTCGATCGTCTACCCGGCCATCGCGGACTGATCGCCGTCCTTGGCCGGCGGCCGGCGCGCGATTCCGGCCCGCCTGGCGGGATGCCCGCGGCGCGCAGCGCCATAACATGAGCGGCCATGGACCTCTTCCTGAACTGGTTCGACCTGAAGCCCGGTATGAGCGACGTCGCCTTCTGCGCGGCGCTGGACGCGTACCTGTCACCGCTGAAGTCGCGGGGCGAGATCGCGGCCTACCGCCTCACGCGGCGCAAGCTCGCCTTTGGGCCGGAGGGGCTCGGCGAGTGGTTCCTGGTGATCGAGGTCGAGGGCCTCGCCCAGCTCGACCGCGCGTTCGAGACGGTCTCGACGCGCGCGGGCGCGATCGAGGGCCTCCACGCCGCGGTGAATCAGCAGGTGACGAACTTGAAGGCCGCCCTCTACCGCGACTTCCCGGACGCCCACCGCGTGCGGGGCGAGGAGAAGTTCTGACCGGCGCGTCGCGCCGCGGTCAGTCTTCTCTCACCAGCACGAAGTAGTGGTCGAGCGGGCGCTCGCCTTTGTAGGCGGCGCCGATCGTCACGTGGCGGGAGAGGCGGCGCATGAAGTCGCGCGTGCCCCCGTACACGAAGCGCTGGAGCCCCTGCGAGTTCGCCACCACCGGCGGCCAGCCGTCGGGCACGCGCCCGTCGGGCACCCGGAAGTAGTCGACCACCACCGCGCCGCGCGCCTCCCAGGCCGGCTCGCCGGCCGTCTGGACGGCGACGAAGTAGCCCGGGCCGATCCAGCCCACGACCGGCGTCTGGTTGTATCCGAACAGGCGCGGCGACCCGGCCTCCGGGCGGCAGAAGCGCTTCTCGAAGAAGCGCAGCGGGCGCGGCAGCGGCAGCGTGTTCTTGCCGAAGTGCCGCACGGGCTCGCGCGCGGCGCGCTGGAGCGGGACGAAGTCCTCGAGCAGGAGCGGGCGCGCCTTCTCGGCGAGCTGGTAGAGCCGGCGCTGCGCGGCGCGGCCGAGTGCGAGCACGGCGGCGCGCCGCTCGCTCGGCTGTGCGCGATCGAGGGCGCCGGTCACCTCGTCGAGCGAACGAGATTCGTCGGCGAGCGTGCGGTCGAGATCCATGGCGGCGTGTTGTAATGGGTTTCGCCGCGGGAGTGAAGTCGCGATGCAGTTCCGTTCGTTCGAGCGCCGCTGGCTGCTCGCGGTGCTCGCCGCGATCCTGCCGGCCGGGGCGCATCCTCGCCTCAGTCTCGGCGCCCGCGACCTCCCGCTGGGCCGCTTCGTCGATGACCTGCTGCTGCGTGCGCCGCTCCTGGCCGTGATCGGCCTGCGTGCGTCGCTTTGGGTCGTCACGCTCGCTCCCCTCGCCCGCGGTCGGCTGCGACTCTTCCCCGCACTCGCTCCCGACGAGCAGATCGCCCTGCTCGACGCGCTCTCGCGCAGTCCCGTCCACCTGCTGCGCGAGGTGCCGGTGCTGCTCAAGACGCTCGCTTGCCTCGGCTACTGCGGCATGCCCGAGGTGCAGCGCCAGGTGGGGATCACCCCGGTCGCGGCCGCGCCACCTCCCTGGGTGCCCTGATGCGCGGGGGGATCGTGCAGGCGCGGGACGTCGCGCTCCCCGTGGAGGACGCGGCCGACGTGGTCATCGTCGGCTCCGGCGCGGGCGGCGCCACGGTCGCGCGCGTGCTGAGCGAAGCCGGCCTCGACGTCGCGATCGTCGAGGAGGGGCCGCACGTCCCTGCCGAGGCGCTTTCGCAGGACCTCTACGGCGCCTTCACGTCGCTCTGGCGCGACCTCGGCATGCAGGTCGCGCGCGGCCGCATGCTGATGCCGGTGCTCCAGGGCTCGTGCGTCGGCGGCACCACCGCAATCAACGGCGCCATCGTGCACCGCATGCCCGAGGCGATCCATGCGCACTGGCGCCGCGAGCACGGCCTCGCCGACTTCTTTGCCTACGCGGAGCTGAGCCGCATCTGGGATCGCCTCGACGACGAGCTCGCGGTAGGCACGGCGCCCGACGCCGTGCTCGGCAACAACAGCGCGTTGATGGAGCGCGGCGCGCAGCGCGCGGGGGTTCCCGGCAACCGCATCCGGCGCAACGTGCGGGGCTGCCAGGGGGCCGCGCGCTGCAACCAGGGCTGCCCCACCGCGCGGCGCCAGAGCATGAACAACTCCTACGTGCCGCGGGCAGTGGCCGCCGGCGCACGCGTGTATGCCGACTGCCACGTGCGGCGCGTCGCGATGCAGGGGGGACGCGCCGCGCGGGTCGAGGGCGCCTTCCACGATCGCCTCGCGCGCCGCGCCGGGCCGCCCCTGCGCGTGCACGCGCGCAAGGCGATCGTGGTGGCGGCCGGCGCGGTCCACACGCCGCTGTTGTTGCGGGCGAGCCGCCTCGGCGGGCGCAGCGGCCTGCTGGGCCGGCGGCTGCAAGCGCACCCCGGCACGGGCGTCGGCGGCCTCTTCGACGAGCCCGTGAGCATGTGGTTCGGCGCAACCCAGGGCTACGAGACCATGCACTGGTGGCACGAGCGCATGAAGCTCGAGTCCGTCGGCATGCCGCTCGAGCTGGCGGCGGTGCGCATGCCCGGCTTCGGCGCCGAGCTGATCCGCAACATCGCCGACTTCGGGCGGCTCGCGATCTGGGGCGTGCAGATCCGCGCGCGCGCCCACGGCCGCGTCGCGCCGGGCCTCTTGGGCGGCGCGTCGATCGCCTTCGACCTCACCGACGAGGACGCGCGCACGCTGAAGCTCGGCGTGCGCCGCCTGTGCGAGCTGATGTTCGCGGCGGGCGCGCGCGAGGTGTTCCCGGGCGTGCACGGGATGGCCGAGCGCATCCGCTCCGCCGACGAGCTGAGTGCGCTCGACGCCCTGCCCGACGACCCGCGCCTGTTTCACGGCATCGCCTCACACCTGTTCGGCACGGCCCTGATGGGCCCCGATCCGGCGGCGAGCGTCGTCGGGCCGCGCGGCGAGCTGCACGGCGCCCCCGGCGTCTACGTCGCGGACGCCTCGATCTTCCCCACCAACCTCGGCGTGAACCCGCAACACTCGATCTGCGCGCTGGCGTGGAGGATCGCGGAGGGGATCGCGGGCGCTCGAGCGGCGCCGCCCGCGGCCGACGCGTCACACGTCGAGCGTCACGCGCACCTGATGACCGCGCGCGCCCTGTTCGATCGCGAGCCCGTAGGCGGTGACCGCCTTCACGTCTTGCGCCAGGCGATGGCGCGCGGGATCGATGCGCTCGCCCACGAGCTCCCCTGAGACGCGCGCCGCGCCGTTCGCCCGCACCTCGATCCGCCCCGCGCGCAGCAGCAGCTTGCGCGCGTCGCGCTGGAACACGAGCTCCGAGAGGAAGCGCAGCAACAGCAGCTCCGCGTCCGGCTCCGCGAGGTCGATCGCCACGCGCTCGCGCGCCTCGACGCGCGCCGGCTCTTCCACCGTGGCGGCGAGCACGGCCTCCGCGCACGCGGCGAACAGCTCCGCCAGCGTCGCCCCGCGCGCGACGAAGGTCGTGTCGGCGGTGACGCCCTCCACGAACTCGAAGCGCGCGTCCCCGGCGTTCACCCCTTCACGTTCCCCACCGGCACGAGATGCGCGACGCGCTTCGAGAGCCCGGCCTGCTCGGTGGCCTCGGCCACCGCGTCGACGCTCTTGTACGCGAGTCCCGCCTCCTCGGCGAGGCCCGAGAGCGACGCCGCGCGCACCAGGATCCCGCGCTTCTCGAGTGAGCGAATCAGCTCGCGTCCGCGCACCAGCTTGCGCGCCTTGTGGCGGCTCATCGTGCGGCCGCTGCCATGCGCGGTGCTGAAGAAGCTCTTCGCCCCGCTCGCGAGGCCGGCGAGCACGTAGGATCCCGTCTCGAGGCTGCCGCCGATCACGACAGGCTGCCCCGTCTCGCGATAAGCGGCGGGCAGCTCCGGGTGCCCGGGCGGAAACGCGCGCGTCGCGCCCTTCCGGTGCACCAGCAGCTCGCGCTCGCGACTCCCGAGGCGGTGCCGCTCTCGTTTCGCCGTGTTGTGCGCCACGTCGTAGACGGTGCGCATGCCCAGGTCGTCTGGGCTGCGCCCGAAGACGTCGGAGAACACCTCGCGCACCCGGTGCAGGATCACCTGACGATTCGCGAAGGACATGTTGGCGGCGCAGCACATCGCTGCGAAGTAGCGGCGGCCCTCCTCCGACTCGATCGGCGCGCAGGCGAGCTCGCGGTCGCGGACCTCGAGCCCAAACTTGGTGGGCATCACGCGCAGGAACTCCTGCACGTAGTCCGTCGCGATCTGATGCCCGAAGCCGCGGCTGCCGCAGTGGAACATCACGACCACCTGGTGCGGGCGGTCGAGCCCGAACGCCGCCGCGAGCTTCGCGTCGAACACGCCCTCCGGCCGTAACACCTGGATCTCGAGGTAGTGGTTCCCCGAGCCGAGCGTGCCGAGCTGCCCGCGTCCGCGCTCGATCGCGCGCTCGCTCACGCAGGC
>CAYWRY010000153.1:0-9371 GCA_964460485.1 uncultured Spirochaetales bacterium
GAAACCGGCCATCCCGAGCGACAAGCGAAAGCTGGTGAGAAATCCGGGCTAGAGCTTGCGCGAGCGAATTTCGGCGTCTGCGCCCGCGATCTCGCGCAGCTCGCGCGAGATCGCGAAGCCGCCGCCCGCGCGCTCTTCGATCGTGAGCAGCTGATGCGCGCCGAGCCGCGCGCCCACCGCCGACGAGGTAGCCGGCACGCCGAGCACCGGGATCGGACCGCGCGCGCTCGCGATCGCGTCGCTCACGAAGCGGTGCGTGTGTCCGTGGAGCACGAGCTCCGCGCCCGCACGCGCCAGGTCCGCGCACAGCGCGGGGCCGTCCTCGAGGCGCCGCCGCCAGGAGACGTGCGCGCGCGTGGGCGGGTGGTGCACCAGCACCACCCGGCACAGCCGCCGCGCGCCGAGGTCGCTCAGCAGATCGGGCAGCCCGGCGAGCTGCGCCTCGCCGACGCGGCCAGTGGCGAGGTGGAGCGCGGTCCGCACCGCGGAGCTGAGCCCGACGAGCGCCACCGGCCCGCGCACGCGCAGGCTCGGGAAGGGCCCTGCGCCCGATCTGCCGGCCCACGCCGCGTCTGAATGCAGATAGGGCCGCCAGGCGTCCATTGCGACGTGGTCCAGCTCCGCCCCGTACGCGTCGTGATTGCCGGGAACGAGCGTCACACGCTCTGGGGGACCGATTCGCGCCAGCCAGGCTGCGGCCTCGGCCACCTCCGCGGCGAGGCCCATGTGCGTGAGGTCACCCGTGACGGCGACGTGGTCGGGGTGGCTCGCGACGAGGTCGTCGATCACGCGCGCCGCGATCTCGGGCCGGTACCGATGCCGCCGCCGGGTCTGCCAAGACAGCCAGCCGAAGGCGCGCTTCGCGTTCAGCTCGCCGAGCCTGGAGAACCGCACGCGCGTCGCATGGAGATCGGAGACGTGAGCGAGGCGGAACAGCGCGGCGACCCCCGAGGAATGCGTGCGTATCATAGGCTGGACTCGCGCGTCGCCGGGATCGAGAGGCGCCGCGCGCGGGCGTGCGGAGACGGGGAGCGCATGAGCGGATCGGCTAGCGCCGTGCGCCCCGTGGTCGTCCTCGCACCGAGCGGATCGCCGGCCCGGCTGTTCTCGCAGCCCAGCGACGAGCGCCTCGTGCGCACGTTCGCGCGCGCGGGCGCGGCTCCGGCGATCGCGAGCGCGCGCGAAGCCACGGCTTCCGTTCGCGGCGGGGAGCTGGCGCTGATCGTGCGCGGCGACGCAGTAGTCGACGAGCGCGTCGCGAAGGCGCTGCTCGCGTGCGGCGAGCTGGCGCTGGTCGCGCAAAGCGAGGGGGGCGCGGAGCCCGCGGCAGTGGCGATCGCGGGCGGGCGCGCCGCGGAGGGCGCGGCTTGGCTCGCCGGCGGACCGCTGCCGGCGGGCCTGCCGCTGCGCTCCGCCGCAGAGCTCGTGCCCGCGTACACGTCGGAGCTGCGCAAGCTCGCGCCGCCCCTCCTCCGCATCGCTCGGCGCGAGAACGCGGCGGCCGTCGAGCGCGCCTTGTTCGACGCCTCCTACAAGGGCGTCACCGACTTCGTCACCAAGTACGCCTGGCCGCCGCTCGCGTTCCGCGTGGTAAAGACCTGCGCGCGCGCCGGGGTCACACCCAACGCCGTCACGCTCGCGAGCTGGGGGCTCGTCGTCGTCGCGACGCTCGCCTTCGCGCGCGGCGCGTTCGGGGTCGGCCTCGCCGCGGCATGGGCGATGACGTTCCTCGACACCGTGGACGGCAAGCTCGCGCGCGTCACCCAAAGCTCGTCGCCCTTCGGCCACTGGCTCGACCACGGCCTCGACCTCGCGCATCCCCCGGTGTGGTGGGGCGCCTGGGCGCTCGGCATCGGCGGCCCGTTGCTCTCGCCCGCTGCGCTCGTCGTGATCGGCGGCTACGTGGCGGGACGCCTGCTCGAAGGCGTGTTCATGCTCGCGTGCGGCTTCGAGACGCACTCGTGGCGGCCGCTCGATTCGTTCTTTCGGCTGATCACCGCGCGGCGCAATCCCAACCTCGTGCTGCTCACGGCATTCACCCTCGCCGGCGCGCCGGGGCTCGGTTTCGCGGCGCTCGCCTGGTGGACGGCGCTCTCGATCGGTTTCCACGTCGCGCGCTTGGCGCACGCCCTCGCGCTGCGCGCGCTCGGGCGCCCGCTCCGGCCCTGGGAAGAAGAGGCGGCTCGCGCGGACCCGACCGCGGCGAAGTGAGGGAGGCGGCGAGGTGCGTCGACTCGTGGCTCTCGTGTGCACGCTGCTCGCGTGGGCGGTCGCGTCGGCTTCGCCGGCGCGCGCCGGCACGGAGTGGTGGGTGGTCGCTGCGCGGCTCGACTCGGGCGATCAGCTGATCGTCGAGTTCACGATCACCGATCTCGGCCCGGGCGAGAGCAACGCGGCGGCGATCGGCCACTGGGTAGCGCCCGACGGGACGCTCACGCCGTTCTCGCGCGCGAAGTTGAGCGGCTCGTGGACGCCGAGCCCGGATGGGCGCCGCTTCGACCTCGAGAAGTTCTGGTTCGACCGCACGCAGGCGCAGGCACGGCTGCGCGTCGAGAAGCAGAGCCTGCGCATCGCCCTCGACTTCCCGCTCGGCTCAGCGCCGCTCGCGACACAGCAGCTCGCCGGCGGGAGGTGGACGCAGACGCTCTGGACCGCGGGTGCTCCCGCGCGCGCGACGCTCTGGAAGCGCGGCATGGGCGCGCCGCGCGCGAGCGTGGGGCGCGTCGCGCTCTCGCAGCGGCGCACGGGCGCGCCCGAGGCGCAGCTCGCAGAGCGCCGGCTCGAGGCGTTCTCGCTCGGTGCGGCGCCCCTGTACGCGGTCGAAGTGGCGAAGGGCGGGCGCGCCGAGCGCTGGATGGTGGCCTGCGACGAGCGCGGCAAGCCCGTCGCCCAGGACGTGGTCGTCGCGGCGACGCGCGACGACCTCGCTGCCGTCTCCCCTCAGCTCGCGCTGCCCGGCCCGGCGGTGCGGGGCACCCTTCGCGCCGGGGCCCGCCTCGCCGCCTACGACCCGCTGGCCGACCTGCCCGGGCTGATCCGTCTCGCGCTCGGCCTGCGCTTGCAGTCGGTCTGGACGGCGTCACCGTTCGCGCTGGACGTGCGCGAGGGCGCGGGCAGCGTCCATCGCGAAGGGACGGCGATCGCGAGCTACACGTTGTATCAGTAGCCAGCTCCAAGGGTCGCCGGCAGGAATCGGATTGCGCATCGGCCTCCTCGACAACCTGCGCGCCGGTCGTAACAAGCGGCGCTCCGCGCGCATCCTGCGCGAGATCGTGGGGGCGAAGGACGTGCTGCACGTCGCGACGGCGTCCGCCGCCGCGGTGCCCGAGGCGCTCGCGGAGATGGAGCGCGGCGGCGTCGAGCTGCTGGTCGTGAACGGCGGCGACGGCACGCTGGAGCGCGCGCTCACCGCGCTGTTCGCGCACGGGCGGCCGGCCTGGCTGCCGGTGATCGCGCCGATCTGCGGCGGCCGCACGAACATGACCGCCGCCGATCTCGGCGCAGCCCGCGACTCGGTGCGCGGCTTGCGCGAGCTGCTCTCCGACGCGCGCGCGGGCCGACTCGAGCAGCGCATCCAGTCTCGCGCCGTGCTGCGCGTCACCCCGCGCCACGGCGGCGACGTGCGCTGCGGCATGTTCGTGGGCGCCGGCATGCTCGGCCGCGCGGTCACCTGGACCTCGCGAAACCTGCCGCAGGGCCGCCTCCAGGAGACCTTCGGCGTGGGTCTCGTCACCGCGAAGCTCGTCGCCGAGGTGCTCGCCGGCCGCGACAGCGCGCTGCTGCGCGCCGAGAAGATCCGCCTTGCGTTCGACGGCGTGCCGCTGCCCGACGAGGAGCGCGTGATCACGCTGTTCACGACGCTGAACCGCCTGATCTTCGGGATGCGGCCCTGCTGGGGCGCGGAGCCCGGCGCGATCCGCTCGACGATCGTGCGCGGCCGCGCCGAGCGCATGGCGCGCACCATCCCGCTGATCCTGTGCGGGCGCGCGCCGGCCTTCGCGACGCCCGAGCGCGGCTACACGAGCGCCAACGCCAATCGCGTCGAGCTGGTGGCGGACTGCGAGGTGACGGTGGACGGCGAGCTCTATCCTGTGGCGCCGGGCGCCGCCTACACCCTCACCGCCGAGGAAGGCGTGCGCTTCGCGCGCGCCTGATCGCGCCATGGGCGGCGCGCGCGCAGCGCTCGAGGCGATCTTTCGCGCGGAGCTCGCGGGGCCCGTGCTGCCCGGCGCGCGGCGCATGGCCGAGGCGATCCGCGCGCGCCACGGCGACGCGCTGGTCGCACTGCTCTTCTATGGATCGTGCCTGCGCCGCGGCGTCGCGGAGGGCGTGCTCGATTTCTACGCGATTGTCGACGGATATCGCGGCGCCTACGACGCGCGCCTGCCCGCGTGGCTCGGTGCCGCGCTGCCGCCCAACGTGCACTACCTCGAGCTGCCGGAGCAGGACTCTCGCGCGAAGTACGCGCTGATCTCGCTCGCAGACTTCTCGCGGCGCGCGACGGCGGCGAGCCTCGATTGCCGCGTCTGGTCGCGCTTCTGCCAGCCGGCACGCATCGCCTGGGCGCGCGGCGAGAGGGAGCGCGCGGCGCTCGTCGCCGCCGCGGCGGACTCCGCGCTCACCATGACCGCCCGCCTCGTCGCGTGGACGCCCGGCGACGCGCGCGAGCGCGTGCTGGACGAACGCGAGGCGTGGGCGCGCGCGTTTCACGAGACCTACCGCGCCGAGCTGCGCAGCGAGCAGCCGGCCTCCATCGACGCGATCGCCGCCGCGGACCCCGCGCGCTACGCGGCAGTGCTGCACGCGGCGCTCGCGGTGCTCGGGGAGCGCGGCGAGCTCTCCTTCGCTCCCGAGCGCGAGGGCGCGCTGCGCATCCGTCAGGATCCCGCAGCCCTCGCGCGCGCTCGGCGCGCCTGGCGCGTGCGGCGACCGCTCGCGAAGGCGCTGGCGATCGCGGGCCTGTTGAAGACGGCCTTCACCTTCCAGGGCTGGCTGCCCTACGTGGTGTGGAAGCTCGAGCGGCACAGCGGCCGCCGCATCGAGCTGAGCGAACGCCAGCGCCGCCGTCCGCTCGTCTACGCGTGGCCCGTCATCTTTCGCCTGCTGCGCGAGGGCGTGCTGCGCTGAGACCCGAGCGCGCGTCGCCGGCGCCGCCGCTCAGCGGCCGAGCTTGCGCGCGAGCTCGGCGAGCGTGCCGAGCAGGCTCGGCCGCTCCGTGACGCGATAGACCGCATCCGCCGGCAGCTCGCGGAGGAGCCTGCGGTGGACGGCGCCGAGCGCGTGGTAGGGGAGCGTCGGGAAGTAGTGATGCAGCGCGTGAAAGCGCAGGCCCACCGGCGCGAGCAGCGCGGTGAAGGGCCGCAGCCACGCGGGGCCCCACAGGTTGATCGAGTCGCCGACCTGCTCGTCCAGGCTCATCGCGCCGCCTTCGTGCTCGTAGAGATGCGCGGCGAGCGTGCGCAGGTGATTGACCAGCAGGATCGTGGCGAGCAGCGCGTACCAGATCGCGAACGCGCGCAGGGGGAGCGCGCCGCGCGCGAGCGCAGCGGCGCCGGCCCCGACCACGCACATGCAGGCGACCTCCTCGCGCAGCCAGCGTTTTCGGAGCACGCCCTTCGGCTCTTTGCGCACGTAGCTCGCGTTGATCACCAGCGTCGACATGCGGCCCACCGCGAGCGCGCGCACGGCAGGCACGAGCCAGCCGATCGGCACCATCAGACCCCAGCGCACCACGAGCGCCGCGGGCACGAGCGCCAGACCGAGCGTCGCGCCGAGCAGGTGCGCCGCGCTCCAGTGCGCGATCGGCGCGTACTCCGGGTCGTCGGCGGTGCCGTAGATCTTCGCCTTGTGGTGCTCGCCGTGCGACCCGACGTACATGAGACTCGGCGCGAGCAGCGGGAAGCCGGCGAGCAGGTCCCAGACGAGGTGGAAGCCGGGGACCGCGCCGCTCGCGAGATGCGAGAGCTCGTGGATGAAGAGCGCGGCGCGGTAGAGCGCGAGCACCGCGATCGCGAAGGCGAGCCAGCCCGGGGCGGTGCCCCAGCTCGAGACGGCGATGGCGAAGGCCGGCCAGCCGATCGCGATCGAGACGAGAAAGTCCGTCCAGTAGATCGCGGGTCGCGGCCGGTAGGCGGCGCCGAGCTCGCGCTCCAGCGCTTCGTGCGAGGTCGAGACCGGTTGCGAAGCGGCGGCCGCCATGCGCGAAGCAGCATACGGAACACGCGCGGGCCGGGCAGGGCGGGCGGACGCGGCCGGGCGCCGCTCGGTCGCCGGCGCGAGGGCTGTCCCTCTGCGGGACGCTGCGCCGCGGAGCGCGGGCGCGGCAGCGCGTAGATGCGCGGCGGCGCGGCCCTTCACGCCTGAACGAGCGCGCGCAGCGTCGCCTCGCTCGCGGCGTCCGCGGGCATCAGCGATTCGATGTGGAGCTCCGCGGCCGTCACGTCCTGCGCCGCACTCGCCTGGGAGAGCATCGTGAACAGCCGCACCTCGAGCTCGCCGCGCTTCAGGTGCAGCGGCAGCACGGGCTCCATGGCGCGCGGCAGCTCGCTCGCTTCGGGCAGGCCCGGCAGCGCGCGCAGCTCGCGCTCGAGCGCGGCGAGCTCCGGGTCGTCGCCAGCCGCGGCGACCGCGCGCTCGAGCCGCGCCAGCAGCCAGGCGGCGACCTCGGCGAAGTTCACGATGTACGGGCGCAGGCCGTCCGGGTGGAGCGTGAGCCGCAACAAGTTCGCCGGCTGCTCGCGCCAGACCGGCGCCGCGCTCGCGAAGCCGCCCAGCGCTTTCAGCGCCGCGCCGTTCGCGCGCAGCACGCGGTAGCAGCGGTCGAGCAGGTACGCGGGAAACGGCTCGAAGCGCGCCAGCGTGAAGTCGATCATGCGCAGCAGCGCGCTCATGCCCGGCGCGTCGAGCGTGCTCTCCCGGTAGAGCGCCGCGAAGCCGGCAGCGCCGAGCAGCGCGTTGCGCTCGCGCAGCGGCACGTCGAGCGCATGCGCGAGGCGCAGCACCATCTCGCGGCTCGGCTGCGCGCGGCCCGTCTCGAGGAACGAGAGATGGCGCGTCGAGGTCGCGGCAGCCATCGCCAGCGCGAGCTGGCTCATCCCCCGCGCCGCACGCCAGCGCCGCAGCACGCGACCGAACGGAGAAAGCCCGGCATCGCTCGCCATGAGTTCCTCCACGCGCCCCGGAATCATGACCCGCCAGGGAAGCGCGGCCATTCCCTGCGAGGGATGGGCGAGCTCACCGGCGCCTAGTCGACGGGTGAGGGACCGCGCGACGCCCGACCGCAGCTCGAGAAGCCGCAAGTCGCCCAGCGCCGCGCCAGCGGCGCTGGCGGCGCGCAGTGAGCGGCCGAGCGCAGCTCGGCCTGCGAACGGAGTTCGCTAAAGGCCCGGCTCGTACCAGATCGGACTGGTCCAGGCGCGCTCCTGGATCGTCGGTTTCGCCACCTCGCTGCAGCAGCCCGCGAGGCTCGCAGGGAGCTTGCGCACGTCGCTGCAGTCCACCTTCGCGGCGCGGCAGATGCGCGTGCTCCAGCGGCAGCTGGGATTCTCGAGCACGCGCGCGTAGTAGAACGCTCCCTGCTTCGCGTCGAAGTCGGTGTCGCGCCACACCGCGCAGAGCTGCTTCGCGCCCTCGCCGCGCGGCTCGCAGGTGCTCGGATCCACGCTCGCGCCGTTGTCGCCGCCGGCGACGTCGACCACGCGCTCGTGCAGCGCGCCCTTCGCGTCGACCCAGCCCTTCACGATCTGGATGCGCTGGAGCGGCGTGCCCGGTTTTTCCGGCGTGCCCGGGTCCTGCAGCGCGAGCGCTGCGAAGGTGGGCCCGCGTGCGCCGCGCGGCCGCCGCGGCAGGTCGCCGCCCATGGGCACGCCGCCCTGATAACCCTTCGCGACCAGCTGAGCATCGCGGCACAGCGCCTCGCCGTAGCCCCAGCCGCCGAAGAAGCGCACCGTCGGCCGCGTGCCGCTCGTGCCGTACGCCTCGCGCCGCTGCATCGCGGCGAACAGCGCATCGCGCGAGTTCTCCTCCGCCCACAGCACCGCGAGACCACCGGGGTGATACTCGATGTCGTCCGGCAGGCCGGTCGTCGCGCCCATCACTCCTGCGCCGCCGTGTCCGCGCGGCTCGTCCTCGTCGGTGAGCCCCGGCGTGCCGAGATGCGTATCGGTGCTCGCGACGATCCCCATCTTCAACGGGTTCACGCCCAGCTCGCGCTGCAGGGCGACCCCCCTCTTCAGCGCCTCGCGCACCATCGCGTTGCGATTCGGCGTCTGGTCGCTGGCCGGATTCAGCGCGGCGAAGCGCGTGACGCCGGAGAAGCTGTTGTACGGCAGCTTCTCGTAGCCGCACGCCTCGTCGGTGGTGTCCCCGCTCAGCAGGCACTCGCTGTCGCCCTTGTGCTGGGAGATCTCCACCAGCGGCGACCAGCGCTGGCGCAGGCGCGCCTCCTCGCGGTCGACGCGCGCGCCCGCCTCCTCGCGCCGCGTGATGCGCGCGGACTCGAAGATCAGGCCTGGGCCCGACAGGTTCGAGTTGTGTGGGATGGTGAGCGCGTCGCAGCCCGGCGTCCCTTCCACGCACTCGTGCTGCAGCCGCGTGAACAGGTCGTAGAGCGAGGGCGTGTCCACGTAGCTGATCGGGAGCCCCGGGACTCTCTCGTTCCGGAAGATCACGTTGTGGTGCATGTTCGCGCCGAGCGCGAACGAGCCGGTCCACTCGTAGCCGACGAAGCTCGTGAAGCTGCACGCGGCGCTGCGGTCGTAGGCCTCCTCGGCGGCGGCCTGGATGTCGCGCCAGGCGAGGCCGGCGGCGGCGATGCAGTTGCGGTCGCCCTCGCCGCACATCTGCGGGTAGCGCGAGCGCAGCGTCATCAGGCGCAGCGCGATCGGGCCGAGCGCGCCGGAGCCGAGGTTCCGGTAGATCCAGCAGACGTCGGAGTCGTAGCCCGCGAGCCCTTCGCTGCGGCAGATGCGCACCTCGCCGAGCGTCTCGCTGTGGTCCGTGACCACGGCGAAGTCGAGCGGGCGGCGCAGGCGCGCGCTGCGCAGTGGTCTTCCGCTCGCGTCGTAGGGCTGGAGCCCGAGCCCCTCGCCTCTCGCGAAGCGATAGGCGTCGCGCGGCGTGTTGCGCGTGCCGCCGAGGTTCGCGTCGAAGGAGTAGGTGGTGTGCACGTGGGTGTCGCCGAAGAACGGCCTGCGCAGCGCGTCGTGATGGCTGCACGCCGCGCGCTGCTCGGTGCGCGCGAAGGGCGGGTCTGCGGCGAACGCGGGCGTCGCCGCGCCGATGCCCATTGCCAGAGAGACGAGGAAAGCGAGCGGACGACCCATCGCCACGTGCATGCGAGACCTCCGAGCCGGCCGCACGCTATCGCGCCG
>CAYWRY010000154.1:0-9212 GCA_964460485.1 uncultured Spirochaetales bacterium
GAGGGCCCGGAGTCGCGCCCGCCCCCCCCCCCCCCCCCCCCCCCCCCCCCCCCCCCCCGGGGGGCGGGCCCCCCCCCCCCCCCCCCCCCAGGGCCCCCCCCCCCCCGCCCGCGGCGGGGGGCCCCCCCCCCCCCCCCCCCGGGCCCCGCCCCCCCCCCCCCCCCCCCGCCCCCCCCCGACTCCAAGTCCGCCGCCCCCGGGTTCCACGACGACACGCCGGCGCGAGGAGCGGGTGGGGTGGGAGGCGCAGCGCAGGTCCCGACAGGAGCACGCCCTCGGCGCGCCTCGCCGCAGCGATGCACAGTGTGAGCGCGAAAGCGCGCCCGAAAGCCGCGCGTTCTCCCTCACCCAACACCGCGCGCCTCGCGGCGAGGGCCCGGAGTCGCGCCCCCCACCCCGCCCGCCCCTCGCGCCGCCTCGCAGCCGCGCGGTGAACCTCCGCGCAACGACGCACGCCCCGAGGCCGCGACGCACTCTCGATCGCCTCGCCTCGCGACCCGCCGCGCGCGCCGCGGTCACTACCGCCGGAGCGCGATCACCTCCTGCTGCAGCTTCCCGATCGCCGCGCAGATCTCGTCCAGACGGTCGTGCAGCTCGCGCGTTCCGCTGGCGCTGCCGCCGGACTTGCCCGCGCGCTCCTTCAGCGCCTGATAACAGCCGCGCAGCATGCGCCCGCTGTCGTGCTCCTCGGCGATGTAGCGGCCGAGCAGCTCGCCCGTGCGGATGTCGATCGAGGTGTCGTCGAACACACCCTTGAAGACGTTCTCCGGCTCCTCGCGCTTGCCGTAGCCGAGCGCCTCGAACTTCTCGAGGTCGCTGCAATCGGCGTTCGCAATCTCCATGTTCTTTTGGAACGTCGGATCGGGCCGATCGAGCACGCCGTAGCCGAGCTCGCACAGCCGCTTGGTGAAGGCGTGCGAGTGCTCGCCTTCGCGGATCGCCACGGTCTGGAGAACCTTCCTCACGTCTGGGTCGGTCGTCTTCGCCGCCCAGCAGCTCAGGTACTGGTGCGCGCGCCCTTCACCGAGCGCGATCGCGTTGAGCAGGCCTAGGTACGAGGGCTTCTTCGTTTCCATCGCTGTCTCCTTCACGTCGTCGCGTGATTGAGGGATCGAAGTGCGGGACAAGCTGCGCCAGCGCACAGGCGGCCGCACGTTTGCGACGCGGCGCTCACATCACCGCCTGCCGCGGCGGCGGCGGATCCTCGAGCGCGCCCTCGGCGACGAGCGCCTCGATCTGCGCGTCGCTCATGCCGAGCAGCGTGCGCGCGATCTCGCGCGTGTGGCCGCCGAGCTCGGGCGCGGGCGCGACGTACACGTCGCCCATGCCCGTGGCCGCGAACGCGGGGCCTTCGAGGGCCATGCGGCCGATCGCGGGCTGCTCGATGAAGCGCGCGTAGCGCCAGGCCTGATAGTGGGCGTCGTCGAGCTGATCGGTGCCCGTGAACATCGGCCCGCACGGCACGCCGTGGCGCTGGAGCAGCGCGGCGAGCTCGCGCTTCGGCAGCGTCTTCGTCCACGCGCCGAGCTTCGCGTCGAGCTCGTCCTGCGCGGCGAGCCGGCCCGCGGCGCTGGCGAAGCGCGTTTCCGCCGCGAGTGTGGCTTCGCCCATCGCCGCGCACAGCGCGCGCCACTCGGCGTCGCTGCGCACCGTGATCACGCACCACTGCTGCTCGCCCGCGCACGGATACGCGCCCCACGGCGCGCCCTGCTCGCTGCGATTGCCACGCGGCTTCACCGAGCCGGGCGCGAGTCCCTCCTTCAAGAGCAGCTCCGCGAGCATGCCGGTGACGGACTCGATCTGCGCCACCTCGGCGAGCCCGCCGCGGCCGGTGCGCTCGCGGCGCAGGAGCGCGCTCATCGCCGCCAGCGCGCACACGCGCCCCGCGAGATGGTCCGGGAAGATCGCGCCCGAGCCGGCGGGGAAGTCCTGGTCGGCGTAGTTCCAGAGATGCACGAGGCCGCCGATCGGCTGGGTGCTCGGCCCGTAGCCGATCCAGTCCTTCCACGCGCCGCGCTGGCCGAGCAGCTGGCTCGACACCATCACGCAGCGCGGGTTGATCGCGCGCACGGTCTCCCAGCCGACGCCCATGTCGTCCATCGTGCCGGTGGCGCTGTTCTCGACGATCACGTCCGCCTGCGCGATCAGCTGCTTCAGCGCCGCGAGGCCCGCCGGCTTCTTCGCGTTCACGCCGAAGGAGCGCTTGCTGCGGCTCGACGAGACGAAGGACGGCGACGTCCAGCCTCCGGTGACGGTGCGGATGAAGTCGGGATACGTGCGCGACTCGATCTTGATCACGTCGGCGCCGTACTCGGCGAGCAGGCGGCTCGCCTCGACGCCCACGCCGCCGATGCCGAAGTCGAGCACGCGCACGCCGGCGAGCGGAAGCGACGGCGCTGGCCGCACGCCGCGCGGCGCCGCACGCTTCGCTCCGCTGCCTGAGAACTGCGCGAGGTCGTCCTGACCGGGCGCGGGCGCCGGCGCACGGAAGCCCTGGCGCGCTCCGTCGAGCGAGAAGAAACCGCTCGCGATCGGGCCCGCCGCGAGACCGGGCGCCGCAATCGCCTCCACGAACGTGCCGCGCGAGCGCAGGTGCACGTTCTCCAGCACCTCGCTCGGCCGCAGCACGGGCGTGCACACGATCCCGCGCCGCTGCGCCTCCGCCGAGACTTCTTCCATGCTGAGCTCGGCGAAGTGCGCCTCGTAGCGTTTGGTCAGCACGTCGGCGTTCATCAGGCGCGCCGGGAACTGCTCCCAGTGCGGGTCCGCGAACTCCTCGGGCTTGCCGAGCCACTCCCACATCGCGCGCCACTGCCGCGGCGAGAGCACGACGAGGCGCACGTAGCCGCCCTTGCAGCGGTAGATCGTGTAGACGGGACCGCTGCCGTTGCGCACCTCCATCACCGGCAGGCCCTTCTCGCGCAGCAGGCTGGCGTTGCAGAACGACCAGTCGGTGGTCTGCGCCGTGCCGAGCAGCAGCGAGAAGTCGAGGTGCTGGCCGAAGCCCGTCGGGCCGCGCTGCCAGAGCGCGAGCAGCGTGGCGAAGGCGGCGGTGACGGAAGCCACGTCGTGCGCCAGCGGCACCGGCGGAATCAGCGGCGGCTTCGACGGGATGCCCGCCTTGAACATCATGCCGCTCATGGCTTCGAGCACCGCGTCGGTGGCGATCCAGTCCGCGTACGGGCCGGTGTGCCCGAAGTCGGTGAGCGAGACGTGCACGACGTGCGGGTGCGCCGCGGCGATCACGTGCGAGCCGAGCGCATGGGTGGCGCGCTCGCTCGCGCTCGCGGACTCGAGCAGCACGTCGCAGCTCGCGAGCAGCTCGTCGAGACGCGCGCGCCCCGCCGCGCTCGCGAGGTCGAGCGTCGCGCCGCGCTTGTTCGCGTTGCGCCAGGCGAAGTGGAGGCTCACGCCGTCGTGCAGGGGAGCGAAGCTGCGCGACGCCGCGCCGCCCGGCTTCTCGACGCGCAGCACGTCGGCGCCGAGGTCCGCGAGCAGCCGCCCGCACAGCTCGCCGCGGCCGTCGGCGAGGTCGACGATGCGGATCCCCGCGAGCGGGCGTTCGGCGGCAGCGTCGGTCTGCGGCATCGGGGCTCCTCCCGCGAAGGGCGCCCATTCTATTCGCACCGCACCGTGCCCGAGAAGGGGACGCGGCTCCCTTCTCTTGCCGCGCCGGCCGCAGCCCGGATTGGGATCGCGCCGCGCTCGCGAAGGCAGAGACCGTGAAGCTGTGCCCACTGCTGCTGCTCGTCGCCCCGTCGCGGATCGCTCCGCAGTGGCCGAGCTCGTCACCCCCAGCCAGCGAGCCCGCGCGGTTGCCGCGCGCGGTCGGCCGCCGGACAATGCCGCTTCCGCCGCGCAGCGCGGCGCCACCTCGGAGCGCGGCCTTGGATTACCAGGACATCCGGATCGTGCGCAGCGGCGAAGTCGAGATCCTGACCCTCGACCGACCCGAGCAGCGCAACGCGCTCACCTTCCGCACCTACGCCGAGCTCGAGCGCGCCGTGCGCGAGACCACCGCGCGCTGCCTCGTGATCACCGGCGCGGGCACCGCGTTCTGTTCGGGCGACGACGTGCGCCAGGTGATGGGCGGCGGCGACGGCAAGGCGGGCGAGCGCCTCGCGGCGGCCGCGCCGCGCCTCACGCCCGCGGCCGAGGCGCTCTTGATGAGCAACGTGCCGATCGTCGCGGCGGTGAACGGCCCGGCCGTCGGCTGGGGCATGGAGCTCGCGCTGATGTGCGACCTGCGGGTCGCCTCGGAGCGCGCGAAGTTCGGCGAGCTGTTCGTGCTGCGCGGCCTGTGCTGCGACGTCGCCGGGCTCGCGCGCCTCGCCTCGCTGGTCGGCCGCGAGAAGGCGGCCGAGCTGCTCTACACCGGCGAGGTGATCGACGCGCAGGAGGCCCTGCGCATCGGCCTCGTCTCGCGCGTCGTGCCCGACGCGCAGCTCCTGGAGACGGCGGTCGCACTGGCGGCCAAGATCGCTTCGAACCCGCCGCTCGCGGTGCGCCGCCTCAAGGCGGGTCTGCGCGAGGCGCTCGACCCCAACTGGAAGCAGCTCGGCGAGTGGGTGAGCCGCTCGCTCGGCGAGCTGTTCGAGACCGAAGACCATCGCGAGGGCGTGAAGGCGTTCCTCGAGAAACGCGCGCCGAGATTCGTCGGGCGCTGAGCGCGAACCCGGCGCGGTCCCATAACAACTGCAAGGAGGAAGCCATGGGCGTTCTGGCAGGCAAGATCGCGATCGTCACCGGCGCGGGCCGCGGCATCGGCCGCGAGATGGCGCTGGACTTCGCGCGCGAGGGCGCGCGCGTGGTCGTCAACGACCTGGGCGGCGCGCCCGACGGCACCGGCGCGGCGCGCGTTGCCGACGACGTGGTGGCGGAGATCAAGGCGCTCGGCGGCGAGGCCGTCGCGAACTTCGACAGCGTCGCCACCGTCGAGGGCGGGCAGCGCATCCTGAAGAGCGCGCTCGATGCCTTCGGCGCCTGCGACGTGCTCGTGAACAACGCCGGCATCCTGCGCGACAAGACCATTTTCAACATGGAGGAGTCGGACTGGGACGCGGTGATCGCCGTGCACCTGAAGGGCCACTACGCCTGCTCGCGCCCGTTCGCGAACTACATCCGCGCGAACAATCGGCAGGGCTGCCGGATCGTGAACTTCTCCTCGGTCTCGGGCCTGTATGGCAACTTCGGCCAAGCGAACTACGGCGCCGCCAAAGCCGGCATCGCGGGCTTCAGCCGCGTGCTCGCGCTCGAGCTCGCGAAGTACGGCTGCACGGTGAACACGATCTCGCCCGGCGCCGCGACGCGCCTCACGATTCCGCTGATGCAGGGCCGCGGCGAGCCCGAGCGCGCGACCGCGCCGAGCCAGAGCCCCGCGCAGATCGCGCCGGTCGTCACGTGGCTGTGCTCCGCGAAGGGCCAGAGCTTCACGTCGCAGATCGTGAACGTGATGCAGGGCGAGGTGGGCATCATGCAGCAGCCCGCCGTGATCCGCGCCTTCAGCAAGGGCGGCGCGCCCTTCACGCAGAGCGATCTCGACGCCGTGATGCCGCAGCTGCTGGCCGCGCGGCAGGCGAACGTCGAGCGCGCGAAGAGGGAAGGCGCGGCGGAGAAGATCTGAGACCGCACCCCGGCGCCGGGGCGCTGGATCCGAACCGAGTCTGCCGAGCGAGCCGACGCCGCTCGGGGCGCCGGGTCGGCGCGCACGGCCAGCGAGCGCGATGCGTCGACGAGCAGGCCGACCCATGCGTCGCACCAGCCATGCTTCGCGCCCAGCGCGCTTCAGCGCTGCGCCGGCGACGCGCCCTCGTCCTCCCTCTTCGCCTCGGGCTTCCAGGTGCGCGGCGCGAGGATCTTCGTCAACAGGTCCGGCTTCGACTCGTCGCGCACCAGATGCGGATGCCGCACGCCGCCGCGGTACTCCACCGCGTGCGTCGAGAAGAAGTCGGCGTTCTTCACGAGGATCTCGATCGTAGAGCCGCTCTCCTTCGCGCCCTTCATCGCGTCGGCCAGCACCGTGGGCGTGTAGGCGCGTCCGTTCACCGCGACGACCTCCGCGCCGATGCCGATGTCCGCGGCGTCGAACGGCAGCCCGGGGACCACGTCGGCGACCTTGCCGTCCTTCGAGAGCCACGCGCCGAGCGAGAAGCGCTGGTCGACGCCCGAATCGGGGTCGGCGGCGGCGTAGGCCTCGGCGAGCGCGTTCGGCGCCTCCGTGTAGGCGAGCTTCCAGCCCGCGGCCTCGAGGCCCTCGACCGGCGCGTTCGGACGCAGCGCCTCCACGCGCGCGCGGAAGAAGCTATCCCAGTCGTGGGGCGCGACCGCGTTCAGCGCGGCGACGAGCTCGGCGCGCGTGTAGGGCTTCACCTCGGGGCCGCCATCGGGCGGGCCGAAGAACGCGACGCAGAAATCGTCCAACGATTTCGCGCCGTTCGTGCGCGTGCGGATCAGCGCGTCGACCTCGAGCCAGAGCATCACGCCCTCGTCGTAGAAGTCGACGCCGCGCCGCCAGCTCGCGCCTTCCCAGCGCGCAACGTACGCGTGCTGCGCGTCGCGCGCGGTGTCGAGCAGCGGGCGCCACTCGCGGCCCTTCACGTGCGCGAGGCCGGCGGCCTGGAGCGCGAGCCCGTCGCGCGCCTGCTCGGGCGTCACGAGGCCGCTGCGCGCGGCGAGCACGTCGCCGAGATACGACGTGAGGCCCTCGTAGACCCAGAGCAGGTCGCCCACCATCGGCGTGTGGAAGTCGCGCGTCGCGAGGCCGGTGGGGCGGCGGTACTTCGCGTTCCACGAGTGCACGAACTCGTGCGGCAAGAGACCCGCGCCCGCGAGGGTGAGTGGCTCTTCGAGGAGGGTGCGCTCGCGCAAGCGGTTGTCGCTCGACTCGTGGTGCTCGAGCCCGAAGTGCGCGACGTGATCGGAGAGCGTGAGCAGGAAGTCGTATCGCCCGTAGTGGTGCGCTCCGAACAGGGCGTGGGCCTCGGGCACCAGGCGCTGGAAGGGCGCGAGCGCCTCGGCCTTGGGTTGAAGCGCGACGGCGCTGTCCGCCACCAGGTGGAGGACGTGCTCGGGTGCGCCGGCCGGCGCCGCGAGCGGGACCGCGCGGTAGTGCGCGCCGGCGGCGACGGGCGAATCCACCAACGTCTCGAGCGAGACCGGCGCATAGCGCACGCGATGCCCGCGCTTCTCCGCGATGCGCAGCGCCGTGGCCGCCTCCCAGCCCGCGGGCAGCTCGAGCGACGGCTCGATCTGGAGCGTGGTGGGGCGCGCGCCGTCCGGGTACAGGACGACGGTGTTCCAGGCGAGCACGGCGGCCTGCGCCGAGATCGACGGCGCGTCGGTGAAGGAGCCGCCGCCGCTGGGCGCGAGGTAGTCGAGGTCCACGTCGAGCTTCGTCACGCCGGCCGGCACGTTCACGCGGATCAGCCAGCTGTCGATCGGGTCGCGCTCCCAGGCCAGCGCTTGCTTGCCGGCCTGGATGCGCAGGCCCGCGAGATCCACCACCGGGCCCGAGGGCGAGTGCTCGCCGGGAATCCACTTCGGGTAGCGGAGCGCGAGCGGACCGGGCGCGACGGGGACCGTCTCGCGCGCGCGGATCACGCGCTGCGGTGCCTCGCGCAGGTCGACGGAGAGGCGGATCGGCTCCGCGCTCGACGCGACCGTCGCAGCCAGCAGCCCGATTGCGAGGAGCCAGATCCGGAGCATGTATTCCCCCTGCGCGTGCGGCGCGGTGCGGCGCGTCGCGTCGAATGGAGCGAACGACGCCGGGAAGCGCCAGCCGGTTCCGATGCGGAGATGGCCCTGGCCGACCCCCGGGCCCCTCACCCACCTCAGCTTCCCGGCTTGGAGGAGACGGGTGCGGGCTTCGCGTGCTTCTGCATCCACTCGTCCGCGAGCCGGTGGCAATCCGCGAGATCGCGCGCGTCGAGCTGCCGCTCGACAGCGATCAGGACGCGGCGCGCGCTCGGGTGCCCCCCGCGCACGGCGATGTCGAGCCAGCGGCACGCCTCGATCGGATCGCGCAGGTCACCCTTCGCGTGCAGCGTGCCGAGCGCGTACTGCGCGTCGGCGTTGCCCTGCTCGGCCGCGCGCCGATACCAGGAGAGCGCTTCGTAGTCGTCCTCGCGCGTGCCGATGCCCATGTCGTAGTGGAAGCCGACCTGATACTGGTCGAGCGCCTGCCCGCGCTCCGCGGCGACGCGATACCAGCGCAGCGCTTCCGTCGGGTTCTGGGCGATGCCGACGCCGCCGTCGAGCCGCTGCGCGATGGCGGATTGCGCCGCGGGCTCGCCCTGCTCCGCCGCCGCCAGGTACCAGCGCGACGCCTCGACGTCGTCCTTCTTCGCGCCGCGGCCTTGGGCGAGCATGTCCGCGAGCTGGCGTTGGGCGTTCGGATGCCCCTTCTCCGCCGCGACGCGCAGCCAGCGCACCGCTTCCGCGGGATTCGCCTGCGTGCCCACGCCGAAATCGGTCATCACGGCGAGCCGGTAGGCGGACTCCGCGTCGCCCAGCTCCGCCGCTCGCGTGTACCAGCGCAGCGCCTCCGGGTGATTCACGGCCACGCCCGCGCCGATCGCGTGGATCTGCCCGACGTTGCGCATCGCCTCGACGTTGCCGCTCTCCGCGAGCTTCGTGTTCGCCTCGAGCGTCTCGCGCAGCAGCTTCTCGCGATCGCTCGCCGCGCTCTCCAGGTGGCGCACGGGGTTCGCCGGCGCGCAGCCGGCGGCAACGAGGATCCCCAACAACACGGCGATGCACGGGCGCATGGCGGGCCTCACGGCGCGCAACGTAGCGGGGCGCGAGCGGGCTCCGGAGTCGCCCCGCCGGCGAGGGCCATGCGAGCGACCTTCGGGCTCGCGCAGATCAGCGCGCCCGCGGCAGCCACAGCAGCGCGAGCGAGTCGACGCTCAAGTCGCCCTTGCGCGGCGCGACGCTGATCGCCGCGATCTCGAGCCGCTCCACGTCGCTGCCTCCTCCGCGCAGCGCGTCCAGCTCCGCCTGGAACTGCGCCTCCAGTTCCTTGCGCTGCGCGGCGATCGCCTCGGCGCTCTCCTCCGCGCGCGCGATGTCCTCGCGCTCTCTCGCGGCGCGGCCGGCGCTGCGCGCGACGCTCGCGGCGCGGCCCACGTTCGTGGCGCTCGCCAGCTTGCGACCGAACAGCGCGCCCAGCACCGAGGCGCCGAGCGAGACCGCCGTCTCGAGCTTCTTGCTCG
>CAYWRY010000155.1:0-9034 GCA_964460485.1 uncultured Spirochaetales bacterium
GATTTACAGTCTGCCCCGTTTGGCCGCTTCGGTACCTCTCCGCTCGTACTCGGCGTCCGCGGCTCGGGCCCGCTGCGCCTCTGAATCTCCCGTTCGTTGTGGGCTACTTTGTGGACTACTTGTTAGGGGCGGCCGAAACGAAACAAAAGAGCGGCGACTGGCACCGCTGGCTCCTGCCATGGGCGACCCGTCCCTGCCTCGCGTTGGTTCCGTGCGCCGCGACCGTCCGCTCGAAATCCTCTTTGGAATCAGCCTGTTGCGCGAGGGGTTTCGGTGGTCCCGAAACTTCTCCCGCAAGGGGCGCGGACTGTAGCGGCAGATTTTCGCGCCGCGCCTCCCTCCGCGGAGATTTGCGCACAGTTTTCCGCTCTGGTGCCGGTCTCTTGGTCGAGCCGGGCGAGCCGATGGAGCTGGCGAGGGGACTCGAACCCTTAACCTGCTGATTACAAATCAGCCGCTCTGGCCAGTTGAGCTACGCCAGCCCGGTACCGAAGCCCGGCCCACCTTACGAACGGTCGCCGTCTCGGGCAATCGGCACTTCGCCGCTACCCGGAGGTCCGCTCGGGCTCCGGGCGACCGCGCGCCCGCCGCACCCACTCATACAGGATCACGGCGGCCGCCGTGGCCACGTTCAGCGAGGCGACGGCGCCCGCCATCGGGATCGCGACCGGCGTGTCGAGGTGCCGGGCCAGCCCCGGCCGGATCCCGCGCCCTTCCGCCCCCAGCACCAACACCAGGTCGCCCCGCCAGAAGCGGTCCTCCAGCGCGAACAGGTCGCACTCGGCGGTGGGCTCGGCCGCGAGCACCCAGCACCCCAGCTCCTTCATGCGCTCCAGGCCCCGCACCAGATTCACCACGCGGGCTACGGGGAGGTGCTCGATGGCGCCCGCGCTGGCCCGCGACACCGCCGGGGAGAGCGGAGCCGCGCGCCGGTCGGTGAGGATGATCCCCGAGGCTCCGGCCGCATGCGCCACTCGGGCGATCGCCCCGAGGTTCTGGGGGTCCTCGACGCCGTCGAGGGCGACGAAGCAGCGCGGGCCGGCGGCTCCTAGCTTGAAAAGCGCGTCCAGCTCCAGCTCCGGAAGCTCGCTCGCTTCGAGGACGAAGCCCTGCGGCTTCACTCCGGGCGGAAGGCCGCGAGCGAGCTCCGATCCCCGGCACGGTCGCACCGGCACGGAAGCGGCACGGGCGAGCGCCAGCAGCTCGCCCGCTTCCCGGGGCGGGGGCTCGAGGACGCGGAGCTCGTGCAGCGTGCGGCGCCGCGCGCGCAGCGCCTCGCGGACCGGGTGGAAGCGGGTGAGCAGATCCATCGCGGCGAGCATTGCAAAGCGGCTGGCGAACGCCGTCGCGGGAGCCGGGGGGGGCTAGGCGGCGGCTGCGCGGCGGAGCGGCTCGAGGCTGCGCAGGAACCCGGGCGCGTCGCTCACCTTGGGATGGTTGACGAGCTCGAACTCGAGGTAGGCGGTCAGCTCGCCGAGCGCGGCGGCGAGCACGTCGCCGCCCGCGTCGGGGAGTCGCGCCGCTCGCTCTGCGAGCGCGGCCGCGTCGAGTGCGGCCCCTTCCTCGGCGATCTCGACACCCGCCAGCAGCGCGGGGAAGCGCCCGGCGACGTCGTGGAGCTCGCGCGCGAGGCGCGCCCGCACGGAGCCGTCTCCGTCCGCATTGGCGATCTCCCCGGCCATCGCGGTTAGCAGCTTCACGAACGCTTCCGCGCGCGCGGCGAGCGCGGGGTCGCGCGGCGGCGCGGGCGCGGCGTCCGGGAGTCGCATCAGCTTCACCGCGCCGACGAGGCGAAGCAGCTGGACGCTGCGCGCCGCGCTCTCGCGCTCGATGCCGAGCCGGGCGACGACCTCGGCGAAGGCCCGCCCGGTCTGCACGCAATCGTAGATCGCGCGCTCGCTCTCGGCGAGCGAGGGCGGGGAGGCGAGACCCGTCTGCGAGAGCCGAACGCGCGGGTCGTCGAGCACGCTCAAGAAGCGGCGCAGCTCCGCGCAGCGCTGCTGGCCTTCCGCGATCAGCCGAGACGTCTCGAGCGAGAGGCGCACCACGTTGTCGGGGCGGATGTCGCCTTCCCAGAACCAGAGCCGGCCGTTCGGCGCCCCGAACAGCGAGCGCACGATCTCTTCGACCTGGTTGCGCACGCCATTCCACAGCTCGCGGGGCGTCAGGACGCCACACTCGACGAGCACGCGTCCGAAGCGATCGCCGGGCTTGAACACGCGCTCGGCGGCGCGCAGCTCCTCCAGCGTGATCGCGCCGGAGCGCAGCAGGCACTCGCCAAGCCGATCCACCGCCTGATTCGAGCTGGCGAACACGACCTCGCCCGCGTCGAGGTAGATCGACTTCTCGTGCTGGCGCTGGCGGACGAGGATCAAGCCCGAGCGCCGCGCCTCGTGGATCGCCGAGAGCACGCTCGCCGCCGGCAGCACCGCGAGATCGGCCACCAGGGCCGGCTCCGCATCGACCGGAAGCGCGGCCTCGCCGTCGGCCATCCCCTCGCGCGCCATCACGCCTCCAACTCCCGCCACATCATCGTCGCGCGGGCGCGGACGCTTGAGGCGTCGCGACCTTCAAGGCGAGCTTGCGTGCTCCCGATCCCTTGCGCGGGGGAACTCGAGCATGGGCTCCGAAGACCGCCGCGGCCGGCGATACGAGCGCGTCGCTCTGCGCGCGCGCGTTCAACTCACGAGTCTGGATCCCGAGCGCGATCCCGAGACCGGCGTGCCCACGCTCTGGGAGAGCGACGAGCTGTGCGAGACGCTCTCGGTGGGCGGCGCGTTCATCCGTTCGGAGGATCCGCCGGCGAAGGGGCGCCGCGTGCTGCTGCAGATCCAGCTGCCGAGCGGCGAGTCGGTGGAGACGCTGGGGCGCGTAGCCTGGACGCGCGTGCCCCTCGGCGGCGCGCGCAAGCCGGGCGTGGGCGTCGAGTTCGTCGCGCCGGACGGCGACGCGCAGCGCGCGCTCTCGCGCTTCCTCGACGCTGCGCGGCGCACGCGGCATGCGTGACGATCGACGCCCGTGCGCTGATATGCTGCGACGCCCATGTCCTCGCGACCCGGCAGCTACCGACTCTTGATGCGCTCGCGGCGCGCGGTCGAGGACCAGCTCGCGCCCGAGCTCGCCGCCGTGCGCCGCGTCGAGCGCATGCTGGCCTCGCTGCTCGACGAGTTCCGCTGCGCCTCCACCGTCGTCCGCGCGCGCTGCATCTTCCGCGAGCCGCGCGAGATCTTCCGGCTCGAGATCTCGAACCCGGAGCGCGGCTATCAGCGCACCACGCTGCTCGACCGCGAAGTGCTCGACGAGCTGCTCGAGCATCCCGACGTGCGCGAGCGCTTAGCGCTCGAATGACGAGGGAGTGAGCACCAGGCTCGGCCCGAGTGGCGAAACGGCAGACGCGGGCGACTTAAAATCGCCTGGCCGAAAGGCCGTGCAGGTTCGAATCCTGCCTCGGGCACCACGCGCGCGATCTGGCGGCGCCGAGTTTCCGGCGCTCACCGAGCGGGATGCGTGCCCGGCTCGCTAGGCACAGAGCGCTTCGACGAAGCGCGCGACCTCGTGCAAGAGCTCGTCCTGCGTCGCGCCGTGCAGCGGACGCACCGTACCCTGGGCGGCGTCGGCGACGCCGGCCAGCAGGAATGCCAAGGGCTCGAGCCGCTCGACGGCGACGCCCCGGCCCAGCAGCACGGCGCGCGCCTCGCGCCGCTTGCGCCCGCGCTGCTCGGCGAGCGCCACCACGCTGCCGGCGGGCTTCGACCAGGCGACAGCCAGCGCCTCCGAGGCCGAGCCCGGCGAGCCTCCGGCGAGGTAGCGCTCGACCGAACCCGCGAACTCGTCGCGCAATGCCGCGCCCGTGATGCCGTGGGGCGCGTCCGACGCGAACGCGAAAGAGACGGCCAGCGCGACGCGCGAGATCACGAACACGCGCGCGTCGATCGAGCGCGCCGAGCGCGGGAAGACCTGGGCGCACACGCGCTGGATCGGGTCGGACAGGACCGGCGCCTGAGCGGCGAGGAAGTGGTCGAGCACCGAGGGCATGCCGAACTCGTGCGCGTGGCCGTCGAGCGTTCGATAGAGATGGGCGCGCGCGACGCGCCGATCCAGCAAGTGACCGAAGGCGGCCGCCGCGATCTCGCGGGGGCTGCGGCTGGTGGACTGCGCCAGCAGGTCGCGCAGCGACTCGGCTTCGCCCGTCAACTCCTCGTCGATCAGCGCTCCGACGATGGACTGCTTGTCGCGGAAGTACTGGTAGAGCGAGCCGACGCTGAAGCCGGCCACGCGCGCGACGCGGTTCGTCGAAGCGGCCTCGTAGCCGTCGGCGCGTAAGATGCGATCCGCCGCTTCCAGGATCGAGGTCACAGTCACCCGGGATCGCCCCTGGCTGGGTCGCTTTCGCATCCGCGGTTCCATCACAGATTCCAGATCCGTTCCCTTCCAGGCCGGGCTGCAGCCCCAGGCCGCCGAGTGGGTGACTCGTCTTCGACTCAGGGTTCCCACGATTGTGTGGCCCGTACTCCTCGGTCCGTGTCATCACCGACGGGTGGTACGTTGGCGCCGAACGAGGGGACGGTTGCGCGATGACGTGCGGGCGCTGTGGCGCATTCGGCTCTTGCGGAGCAATCCTGATTGCCGGCTGGTTGCTGGTTCCAGCCGCCGTCCACGCGGAGGCACAGCCGGATGGCGTGCGCCTCGCGGCCGAGGGGCGCTGCGCGGAGGCCCTCACCCTGCTGGGCGCCGCGCCGTCGTCCGCGGATGCCGCGCGCGCACGCGCACTCTGCTTGCTACAGGAGGCAGACTACGCCGCTGCCGCCGAGGCGCTGGCCGCGCTCGAGGCCGGCGAGCCGGCCCTCGTTGTGGATCTGGGGATCGCTCGCTTCCACGCCGGAGATCGCGAGGGCGCCGAGGGAGCGCTGCGGCGCGCAGAGGCAGCGGGCAGCGGGCGACCCGAGGTTCCCCTCTACCTCGGCTTGATCGCGCTCGACCGCGAACGCCGGGAGACTGCGGTCCGCGACCTCGTGCGAGCCCGCGCGGCGGGGGACGTGTTTGCGCCCGCCGCCGCCTACTATGCCGGCGTCGCGCAGGCGCGGGCCGGCGACCGCGAAGCGGCGCGCGAGGCCCTTCGCCGCGTCGCCAGCGAGTGGCCCGGCACGCCCTGGGCCGAGGCAGCATCGCGCGAGGTGGCGGCTCTCGACGCACCCCGCGCCGTCGTCGGCATGCTGCGCATCGGGTTCGAGCACGACAGCAACGCAGTCCTCCGGGGCGAAGGCGTCTCGCTGCCCGAGGAGATTCCGTCGCAGTCGGACCAGCGCTTCGTGTGGCGCGGTGCCGCTGGCCGCGGCTGGCCTGTCGGTCCAGCGATGCAGCTCGGCGGGGCGGTGGCGTTCAGCGGCTCCGTGCACGGCGACCTCGGGAGCTTCGACGTGCTCTACCCGTCGCTCACGCTCTGGGCGGAGCGACGCCTGGGCGAGCGCACCACGCTGCGCGCGATCGGCGGGTACGGACACGCCTGGGTGGACACGCGACCGTTCCTCTCCTCCCCGACCCTCGCGACCGAGCTGCATTACGACTGGGGTGCGCGGGGAGCGACGCGGGCCTTCGCGGAGCTCGCGTTCGACGCCTACCGCTTCGACAGCACCGACTCCGATCCCGCCCTGCGGAGGGCGCGCGATCGCGACGGACTGGGCTACCGGATCGGCGCCGAGCACCGCCTCGCCCTGCCGGAGCTGCGCTCGTCGGTGTTGGCGGCCCTCGCGTATCGGGGCTTCTCCGCAGACGGCACCGAGTACTCGTTCGACTCCCCGGAGGTCGAGCTGGGCATCGAGTCCACCCTGCCCTCCCGCTTCGTCCTCGGCGCTGGCCTTCGCTACGCGTTCCGCGCCTACCGGCATCCGTCCACGTACGGCCCCCCTTCCGGGGACCGGGAGGAGCAGGACTGGCGCACGGAGCTGTCGCTGCGGCGCCCCGTCTGGCGGCAGCTCCACCTCGAGGCGCGCTGGCGCTACCAGGGGAACCGCTCGACCTCCGACGTCTTCGACTTCACGCGCCACGTGGTAGGGCTCCATGCGAGTTGGACCCTAAGCCCTTGATGCGGCCACATACGTCTGGGGAAGGATCCGCCATGCGCGCGTGCCTCGTCGCACTCCTCGTCCTGTTCGCTCTTCCGGCGCTGGCCGAAGCGCCCCCGCCTCTCGTCGTCGCATCCGCCGGCGAATGCGCAGGTGAGGAGCCCGACCTCGCCGTGAACCTGCTTCCGAGGGCGGGGTCCTCGGGAAGCGGATCGCCGATGGGCGAGCCTGGCGGGAGCGGACCGGGCCAGGCCGGCAACGCGCCGACGGGTCCCCCGGCCATCCTCCATCTGACGCCGACCCACGTCGCCGCAGCCGGCGGTCAGCTGGCAGCGTCCCTGCCCGAGCCGCCGTCGTTCGCCGGGCCGGGAGCCTGCGACAACCCGGGCTCCGGCTGTGCACCTTCGAAGATCTTCGACGACCCGAACCCGGGATCCGGCTGCGGTTTCCCGGGGAGCCCCTGCCCGTGAGCACGCCGCAGCTGGGCGATCAAGTCCTGATCGAGCGCATCCAGCGCCGCGACGCCGCTGCCTTCCGGGCTCTGTTCGATCGCTACTACGCGCGGCTCTTCTCGTTCACCGATCGCCGTCTCGCCGATCCCGAGCTCTCCGAGGAGGTCGTCGCCGACACGTTCTTCGAGGTCTGGCGCGGAGCGCCCGCCTTCCGCGGCGCCTCGCGCGTCTCCACCTGGCTGTTCGGCATCGCGACCTTCAAGTGCCGCGAGGCCGACCGGAACCGGCGGCGCCTGAAGCGCGCATCCGTGGTCGGTGCGGAGCCCGCGTTCCTCCAGGCGGTGAGCGACGACCGCCCGATCCTCGACCAGCTCGAGGCGCGCAGCGACCTGCGTTGGTTGCGGCGCCGCTTCGAGGCGCTCCCGCCCGTACAGCGCGAGGTGGCAGAGCTTGCGAGCCAGGAGCAGTCCGTCGAGGACATGGCCGGCAAGCTCGGCGTCTCGTCGGGGACGGTGAAGTCGCGGCTGTCGCGCGCGCGGCGCACGCTGCGCTCGGCGCCGCCCCCTCCGCGAGGAGAAGTGCGATGACGCGCAAGCCCGCGGCTCTCAGCTGCCCGCAGCTCGTACTGGATTGGATCGCCTGGTATCCGAGCGGCGACCTCCCCGCCGACGTGCGCGGTGCCATCGAGGTCCACGCCGCCGAGTGTGCGGCCTGCCGGCGAGAGATCGCGGATCTCTCGGACGAGAGCGTCGCGGGCGAGCCCGCCGAAGGGGCCGAGCGCGTCTTCGCCCGCACGCTGCGGCGCATCGAGGGAGCACCGCTGGCGGTCGCTGCACCGAGGCTTCGGCGACAGCTCTGGCTGGTGCGGCCGCACTTCGCGTTCGCCGCAGGCCTCGCGGTGGCCGTCTTCGCCGCTGCGATCGGCATCGTCGCCTCGCAACAGATCCGCGGCGAGGCGACCTACGAAACCGCCTCGCTGCGCGAGCCGGCGGCGGCCGCCGAGTTGGGTGCGCATCTCGCCGTCGTGTTCAGCCCCGAGGTGTCCTACGCGGAGATCGAGGATGCCATGCACGCGATCGGCGCCACGGTCGAGAGCGGCCCCTCCCCGAACGGCGTCGTGCAACTGCGTCTCGCCCGCGGCACGAATCCGTCGCAGGCTGCCAAGCGCCTCGAGTCGGGCGATTTGGACGTCGCGGAGTACGCGCAGCCAGCGCCCTGAGCGGCTGTAGCCTGTTCGCTCATGGCCCGCGCGCTCCCGCTGCCGCTCGCCCTGATGCTCTGGGTCACCGCCCCGCTCGCTCGCGCCGAGGCGCCCGCGTGTCCGCCCGTAGAGGCGGGTGTCGACCTGCCGACCGAAGCGCCGCCCGGCGGCGAGACACCCCGCATCCTGCTGATCCTCCCCAAAGGGGCGGACGGCGCGGTCGTCACCGAAGGGCTCGCGCTCGGCGCCGGCGCGCGCATCGTCGAGTCCCGCTTCAGTGCGCTGTTGTGCGCGACGGTGGCCCGGGTAGAAGGCGCGCCCGGGACGTCGCCCGCCACGCTGGTCGAGCGGCTGCCCGAGGGCGCGGCCGCGGTGAACGACGACGTGTACACGCCCGAGGGCGAGCCGGCCGCGGAAGCACCCGCGCTGGCTGCGCGGGCCGATCCCTACCGCAAGCAGCAGTGGGCGCACGACGCGCTCGGCCTCCGCGCCGCCCACGCGGTGACGCGGGCAGAAGGTGTGCGCGTCGCCGTGCTCGACACCCGCGCGAACGAGCGGCACGAGGACCTGCGCAGCGTGCGCGTCGCGGGGGACGCCGCAGCGCCCGCCGGCCAGCACGGCTCCCTCGTCGCGGGAATCATCGGCGCCACCGAAGGAAACGGCGTGGGCATCGCCGGCCTTGCGCCGAGCGCCTCGGTCCTCTCGATGCCGGTGTGCTCTCCCGGCACGGGCGGCGACCTCTGCCGGCTCTATGCCGTGCTCGGCGGCCTCGATCTCGCTTGGGGCGAGCGCGCGCAGATCGTGAACCTCTCGCTGGTGGGCCCGGCGAACCGCGCGCTCGAGCGCGCCGTGCGGCGCCTCGACACGCTCGGCGTCGCCGTCGTCGCTGCGAGCGGCAATCGGCTGAGCGCCGCGCCCGCTTATCCGGCGGCGTACCCTTGGGTGATCGGCGTCGCCGCGACGGATCGCAAGAAGGCGCTCGCTCCGACGGGCTCCGTCGTGGATCTCACCGCACCCGGCGTCGAGATCGTCTCCACCGCCGCGAGCGGCGGCTACGCGTTCGCAAGCGGCAGCAGCCTCGCCGCCGCCCATGCCAGCGGCGCGCTCGCGCTGCTCACCGCTGCGAGCGGCGGCGACGTCGCGGCCGCGCGGCTCGCGCTGTTCGGCGCCGCGCGCCGGACGGCGCCGAAGACGCCGCCTGCCCTCGCGCCGCTGTGCGACGCGCTCGCGCGGCTCGCCCGGCCCTGCGCGCCGGAGCACCGGCGCTAGGAGCTAGACGCCGTTGAAGGCCGCGCTCGTGGTGGCGCCGCGCGGGAACT
>CAYWRY010000156.1:0-8940 GCA_964460485.1 uncultured Spirochaetales bacterium
CGAAACCGGCCATCCCGAGCGACAAGCGAAAGCTGGTGAGAAATCCGGGCTAGCCCCGCGCGCGCGCCGGCTGTGCGCGTCCGCGCCGAGCCGCATTCCCCCTCAGCGCTCGCTCTTGCGCCCCTTGAGCTGCGGCTTCACGCGGCGCACTAGCTGCGCCTGAGAAGCCACGTGGAGCTTGCGGAAGATCGACTTCAGGTGGTTTCGCACCGTGTTCTCGGCGATGCCGAGATCCTCGACGATCAGCGGGACGCGATCTCCGTCCGCGAGCCTGCGCACGATCTCCCACTCGCGCGGCGTGAGCGTCGAGAGCAGCGGATCGGAGCCGGGCGTCACCGTGTCCGTCGACTGCTGCTTCACCCAGGCCCGCGCGAGCCTCGCCGACTCCGCCGACTGGCCGGAGAGCGCCGCCTCCACGATCGGGGCCGGGATGAGCGCGAGCGCCACGGCGGGACTGCCCCCGAACACGAGCGCTTGGGGGAACGCGACGAAGCGATCGGCCCCATCGCGCGGCGGCCACGCGGTCAAGAAGGGCACGAGCTCGCCGCCCGACCACGCCTCGAAGCGCTTGGTGTACTCGGCACGGCGCGCCGGCGAGTAGCCACGTATCGCGAGGGTGTCGACGTCTCGGAAGCTCTCGCGCGTCATGCCGAAGTAGCTGCAGGCCGCGCGATTCGCGTCGAGCACCCGCCCCGCCCTGCACAGGAGGAAGATCGGGAAGGAACTCGCGTCGATGATCGACTGGCCGAGTTCGCCCGCCAGGTCGAGCACGCAATTCTCCTTGCGGAATCCCCGCCTCCTATTACTCCAACGCGCGACGAGTGCGGAAAGAAAATGGTGCCGGTGCGGGCCTCGTCCCGAAGACGGCGGCGTCGGCGACCGCCGGGTGCTCCTGGAGCCCCGCCTCGACCTCGGCCGGATGGACGTTCACGCCTCCGGAGATGATCAGGTTGGCGGCCCGGTCGGCGAGGAACACCCAACCCTGCGAGCCGACATGCCTCACACCGCCGAGCGTCTGGGTGTGGGGATCGAGGAAGGCGCGCCGTCTTCTCCGGGTCCCGGTGGTAGGCGAAGAGCTGCGTCTGGCAGGCGTGGCGCGCGTAGGGCGACCCGCGCTCGCCGGGTGGGAGACTCGGCGCTCCAGCTGCGCGTGCGCGTGCCGTCGGAGAGGGCGAGCGCGCTCGGCCGAGATTTCGCGCGCTCCGCGATCACCCGCGCGGCTCCGGGAGGCGCGCCTCGCGCAGCGCGGAGCGGCGCACCTTGCCCGCGTCGTCGCGCAGCGGCTCGCGCACGAGCTCGAAGCTGCGCGGGATTTTGTAGGCGACCAGGCGCTCGGCGAGGTGCGCGCGCAGCTCCGCCTCCGACACGCCCTCCGGCGCGTCCACGATCGCGTGCACGCGGCTCCCGAGGTCCTCGTCGGGCAGGCCGATCACCGCGCTGGAGCGCACGCGCGGGTGCGCGTCGATCGCGGCCTCCACCTCGGCGGGATAGACGTTCGAGCCGCCCACCAGGATCATGTCGGTCTTGCGGTCGGCGAGATACAGGTATCCGTCAGCGTCGAACCAGCCGAGGTCGCCGAGCGTCTCCCAGCCGTCGCGCGTCGCCGTCGGGCTGGCGCCGATGTAGCGGTAGGTCGTGCCCTGCCCGCTCGCGGGCTTCATGTAGATCTCGCCCACCTCGCCGGGCGCGCAGACTGAGCCGTCCGGGCGCTGCGCGCGCATCATGCGGCCCGGCGGCGGCTTGCCGACCGAGCCGGGATGCGCGAGCCACTCGACGCCGTCGATGACGGTGCCCGCGATGCGCTCGGTGCCGCCGTACGCCTCGTAGATCTTCTCGGGCCCGAGCCATTCGATCCAGAAGCGCTTCAGCCACGTTGGGCTCGGCGCCCCCGAGCACATCACGCGCCGCAGCGACGAGACGTCGTACCGGCCACGCACCGCCGGCGCGAGCTTCGCGATGCGCTGCATCATCGTGGGCACGAACAGCGCCCAGTCGACACGGTGCCGCTCGACGAGCGCGAGCGCCTGCTCGGCGTCGAAGCGCTCCATCAGCACCAGCGTCCCGCCCGAGAGGATGCACTGCCAGGCGACGATGAACGGGCCGGCGTGATAGAGCGGGCCGGGCGCCAGGGCGACGCCGCGCGGCTGCATGAAGTTCTCGGCGACCTCTGGATCGCAGAGCGCGGGCGTGAGATCGACGATCAGCTTCGGGCGCCCCGTGCTGCCCCCGGACGTCATCGTGCGGACGTGCGGCGCCACCACGTCGGGCAGGGGCGCCTCCGAGAGCGCAGCGCTCGGCGCGAAACCGGGCGGCACGCTCGCGAACTGCGGGTACTCGACCTGCGCGACGCCGACGATCAGAGCCGGCCGCGAGAGCGCGACGATCGCCTCGCGCTCCTTCGCGGGCAGCCGCGCCGAGATCGGCTGCGGAGAGGCGCCGAGCTTCCACGCCGCCATGCACGACACCAGGAACTCGACCCCGTTCGGCAGCGCGAGCGTGACGCGCGACTCGAGGCCGACGCCGAGCTGCTGGTAGGCGCGGGCCAGGCGGTTCGAGCGCCGATCGAGCTCGCCCCGCGTGATCGCCTCCGTGCCGCACGCGGCGGCGAGCCGATCCGGCGCCTCCGCAGCGAGCCAGGCGAGCGCCGCTCCGTACGACATCCTGGGCACGCGGCTCCCCCCTCGACGCGATCGACCGCACCGCCCCGAGGGGCCGACCTCGGCCGGATGCCTGGAACCCCTTGTTCCGCCTCGGAAGTTCGGGTGGATCCGGACCTTATGATACGGTACGTCTCGTTATTCCTTCCATCCCGTCCGAGCTTCGTTCGCCTCCGGCTCCCTGCGCGCGACCGACACCGCCCTGGCGGCGCCCGGTCGCATGCTCGGCCAGGCGGTCCGGGCCGGGAGATCGAGAGAGGCCGAGGTCCGATCCGTGAACAAGACGACGACACTCGCCGCGGCCGTTTCCGAGCTGCGCGACGGCATGAGCGTCGCGATCGGCGGCTGGGGCTCGAGGCGCAAGCCGATGGCGATCGTGCGCGAGATCCTGCGCTCGCCGGTCAAGGACCTGACCCTGATGAGCTACGGCGGCCCGGACGTGGGCCTGTTGTGCAAGGCCGGCAAGCTGAAGCGCGTGGTCTCGGGTTTCGTGTCGCTCGACTCGATCCCCCTCGACCCGCACTTTCGCGCCGCGCGCCAGGCCGGCGCCGTCGAGTTCCGCGAGCTCGACGAGGGCATGTTCCAGTGGGGCCTGTATGCGGCCGCGATCCGGCTGCCCTTCTTGCCGACGCGCGCGGGGCTCGGCTCGAGCGTGCTCGAGATCAACCCCGAGCTGAAGCTCGTGCGCTCGCCTTACGCCGACGGCGAGGAGCTGATCGCGATGCCGGCGCTCGTCCCCGACATCGCGTTCGTCCACATGAACCGCGCCGACGCCAAGGGCAACGCCCAGTACCTCGGGCCCGACATCTACTTCGACGACGTGATGTGCGGCGCCGCCAAGCGCCGCTTCGTGAGCTGCGAGCGCATCGTCGAGACGAAGGAGCTGCTCGCGGGCGGCGCGGTGCAGACGCTCCGCCTCAACCGCACGCTGGTCGACGGCGTGATCGAAGCACCCAACGGCGCGCACTTCACCGAGTGCCCGCCCGACTACGGCCGCGACGAAGCCTTCCAGCGCGAGTATGCGGCGAGCGCGAAAGACGAAGGGAGTTGGCAACGCTTCAAGGCGGAGTGGCTCGACGTCTCGGACGCCGAGTACCAGGCGAAGCTGCGGGCGCGGGGGGCGGCGAAATGAGCGACGTCGCGACGCGAGCGGAAGTGTGCGCGGCGGCCATCTCCGACAACTTCCGCGGCGACGGCGAGATCCTCGTCTCGTGCTTCGGAAACGTGCCTTCCGTGGGCGCGCGGCTCGCGAAGCTCACGCACGCTCCCGACCTGCTCATGACCGACGGCATCGCCTCGCTCGTGGACGGCGTCCAGCCGGTGAGCGGCAAGCGCGGCGCGCCCGTGATCGAGGCGTGGATGCCGTTCCGCAGCGTGTTCGACCTGCTCTGGGGCGGGCGCCGCCACGTCGTGATGATGGCGAGCCAGATCGACCGCTTCGGCAACCAGAACTTCTCTGCGGTCGGCGCGCACGCGAAGCCCTCGGCGCAGTTGATCGGCATGCGCGGCGCGCCGGGGAACACGCTCAGCCACCCGACGAGCTATTGGGTCCCCAATCACTCGAAACAGACCTTCGTCGCCCAGGTCGACGTGGTGTGCGGCGTCGGATACGACCGAGCGGCGAGGCTCTCGCCCCAGCAGCGCCGCTTCCACGAGATCCGCCGCGTGATCTCGAACCTCGGCGTGTTCGACTTCGCGACGCCGGATCGACGCATGCGGCTCGCCTCGCTGCACCCCGGCGTGAGCGTCGACGAGGTGGTGAAGCACACCGCGTTCGAGCTCGCAATTCCCGCAGGCGTCCCCACCACGCGCGAACCGAGCGCGAGCGAGCTGGCGCTGATGCGCGAGCAGATCGACCCCGAAGGCTTCGCCAACAAGGAAGTGCGCTAGCCCGGCGACGTTCCCTGAGTCGCTGGTTGTTTGGAAGCCGGCCACCTCCGGCCCGATCGAGGATCACCCCCTGCCCCGCTCCCCCCTGCATACGCCCCTCTGCGACTTGCTCGGCGTCTCCGCGCCGATCGTGCAGACCGGCATGGGCTGGGTCGCCACGCCCGATCTCGTGGCGGCGGTGTGCAACGCGGGCGGCTTCGGCTTCCTCGCCGGTGCGACGATCCGGCCCGAGCAGATCGACGCCGCGATCGAGAAGGTGAAAGCGCTCACGCCGCGACCGTTCGGCGTGAACTTCCTGATGGATGCGCCGGGCGCCGACGTGATCGCCGACGCGCTCGTGCGCCACCGCGTGCGCGCAGCCGGCTACAACCGCTCGCCCGACGCGAAGCTGATCGGAAAGCTCAAGGGCGCGGGCGTGCTGTGCATCCCCACCTGCGGAGCGCCGCGCCACGTGCAGAAGGCGGAGCAGCTCGGCGCCGATGCGGTCGTGGTGCAAGGCGGCGAGGGCGGCGGGCACACCGGCACGATCCCGAGCTCGCTGCTGATCTCGGCGTGCGCCGACGCCGCGAGAATTCCCGTGATCGCCGCGGGCGGATTCAAGGACGGGCGCGGCCTCGTCGCCGCCCTGGCGTTCGGCGCGCAGGGCATCGCCATGGGCACGCGCTTCCTGCTCACCGCCGAGAGCCCGGTGCCGCCGCAGACAGCGCAGCGCTACTTCGCGGCGGGCCTCGGCGACGTGGTCGTCACCAGCGAGATCGACGGGCTTCCCCAACGCGTGATCGTGAACGAGTTGGTGCG
The DNA here is from genome assembly GCA_964460485.1 of uncultured Spirochaetales bacterium. Classification (GTDB taxonomy): domain Bacteria; phylum Myxococcota_A; class UBA9160; order UBA9160; family UBA6930; genus VGRF01. The sequence continues at coordinate 5,346 of CAYWRY010000156.1, forward strand.
CGCGCTCGAAGCCAAGAGCGGCGTCGCGAAGCTGCTGTTCGCGCTGCGCAACGCACTCGCCTTCCGGCGCGAGACCGGCGCGTCGCTGACGGCGCTGCTGCGCAGCGCGCTCGCTCTGCAGGCGAACGAAAAGCTGACGCGCGCGCAGCTGCTGATGGCCGCCAACGCGCCGATGCTGGCGAAGGCCGCGATGAACGACGGCGATCCCGTCGGCGGCTACCTGCCGAGTGGCACCGTGGCGGGCGTGATCGCGGATCGCCCGACTTGCGCGGAGCTTGTCTCGCGCATCATGCGGGAAGCGGAGGAGACGCTCGCGCGCCTCGCTCCCGCGAAGGAGAGCTGATGGCGTTTCGCGTGAACATCGACGCGCTGGGGGTCGCGGAGCTGACGCTCGACAATCCGCCGGTGAACGCGCTCGGCCGCGACGCCTGGTTCGCGCTCGCGCGCAAACTCGAGGAGCTGGGCCGCGACGCGCGCGTGCGCGTGGTGTTGATCGACGCCGCGGGCAAGGGCTTCCAGTGCGGCGTCGACGTGAAGGAGCTGGCGAAGGACGGCTCGCTGATCGTGGACGTGAACCGCGGCTGTTACGAGGTGTTCGCCGCGATCTACGACTGCCCGGTGCCGGTGATCAGCGCCGTCCACGGCTTCTGCCTCGGCGGCGGCATCGGCATCGCGGGCAGCTCGGATCTCGTGCTCGCCTCGGAGGACGCGACCTTCGGGCTGCCCGAGATCGACCGCGGTGCGATGGGCGCGGCCACGCACGCCATGCGCATGTTCGGCATGCAGGAGGCGCGGCGCATGCTGCTGACGGGCGAGCCGATCGGCGCGGCGGAGGCTCACCGGCTCGGCGGCCTGCTGAAAGTCGTGCCGCGCGCCCAGCTGCGCGACGAAGCGCTCGCGCTCGCCGCGAAGATCGCGAGCAAGAGCCCGCGCGCGGTGCGCGCCGCGAAGGCCTCGCTGAACGGCATCGAGCTGATCGAGCCGAAGAGCAGCTACCGCTTCGAGCAGGGCTTCACGCTCGAGCTCTACACCTCGCGCGACTCCCAGGAGGCGCGCGACGCCTTCGTCGCCAAGCGCGACGCCAAGTTCTGATGGGGACGTTCTTGGACGAACGCGTCGAAACCCCGGGGACGTTGTTGGACGAAAGCGCCTCGCGCGAGCTCGCTTCGTCCAAGAACGTCCCCGTCGAAACGGGACGTGCCGGTCGGCTTTCGTCCAACGTTGTCCCCGTCGAGGCTGCGCGATGAATCTCAGCTACACCGATCGCGAGAACGCATTTCGCGCCGAGGCGCGCGCGTGGCTCGAGGCGAACGTGCCGCCCGCGCCGCTCGCGTCCTTCGACACCGCCGTGGGCGCCGCGCAGCACCGCGCCTGGGAGAAGAAGCTCGACGCCGCGGGCTGGGCGATGGTGCCGTGGCCGAAGGAGTACGGCGGGCGCGGCGCGAACCTCGTCGAGTGGCTGATCTTCGAGGAGGAGTACTACCGCGCGCGTGCGCCAAAGCGCATCAACCAGAACGGCGTGTTCCTGCTCGGCCCGACCATCATGGAGTACGGCACGCCGGAGCAGAAGGCGCGCTTCCTGCCGAAGATCGCCTCCAGCGAGGAAGTCTGGGCGCAGGGCTGGAGCGAGCCGAACGCGGGCTCGGACATGGCGGCGATCACGACCACCGCGCGCCGCGAAGGCGACGACTGGGTGATCAAGGGCCAGAAGACCTGGGCCTCGCGCGGCGCCTTCGCGGACTGGCTGTTCGGAATGTTCCGCACCGACCCGAACAGCGAGCGCCACAACGGGCTCACCTTCATCCTGGTGCCGCTGAACACGCCCGGCGTCACCGTTCGCCCGATCGCCCAGCTCGACGGCGAGACCGGCTTCGCGGAGGTTTTCTTCGACGACGCGCGCGTGCCGGTCGCCAACACGCTCGGGAAGGAGGGCCAGGGCTGGCAGGTGGCGATGTCCACCGCCGGCTTCGAGCGCGGCCTCATGCTGCGCAGCCCCGCCCGCTTCCAAGACACTGCCGCGCGGCTCGTGCAGCTCCTGCGCGACAACGCGCTGAACGTCGAGGACGCGATCCGGGACGAAGTGGTGCGCTGCTGGATCGCAGCCGAGGCCTACACGCTCGAGACCTACCGCACCGTCTCGCGCCTGCTCGCCGGCGGCAAGATCGGCGCCGAGTCGAGCCTCAACAAAATCTTCTGGAGCGAGCTCGACATCCGCATGCACGAGCTCGCGCTCGAGATACTCGGCGAGCGCTGGGATCTCCTGCCCGAGGCGCCCGGCGCGCAGGGCGTCGGCAGCTGGCTCGACTCCTATCTGTTCGCGCTCTCCGGTCCGATCTACGCCGGCACCAACGAGATCCAGCGCAACATCATCTCCGAGCGCATCCTCGGGATGCCGAGGTAGCGATGGACTTCCGCTTCACGGACGACCAGCTGCTGCTCCAGACCACGGTGCGCGACTTCCTCGCGAAGGAGCACGCGCCCGAGACGCTGCGCAAGCTGTGGGAGACGGAGAGCGGGCGCTCGCGCGCGCTGTGGGAGCAGCTCGCGGAGATCGGCGTGCCCGGTCTGCTCGTTCCCGAAGAGCACGGTGGCATGGGCCTCGGAGAGGTGGAAGGCGTGCTGATCCACGAGGAGGCCGGGCGGGCGGCGCTCGCAGAGCCGCTGATCCCGACGATGGCGGTGGGCGCGCCGTTGTTACGGGAAACCGGCGGCGAGCTCGCGGCCACCTGGCTGCCGCGCGTCGCGGCCGGCGAGGCCCTGCTCGCCGTGAGCCACCCGACCACGTCGCTGGTCGAGGACGCGCACGTCGCGGACCTCCTGCTGCTCGCGCGCGGCGACGACGCGCTGTTCGCGGTGCCGCGCGAAGCCGCGCGCACGACGCCGCAGCCCGCGACCGACCCTTCGCGCAAGCTCGCGACCGTCGCGTTCGAGGAGCGGCGCGCCCAGCTGGTGGCGCGCGGCGAGCGGGCGAAGCAGCTGCTCGCGGCGGCCCTCGACCGCGGCGCGCTCGCCTGCGCCGCGCAGGCGCTGGGCGCCTGTGATCGCATGCTCGAGCTGGCCGTCGCGTACACCTGCGAGCGCAGGCAGTTCGGCAAGCCGATTGGCTCGTTCCAGGCTGTGAAGCACATGCTCGCGAGCGCGAAGGTGAAGCTCGAGTATGCGCGGCCCGTGGTGATGCGCGCCGCGTACTCGGTGGCGCACGGCTCGCCGCAGCGTGCCGCCCACGTCTCGATGGCGAAGCTCGTCGCCACCGAGGCGGCGCGCTTCGCTGCGCGCCAGGCGCTCCAGTGCCATGGCGCGATCGGATACACCTGGGAGCAGGATCTGCACATCTGGATGCGGCGCGCGTGGTCGTTCGACCAGGCGTGGGGCCGCGCTCCCTTCCATCTCGCTCGCGTGCGCACCGCCGTCCTCGACGGCACGCTGCCGATCGGTCCCGGACGAACCTTTGGGGACGTTCATACGAGCTTGTGACTTGCGTGCCACTCCTCGGCGTCTCCAGGAGTGTCCCCCAAGTCACAAGCTCGTATGAACGTCCCCATCTGCCTGTTCACTTCGCTCAGCTCGTGACCGCCCCTGTCACGCGGCCCGGTGA
>CAYWRY010000157.1:0-8919 GCA_964460485.1 uncultured Spirochaetales bacterium
GCGACCTTGCCGCTGCGCATCAGCTCGAAGCCCTTGTTCACCTCGGCGAGCTTCAGGCGCTGGCTCACCAGGCCCGACAGGTCGATGCGGCCCTGAAGGAAGAGGTCCACCAGCTTCGGCATGTGCTCGCGGAAGCGCGTGCTTCCGTACATGCAGCCGATCGCCTTCTTCTCCATCAGGAAGTCGGGGCCGCTGAGCTTGATCTCGGAGCCGAGCGGCATCATGCCCACGATCACCGCAGTTCCGCCGTTGCGGATCATCGCGAAGGCCTGCGCGGCCGCGGTCGGGTTGCCGATCGCTTCGAACGCGTACTCGGCGCCGAGCCCGCCGGTCAGCGTCTTCACCGCGGCCACCGGATCGTCGCTCTTGGCGTTGATGGTGTGGGTCGCGCCGAACTTCTTGGCGAGCTCGAGCTTCTCAGGCAACACGTCGATGGCGAAGATCTGGCTCGCTCCCGCGAGCTTGCAGCCCTGGATCACGTTGAGGCCGATGCCGCCGCAGCCGATCACCGCCGTGACCGCGCCGCCCGGCACCTTCGCGGTGTAGAGCGCTGCGCCGATGCCCGTCATCACGCCGCAGCCGATCAGCGCGGCCTCCGCCATCGGCATCTCGTTCGGGATCTTCACCACGCCGTTCTGCGAAGTGATCATGTACTCGCTGAACGAGCCGACGTTGGCGAACTGGAGCAGCGGGCCGCCCTTCCAGGTCATCCGGCCCGCGGCGGAGGCGGCGATCATGGGGTCGTTGCACAGGTGTGGCTCGCCGCGCAGGCAGTAGTAACAAGCGCCGCAGAAGGGGCGGAACGACATGATGACGCGGTCGCCCTTCTTCACGTAAGTCACGCCCTCGCCCACTTCCTCGACCACGCCCGCCGCCTCGTGGCCGAGCACCGTCGGAATCGGCAGCGCCCAGAGGCCGTCGACGAAGTGCATGTCGGAGTGGCACACGCCGCTGCACACGGTGCGCACGAGCACTTCGCCCGCGATCGGCTTGCGCAGATCGACCTCTTCGATCGTGAGCGGCTCGTGGGGCTTCTGGTAGACGGCGGCCTTGATCTTCATCGGGACCTGCACCTCGCTTTGCGCGCCCGGAAGTGGGCGCGCGCAAGCGCGCATCTTGGCGCGGCTCGGCCGCACGCGAAAGACGCGGCCGCGCGGCGCAGGGCCCGTAAGTCCGCTGGAATCGATGCGGGGGGCGTCCCGGCGGGCCACGGCCGCTCGCGGGTTGAGAAGGTGTCGAGAAGGAACGGGGCCTACGGGGCTCTGCGGCGCCTCACGCGTACTCCGCCATCCCGCGCAGCAGGCGCAGCGTGTCGCCGCCCGCGTGGCGGGCGCCGAGCTCGCGATAAACCGTGTCCACGTTCACCACGATCCGCTCCCGGTCGCTCCAGTCCGCGAACTCGCCGAGGGCGATGTCGCGCGCGGCCTCCAGCGGGTCCATGCCGGCCTCGAAGCGCGCGCGCGCCTCGCGCAGGACGAGCTCGAGGTAGGCGCGAACGGCGCGAACGCCCCGCGAATCCGTGATCGGCCCGTGTCCGGGCACGATCACCTCCGCGCCCAGGGCGAGGATGCGATCGCAGGCGGCGATCCAGTTCGAGACGGGGCCTTCCCACACGATCGGCGTGCCCTCGACGAACAGGATGTCGCCGGTGAAGACCGTGCGGGCGTCGGGCACGTGGACGATCGCGTCGCCGCGCGTGTGCGCCGGCCCCACCTCGATCAGCTCCACCGCCCGATCGCCGGCGCGCAGCGTCAGCGCGCCGTCGAAGGTTCGCGTGGGCAGCACGGGCGGGCCCACCTCGTCGAAGGCGAACGGCCCGAAGGCGCGCGTCACGAAGCGGCCGAGCGGCGTGGTCTCTGCGCCCAGCGACTTCACGAGGCCGCCCAGCACGGCGGCGGGCAGATGCTTCATCTCCTCCGCAGTCTGCGTGGACGCCACGATCTCGGCGTCCGCCACCAGCGCGTTCCCATAGCAGTGGTCGCCGTTCGCGTGCGTGTTCACCACGGTGCCGATGCGCGCGGCCGCACGCGGCTCGGCGCGGCGCATCGCGTCCAGCATCTCGCGCGTGAGGCGCAGATCGAAGAGCGTGTCGACGAGCAGCGACTGGTCGCCGTCGACCACGAGCCCGGCGTTGCTCCAGCCCCAGGATCCGTCCGGCTGGAGGTAGGCGTAGAGGCCGCGCCCGACCTCGTGGAGACCCTTCTCGAAGCGGAAGCGCGGCAGGCCGAGGTTCTTCCAGCTCATGGAGATCCTCCGGCGAGCTGGGCGGGATCGAAGTCACCCTCCACCAGCTCGATGCGGGTGCCGTCGGGGTCGAGCACGAACATCGCGCGCGACGCGAACTGCCGGCTCTCGATGCGGGTGTCCTCGAGCGCCTCGGCCCCGAGCGCGCGCAGGGTCGCGAGCGTCGCTTCGAGATCGCCGACGATCAGCGAGAGGTGAGTCAGGCCCGCGCGGTTCATGGGCCGCGGCCCGGCCTCGCTCTCGGTGCCCGGCCGCGGGAAGTGGAGCAGCTCGAGGCGCAGGCCGTCGCGCTCGAGGTACGTCGCCTCGAGCGCCACGCGCGCGAGGCCGAGCAGGCGCGACGTCTCCACGCCGCGCGTCTCGAGACGAGACAGCTCGCGGAAGCCGAGGCCCTCTACGTAGAACGCGCGCGCGCGCGGGAGATCTCGCACGCACAGGCCGAGATGCGAGAAGCGCTGCACCGCCATGTGCGCGAGGTAGCGCGCGGGCGGCGCGGGTAGCCAGCGCGGCGTCGCGCGCCCGCGTCAGGGCATGATCTGCGGCTTGCCGGGCGTGCCGAGGAGACCGAGGCGCTGCTGCTCGTTGCTCTTCGGGCTCTCGAGGCCGGTCGAGCCGTAGGCGCTCACGGACACGTAGACCGTGTTCGGATCGGGCACCTGGAGCGAGTAGCTGAACACCCCGCTCGATGCGGCGGGCTTTCCGATGTCGAGCGTCGTCTGGTAGACACCCGGCGAGCTGCCGACGTAGACCTTGAAGCCCGACACCGTGCTCGGGTCGGGATGCTGGAAGCGCAGCACTTCCGTGCGTGCGCTCGCGGCGCTCGCGGTCGCGACGATCGCGGCCAGCAGCGCGAGAGCGCGCGGGCTTCGGACGAGGGAGCGGAGGTTCTGTTTCATTCGAGCACCAGGAAGCTCCAGCGCTTCGAAGCGGGAACTTCGGACAGGGATTGAGTCTGCGTGTTCCACTGCATGTCGCCCGACGCGTTCTGCGAGCCCGTCGGGTCGACGCTGACGGCGCTGAAGCCCTGCTTCGTGACGAGCACGATCTCGGCCTGACCGTCGCTCGTCACGTCGACGATGCCCCGCACCAGCGCCTTCCTGCCACCGGCGACGGCGATGCCCTGCGCGGGGGCATTCATGCCGTCGACGAACCAGACGTCGAGCGTGCGCACCTTCCCGTGGCGCGCGCGCCAGACGAGGTCGTCGTCCCCGTCGCCATCGAGGTCGCCGGACCCGGCGGGCGCGCCTCTGGCCGGCGCATTCGGCAGCGAGAACGCCGCGACGGGCGTCGCGCCGCTCATGCGCCAAGCCTCGATCGCGCCGCTCTTCGGGGCGAGCCACACGAGGTCGGGCACGCCGTCGCCGTCCAGGTCCGCCACGGCGGCGAGCGCGCTCCCGGCCGGCGCGGGATCCACCGCGAGGTCGGCGCTGCGGCCGGCGCCCGTCAGCGTCCACAGCGCGCTCGCACCGCTCTTCGGATCGTGGAAGAACACGTCGGCGCTGCCGTCGCCCGAGAAGTCGCGGAAGGCCCGCACGGCGGAGCGCACCGATTGGTCCGGCAGCGGGACGGTGGTGAAAGCGGTCCCGTTCATCAGCCACAGCTCGTTGCGACCGCTCGCGGCATTGCGCCAGAGCAGATCGCTCTGCCCGTCGGCGTCGACGTCGGCGTAGCCGACGGGTCGCATGCCCGGCTCGGAGGGCATGCCGATCGTCTGGAAGGTGCGCGTGCCGTTGGTGTGCAGGAGCAGCGCCGAGAGCTCTCCGGTCTTCGAGTTGAAGACCAGCGAATCGGTCATGCCGTCGCCGTTCAGGTCTCCGCTCGGATCGCCGCTACCCGGCGGCGCAGGGGGCGGAGGCGGAGCAGGAGGCGGCGCCGTCTGCGTGAACGTGATCGCGTCGGAGGCGGTCGAGAGCGAGCCGACCCGGCCCGTCGCGTCGTAGGCCGCGACGCGCACGCGCACGGTCTCGCCGATCTGGCCCGCGACGCGCGTCGAGCTCGCGGCCACCCGCTGCTCCTCTACGTAGGCAGAGCCGTTGCGCGACACGTGCACCGAGTAGCCGGTGACCGGCCCCGTCGCAGCGCTCCAGCTGAGCCCCGCGGAGGTTCCGACGACGTTGACGGCGGCGGCCGCGTGCGGCGTCAGCCAGGCGAGTAGCGCGTAGGCACTCGCAGCGATGACAGAAGCGCGCCGCATCTCGATCCCCCAGCGTCCATCGCACTTTCGGAGGGATCGGAGACGACGCCCGTGACCCGCCTCACGGGTCCGCCAGAAGCCTCGATTTTCTCGTGCCTTCGATGGATGGCTGCATCTGTGCTGCGCGTCACGCTCCGCGCGTTCGCCGCTCGGCCGCGGAGCGCGCGCGGCGCATCCGGCCGCTCGCTTCCAGCGAGCGCAGCGTGTCGGCGTACGTATCAGTTAGGGGGCGCAGCGCGATGCCGAGCTCGGCGAGCGCCGGGTCGTTGGGCAATGCGCGCATGCGCGTCGCGTACTCCATCGCTTCCCGCGAGATCAGCGACGCGACGGGCCGCGCGCGGCGCAGCAGGTCGACAGCGCCGCCGGCGGCGCGCAGCGCCCAGCCCGGCGCGCGCACGCGTGCGATCTCGCGGCCCAGCAGCGGCTCGAGCGCCCGCACGAGGTCGTCCCAGTTGTGGAACTGCCCGCCCATCACGAAGCGCCCGCAGCGCCGCGTCTCGAGCAGGCGCACGCAGAACAGCGCGAGGTCGCGCGCGTCCACGGACGCGAGGCCGCCGCTCGTGGCGAGCGTCGCGCGCGTGAAGCCGCGGAAGGCACGCACGGCCTCGCTGAGGCCCGGATCGTCGGGCCCGATCACGCCGTTCGGGTAGACGATGGCGATGGGAGCTCCCGCGTCCTGGCGCGCGCGCGCGATGCGCTCGGCCTCCACCTTCGCAAGCGCATAGCCCGTCTGCCCCTCGCGCAGCGGGCTCTTCGGGCTCGGGTCGGGCCCCGGCAGCGCCCAGATCGTGGTGAGGCTCGAGACGTAGACGGCGTGGCCCACGCCCGCGGCGAGCGCCTCGTCCAGGACCGTGCGCGTGCCGGCCACGTTCTCCCTGAGAAGTCGCTGCGCCTCGCGCGGGTCGAGGGAGACCGCGGCCGCAGCGTGTACGAGCGCGTCGCAGCCCGCGACCGCCGCGCGCACCGCGGCGGCGTCGGTCATGTCGCCGAGCGCGAGCTCCACGCCACCGCCGCCGAGGACGCGCTCGCCCTTCTCGCGGCTGCGCGCGAGCGCGCGCACGGCGTGGCCGCGGGCGCGCAACGTCCGGGCGATGTGGCTTCCCACCAGCCCGGTCGCGCCGGTGACGAGCGCCTTCACGCCGCGCCGTTCGCCTGCGCGCGCGCGAGCAGCTCCGCGAGAGCGGCGGCGCCGGCGGCGAACTCGTCCTCGGGCGCCAGGAGACCAGCGACCAGGGCCGCACCGCCATCGGGCGCCTCCAGCTCGAACAGGCTGCCCGGTTGGATCAGCACGCTCGCCTCGTCGAGCGCCGCGAGCGCGAGCGCCTCGTCGTTCGCGAGCCGCGCAGAGCGCCGGCGCGTGAGCAGGACGATCGCCGCCCAGCCTGCCTCGGCGGGAAGCACGCGCACTCCCGGCGCGCGCGCGAGGGCTGCAGCGAGCGCGCGGCGGTTGGCGGCGACCCGCGCGTTCAGCGCGGCGCGGATCTCGCTGCGGCGCGCGAACAGCGCCGGCAGCGCGCGCGCGACCAGCGGCGACACGGAGAGGAATGCGTCCGCCGCGAACTCGAGGCGCGCGAGCGCCGCGTCGCGCAGCGCGGGCGGGCCGCCCACCGCGATCCACGCGACCTTCAGCTGCGGGACGCCGAGCACCTTCGATGCGCCCGAGAGCACGCAGCAGAGGGGACCGTCGGCGCCGCCGGCGAGCGCGCTGCTCGCTGCGCCGTGCGGTAGGGAATCCGCGAAGACCTCGTCGCTCAGCAGCGCGAGGCCCCGCTCAGCGCAGACGCTTCGCAGGCTCGCCAAGTCGCTCCGCCCGACCAGCGCTCCCGTGGGATTGTGCGGGTGGATGGCGACCAGCGCGCGGCTCTCGGCCGCGAGACTGCTCGCGAGGCCGTCGAGGTCGATCGGCCAGCGCGCCGCGTCGCCGCGCTGCGCGAGCAGCCGATAGCGCGCCGTCCGCAGGCCCTCGAGCTCCGCGAGGTGCTCGAACAGCGGGTAGCCGGGCGCCGGGAGGTGAACGAGATCTCCCGGGTCCGCGAGCACTCGGAACAGGTGTGCGTAGCCCTCGCTCGTCCCGGCGGTGAGCACGACGTGATCGGGCTCGATCGCGGCGCCTTGAGCGGCGTGATAGGCCGCGATCGCCTCGCGCGCGGCGCGGTCTCCGCGCGGATCCGGAGCATAGGCGCGGGTGGCCGGCTCGTGCGCCACCGCTTCGAGGGCGGCGGCGAGGATCTCACCCGGCAGCGCGACGCGCGCCGGATTCGCGCAGGTGAGATCGTGCAGCGCTCGTCCCGCCGCGCGTGCTGCGGCGACGCGCCGCGCCAGCGCGCTCGGTGTGAGATCCCAGGACGCCCGCGCCGCGAACATGGGGCGACGGTAGGGGCGTGGCCGAACCCTCTGCCACGCGCGAGGGTGACGGCGTGACTGCGCGGAGGGCGCCCACACTCCGGACCGAGCGGCTCGTGCTGCGGGCGTGGCGCGAAAGCGACCGCACGCCATTCGCGGCGATGGGCCAGGACCCCCGCGTGATGCGTCATCTGGGCCCGCTCCTCTCCCGCGCGGAGAGCGACGCCCTCGCCGACCGCATCGCCGCGCACTTCGCCGAGCACGGCTTCGGACTGTGGGCCGTCGAGGCGCCGGGCGTCGCCGAGTTCGCGGGCTTCGTAGGCCTCTCCACGCCGCGCTTCGCCGGCCACTTCACGCCGTGCGTCGAAGTCGGTTGGCGCCTCGACGCCGATCACTGGGGTCGCGGCTGGGCCACCGAGGCCGCGCGCGCCGCGCTCCGCTTCGGCTTCGAGGAAGTCGGACTGACCGAGATCGTCTCGTTCACCACGCGCGAGAACTGGGCGTCGCGCGCCGTGATGCTGCGCTTGGGCATGACCCACGATGCGCGCGACGACTTCGAGCACCCGGCCCTGGGCGCAGGCGACCCGCTCCGGCCCCATGTCCTCTACCGGCTTCGCCGCCCAACGGGTCTCTGACTGCCTGGGGCTGCGCGCTCAGGAGTTGGCGCGAACTGCCAACCCTTTGGCGCCTTCCGCCAAGCTCACTCGTCGTCAGTCGCCGATTTTGGCCCGACTCGCCGGCCGATCGGCGCGTGTTTGTTCGCGCCCTTTTCTGGAGGCGACGTGGAAGGCTTGGTCGAACAGCTGGGTGGCGCCATCGCCGCCGCGATCGCAATCCAGCTCGCCCTGCTCGGAGCGTGGCAGCTCGCGCGCGAGCGCAAGCCGTCCGCCGCCCGTGCGGTGGTGCCCGCGCCCTCGCGCGCGCGTGCTCTGGCTGGCCGTGGGCGTGATCGGCGGCGCGATCGGAGCGGCGCTCTTGCTGCGCGGCGTGGCCGAGCAGGCGCTTCCGGCGGCTGCCGAGATCGCGCGTTCGGCCGCGCTCGTGGGCTCCCTCGTCGCACTCGCCCTACGCGCGGGAAGCCTCGTGGACGACGACCGTCGCCACCGCGAGCTCTTCGACGCCGCCCCGGTCGGGCTCGTGGCCCGCGATCGCACCGGCCAGGTGCGTCTCGTGAACCTGCCGATGTGGCGAATGCTCGGGGCCCCCGAGGCGCTCCCGGCCAGCAAGTTCGGGAACCTGCTCACGCATCCCGCCATGGTGAGCGGCGGCGGCGCGGAGATCGCGCGCCGCGCGCTCGAGGCCGGGTCCACGCTCTCCACCGAGGCGTCCTACGAGTCGGTGTGGCGCGGCACGCGCATCGTGCGAGTCACCGCCGGGCCGCTGCAGGAGCCGGGCGGCGAGATCGCGGGCGCCATACTGCTCGCCGAGGACGTCACCGACGGCAAGGCGATCCAGCACCATCTGCGCGAGGGCAAGCGCGTCGCGGCGATGACGCGCCTCGCGGCGCTGATCGCGCACGAGGTGAACGACGCGCTCGCTTGCGTGCAGAGCAACCTGACGCGTCTCGGCGAGGCGGTGTCGGTGCGCGGCGCGGCTGCGCGCTCGGCTGGTTCCGAGTCCGCAGAGCTCGCGGAGCTCGTGGTGGAGTCCGCCGACAGCGTGCGCCGCGCGCTCGTCCTGATGCGCGACCTCCAGGAGGGCGCGCGCGAAGGCGGCGAGCTCGACGATGAGCTCGAGACGACCGCACTCGCACCGCTGCTGCGCAGCTGCGTGCGGATCGCGACCGCCCACGCCAGCTACAGCCAGGTGATCGACGAGCAGTACGCCGAGCTTCCTGCTCTGCGCGGCTCGTCCTCGCTGCTGCGCCAGGCGCTGCTGAACGTGGTCGTGAACGCGGTCGAGGCCGCGGGCGAGCGCGGCAAAGTGCGCGTCGGGACGAGCTGCGAGGGCGACTACGCAGTGGTTCGCGTCGGCGACGACGGCCCGGGGGTCGCCGCGCAGAACGCCGAGCGCATCTTCGAGCCGTTCTTCACCACCAAGGCCGCCCGGGCCGGCGCGGGGTTGGGCCTCTACCTGGCGCGCGAGATCGTTCGCTCGCACCGCGGCGACATCCGCCTGGTCCCCTCCGAGGGCGCAGG
>CAYWRY010000158.1:0-8907 GCA_964460485.1 uncultured Spirochaetales bacterium
GCAGGCAGGCGGCCGGCAAGCGAGGCGAGCGCGGGCCGGCCCCTCGCGGCGGGGACGCCGTCCGCACGGGAGACCGGAGGCGCGTGGAGCCCGCGGACGCGGCGCGGGAGCCGTCGCAGGGGAACGCTTAGGATGCGCGGCGCGAGAAGTTCCCGATGAGAGTCCGCGCCGGCCACCTCGATCTCACCGCCACCGACGTCTCGAGCTTTCTCGGCTGCCGCCACCGCGTCGGCCTGGAGATGGCCGTGGCGGCGGGCACGCTCGCGCGGCCGGTGTTCGACGATCCGCAGCTCGAGGCACTGTTTCGCCGCGGCCTCGAGCACGAGAAGCGCTACGTCGCGTCCCTCGCCGAGCGGGGCGGCGAGCTCGTCGACCTGAGCGAGGTGAGGGACCCGGACGACGCGGCGGCGCGCACGGCCGACGCGATGGCCGCGGGCGCGGGCGTGATCGTGCAGGCCGGGCTCCGCCACGAGCGCTGGCACGGGCGGCCCGACGTGCTGGTGCGCGTGCCAGGCGCGAGCCGCTTCGGCCCGTTCCGCTACGAGCCCGAGGACACGAAGCTCGCCCGCGAGACGCGCGCCGGGGCGATCCTCCAGCTCTGCCTCTACTGCGAGCTGTTGGAGCGCGCCCAGGGTGCGCGGCCCGAGCAGTTCCGCATCGTGACGCCGCTCGCCACGCACAGCTATCGCACCGGCGACTTCGCCGCCTACTTCCGCTGGGTGCGGGGCGATCTCGACGAGCTGACGCGCACGCCCGCGGAGAAGGTGGCGGCCGCCAGCTACCCCGAGCCCTGCGAGCACTGCGAGGTGTGCCCGTGGGCGAGCCGCTGCGCGCAGCGGCGCCGCGCGGACGACCACCTCTCGCTGGTCGCGGGCATCTCGCGCGGGCAGCGGCGCGAGCTGCAGGAGCGCGGCGTGACGACGCTCGCGGCTCTGGCGCACGAGCCGATTCCGATCGCGTGGAAGCCGCGGCGCGGCGCGCGCGACGCCATCGTCCGCGTGCGCGAGCAGGCGCGCCTCCAGCTCGAGGCGCGAACGCGCGGCAGTCCCGCGCACGAGCTGCTTCCGGTCGCACCCGGCGAAGGTTTGTGCCGCCTGCCGGAGCCGTCGCCCGGCGATCTATTCCTCGATCTCGAGGGCGCGCCCTTCGCCGGGGCGATCGGCGAGGGCGGCCGCGAGTATCTGTTCGGCGTCGCGTCCCCGAGCGCTGGCGGCGCGCCAACTTATCAGGCGATCTGGGCGGAGACGCCGGAACAGGAGCGCGCTGCCTTCGAGGCGGTGATCGACCGCATTCACGCCGCGCGCGCGGAGCACCCCGGCGCGCACGTTTATCACTACGCACCCTACGAGCCCGCCGCGTTCAAGCGGCTGATGGGCCGCTTCGCGACCCGCGAGCGCGAGCTCGATGCGCTGCTGCGCGCCGGCGCATTCGTCGACCTCTACGCGGTCGTGCGCCAGAGCCTGCGCGCCGGCGTCGAGCGCTACTCGATCAAGAATCTGGAGCCGCTCTACGGCTTCGAGCGCAGCGTCGACTTGAAGCACGCGCGCCGCCATCTCCAGGCCGTCGAGCTGGCACTCGAGTTCCAGGCGCTGGGCGACCTCGCGCCCGAGGTTCGCGACGCAGTCGCCGGCTACAACCGCGACGACTGCGTCTCCGCGCTGCGCCTGCGCGACTGGCTGGAGACGCTGCGCGCGGATCTCGTCGCGCAGGGCGCCGAGATCCCGCGCCCCGAGCCTGCGTCGGGCGCGCCCTCCGCGCAGGTCGACGAGCGCCAGCAGCGCGTCGAGGCGCTGCGCGCGCGGCTGCTCGCGCTGGAGGGCCGCGATCGCTTTCTGATGGCCTACCTGCTCGACTGGCACCGCCGCGAGGACAAGGCCGTGTGGTGGGAGTACTTCCGCCTGCGCGACCTGCCGGAGGAGGATCTGCTCGATGAGCGCGCGGCGGTGGCGGGGCTCGCGTACGTGCGGGAGGTGAGCGGCACCGGGCGCAGCCCCGTGCTGCGCTTCGCGTATCCGCCGCAGGATCTCGAACTCCGGCGCGGCGACGAGCTGTGGCAGAAGGACGACCGAAGATGGGGAGAGGTCGAGCGCGTCGACCGGACAGCGCGCACGGTCGACGTGAAGGTGAGCCCGAGCCGCGCCGCAGAGCGCCCGACGTCGGCGTTCAAGCACGCCTACGTGAATCCTCGCATCATCGAGGACGCGCTCTTCGCGATCGGCGAAGGCGTCGCGAGCGGCAGTGCCGACCCGCTCGCCCTCGCGCTACTGCGCGCCGATCCGCCGAAAACGCGGGAAGTCACGCAGCTGCGCGAGACCGTGCTCGCGATCCAAGGGCCGCCGGGCGCGGGCAAGACCTACACCGGCGGCCAGCTGATCTGCGACCTCGTGCGCGCCGGGAAGAGAGTCGGAATCACCGCCACGGGACACAAAGTCATCCGCAACCTGCTCGACGCCGTCGCGCACGAGGCGGAGAAGCGCGGCGAGCGCGTTCGGCTCGCGCACAAGTCGAAGGCCGGCGAGGAGGACGACGACGAGGACGACGCGGGCGCGCACGCGTCCGTCGCCGGCGTGAAGAGCAACGACGAAGCCCTGCGCTTGCTCCGCTCGGGCGAGGCGAACGTCGTCGGCGGCACCGCGTGGCTGTGGTCCGACCCGACGCTGGGCAAGCAGGTCGACGTGCTGTTCGTCGACGAGGCTGGCCAGATGTCGCTCGCCAACGCGCTCGCCGTGACGCAGGCCGCAAGAGCGCTCGTACTGCTCGGCGATCCCCAACAACTGGAGCAGCCGCAGAAGGGTACCCACCCGGCTGGCGTGAGCGTTTCGGCCCTCGAGCACATGCTCGGCGGCCACGCGACCATGCCGCCCGAGCGCGGCGTCTTCCTGCCCGAGACGTGGCGCTTCGGGTCTAGCCTGTGCGCGTTCACCTCGGAGGTGTTCTACGAGGGCAAGCTGCGTCCGACGACCCGAATCGATCTCGAGCGCCAGCGCCTGACCGGCGGCCCGATCGAGGGCGCCGGGCTCTTCCTTTGCGAAGTGCCGCACGACGGCAACCGCAACGCCTCCGACGAGGAGGCGGAGGCGATCGCCCGCCTCGCCCTGCGCCTCCTCGCGGAGGGATCGCGCTGGGTCGCGAGCGACGGGACGGTCTCGCCGCTCGCGCCGAGCGACATCCTCGTCGTCGCGCCCTACAACGCCCACGTCGCGCGCATCGCCGAGCGCGTGCCCGCGATCGCCGCGACCGTCGGCACCGTCGACCGCTTCCAGGGCCGTCAGGCGCCGGTCGCCATCTACGCGATGGGCACCTCGCGCCCCGAAGACGCGCCGCGCGGCATGGAGTTCCTCTACAGCCTGAACCGTCTGAACGTCGCGACCTCGCGCGCGCTGTGCGCGGCGATCGTCGTGGCGAGCCCGCGCCTGTTCGAGCCCGACTGCAAGAGCCCGCGCCAGATGCAGCTCGCGAATGCGCTCTGCCGGTATCGGGAAATGGCGACGAAGCTCGAGATCAGCTGAGTGCCGGCGCGTGGGCCCTCCTGGATTCGAACCAGGGTCTCTCCGGTTATGAGCCGGGTGCTCTCGACCGCTGAGCTAAGGGCCCGCGGTCGCGCAAGATAGGCGCGATCGCCGCGGCTTCGACCTCGCTCGGCGAATCCCCGCGCGCCGCAGCCGTGCGTTGCGGGCCCGGGCTCCCTCACTCGTGCCTGAGCGCCTCGATCGGATCGAGCTGCGCGGCCTGGCGCGCGGGCCAGAAGCCGAAGGCGATGCCGATCGCGGCGGAGAAGCCGAAGGCGTACAGCACGACGTGGAGCTGCGGGACGAAGGGCACCTCGAGCGCGCCGGAGCCGAAGTAGGCGGCGGTCAGACCGATCGCGATGCCGAGCGCGCCGCCGAAGGAGGAGAGCGCCACCGCCTCCACCAGGAACTGCGTGAGCACCTCGCGGCCGAGCGCGCCGATGGCGAGGCGGATGCCGATCTCGCGCGTCCGCTCGGTCACCGAGACGAGCATGATGTTCATGATGCCGATGCCGCCCACGAGCAGGCTCACGGCGGCGACGGCGCCGAGCAATCCGGTGAGCACGCGCGTGGTGCTCGCGAAGGTGTCGGCGAGCTCCTTCATGTCGCGCACCTGGAAGTCTTCCTGGCCGGGGTCGACGCGGCGGCGCTCGCGCATCAGGCGCTCGATGTCGGCCTGGACGCGCGCGGTGGCCTCGCCCGGCGCGGCGGCCACGAAGATGGTGCCGACGTCGAGGTTGCCGGCGAGCCGGCGATGGAACCAGCGCAGCGGGACGAGCACGAAGTCGTCCTGATCGCTGCCGAACGCCGACTCGCCCTTCGCTTCGAGCAAGCCGATCACGGTGCACGCGAGCTTGCCGATGCGGATGCGCTGGCCGAGCGCGTTCTGCGCGCCGAACAGGTCTTCGCGCACGGTCTCGCCCAGCAAGCACACGGCTTTGCCCGCGCGCTCCTCGCCATCGCTGAAGGCGCGGCCCTTCACGACCGGCCAGTTGCGCGCCACGAGGTAGTCGGCCGTGCTGCCGGTGATCGCGGTCGCGCGGTTCCTGCCGCCGGCGATCACCTGGAATGGACGGCTCGCCACCGGCGCCGTGGCGGCGATGCCCGGGACGTCGCGCTCGATCGCGATGGCGTCGCTCACCTCGAGCGGCGTCGCCTCGCCGCGCGCGCCGCCGCCGTGGAACGACTGCCCGGGGCGCACCATCAGCACGCCGGTGCCGAGCTTGGCGATGTCGGAGGTGACGCGCGCCGTCGCGCCGGCGCCGAGCGTCACGAGCACGATCACGGCCGCGACGCCGATCACGATGCCGAGCACGGTGAGCGACGAGCGCAGCTTGTTGCGGCGGATCGCCTGGAGCGCGAGGCGCAGCATCGGGCCGAGCATCAGGCGGCCTCCGCGCCGGGCGCGACGATGCGCCCGTCGAAGAAGTGGACGATGCGCGACGCCCAGCGGGAGATCACCGGGTCGTGAGTGACCAGCACGATCGCCATGCCGAGCTCGCGATTGAAGCGCGCGAGCAGCTCCATGATCTCCCGCGCGCGTGCGGAGTCGAGGTTGCCGGTCGGCTCGTCGGCGAGCAGCAGCGGCGGCGTGGTCACGATCGCGCGCGCGATCGCGACGCGCTGCTGCTGGCCGCCGGAGAGCTCCGCGGGCGTGTGCTCCTCCCAGCCCGTGAGCCCGACGACGGCGAGCGCCTCCTGCGCGAGTCGGCGGCGCTCGTCCGCGCGCAGCCCGCGGTAGACGAGCGGCAGCTCGACGTTCTCGCGCGCGCTGGTTCTCCCCAACAAGTTGAAGCCCTGGAAGACGAAGCCGATCGCGCGGCGGCGCAGCAGCGCGCGCTCGTCGCGCGAGAGGCTGCCGACCTCGCGGCCCTCGAGCCGGTAGGTGCCGGCCGTCGGCGTGTCGAGGCAGCCGAGCAGGTTCATGCAGGTGGACTTGCCCGAGCCGCTCGGGCCCATCAGCGCCACGAACTCGCCGGCCTCGATGCGCAGGTCGATGCCGCGCAGCGCGTGCACGGCGGTGTCGCCACTGCCGTAAACCTTCTCGACGCCGGTGAGCTCGGCGAGCGGCGCCGCGCTCACGGCTGCGCCGTCTGCGCGCTCACCACGAGCGCGTCGTCGAGCCCGATCTCGCCTTCGAGGACCTCGCTGAAGGAGCCGTCGCTCGCGCCCACGGTGACTGCGATCGGATCGAGCGCGCCGCCGCGCAGGCGGTGGACGGTCTGCTCGCGCGCGCGCTCGTCGCGGGCGCTCGGCCGCTGCCGGCCCGACGGGCGGCGCCCGAACAGCGCGCTCAGGGGGCTGCGCTCCTGCTCGGCGAGCTTCTCGGCCGGCGCGAAGCGCAGCGCGGCGTTCGGGATCAGCAGCGCGTCGGCGACGCGCTTCACCTCGATCTCGGCGGTGGCGGTCATGCCCGGCCGCAGGCGGCGCTCGGGGTTGTCGACCCGCAACGACACGCCGTAGGTGACGACGCCCTCCAGCGCGTCGGCGCCGAAGCGCACCTGCGTCACCTCGGCGTCGAAGCGCTGCCCCGGCCAGGCGTCGACCGTGAACTGCGCTCTCTGTCCCACCGCGACCGCGGCGACGTCGGCCTCGTCGACGCTCACCAGCAGCTCCATGTGCGTGAGGTCCTCGGCGAGCGTGAAGAGGATCGGCGCCTGGAACGACGCGGCGACTGTCTGACCCGGCTCGATCGTGCGCTTCAGCACGATGCCGTCGATCGGCGAGCGGATCGCCGCCTTCGAGAGATCGGTGCGCAGGGTCTGGAGTGTCGCGCGCGCCTGCCCCTCCGACGCCTCGGCACTCGACACCTCGGCGCGGGCGCGCTCGGCCGCGGCGGTCGCTGCGTCGAGCTCCGCCGCCGAGGGCACCTTGCCGCCGCTCATATCGCGCACGCGCTCGAGCCGCGCGAGCTGGGCGTTCGACTCGAGCCGGCTCGCCTTCGCCTGCGCGACGCGGGCGATCGCCGAGTCGAGGGCGGCCTGCGCCTGGAGCACCTGCGCCTCGAGGCGCGTCGTGTCGAGGCGCGCGAGCTCCTGGCCCTTCTTCACCACGTCGTTGAAGTCGACGAACACGTCGCGCACGAGGCCCGAGAGCTCGCTGCCCACGTCGACCTGGTTGGTCGGCTGGAGCGTGCCCGTCGCGGTCACGTGCACCACCAGCTCGCCGCGGTGGGGCGACTCCGTCTGATAGGTCACGTCCCCGTCGCCGCCGCACGTGCGCGCCAGCAGCCAGGCGGCGGCGAGCGCGGCGAGCGCCGCGAGCCCGCGGCGGCTGCGCGCGAAGCCGAGCGCGCGCCGAAACGCCGCGTCGCGCGCCTCGCTCACGGCGCCGGCTCCGCGTTCTGCCAGCCGCCGCCGAGCGCCTTGTAGAGGAGCACGAGATTGCTCGCGTACTCGCCCTCGCTGGCCGCGAGCTGATCCTGCGAGCTGAACAGCGCGCGCTCCGCGACCAGCACGCTCTCGAAGTCGACGAGGCCCGAGGCGTACTGGTCGCGCGAGAGCTGTGCGGCGAGCGAGGCGGCTTCCGCCGCCGCCACCAGCGCGTCGCGCCGCTGCTCCTCCTGCACGAAGGCGACCAGCGCGTTCTCCACCTCCTCGAGCGCCTCGAGCAACGTGCCCTCCAGCTCGGCGAGCGCGGCGTCGCGCACGGCCTTCTGCGCGTCGATCGTGGCCTTCACGCGACCGAAATCGAGCACCACCTGCGTGAGATTGCCGAGCAGCGAGCTGGTGTACGACGCGGCGGTGAAGAGGTCGCCCGCGGCGAGCGACTCGACGCCGACCGAGCCGGAGAGCGAGAGGCGCGGCAGCGCCTGCGCCTTCGCGACGCCGATGCGCGCCGTCTCGGCGGCCAGCTGCCGCTCGGCGCGCGCGACGTCGGGGCGCCGCGCGAGCGCCGCGGCCGGGACGCCCACCGCGATCTGCGCGGGCGGGCGCGGCACGGGCCCGGGAGCGGAGAGCTGCGCGTCGAGGGCGCCAGGCGGCTGGCCCGAGAGCACCGCGAGCCGCGCCGTCGACGCGGCGATGCCGCTGCGCAGCTGCGGCAGCGCGGCGCGCGTCTGCTCGAGGTTCGCCCGCGCCTGCTCTACGTCGAGCGCGGTGGTGAGGCCCGCCTCGTTGCGCCAGCGCGTGAGATCGAAGGTCTCTCGCTGTGCGCGCACGTTCTCCTCCGCGAGCGCGAGGCGGCGCTGGAGCGAGCGCAGATCCGCGTAGGCGAGCGCGACCTCCGCTGCGATGCCGACGCGCACCGCGTAGAGGTTCGCCTCGCTGGCAGCGAGCTCTGCGCGCGCCGCCTCCGCGCCGCGGCGCAAGCCGCCGAACAGATCGATCTCCCAGCTCGCGTCGAGGCCGAGCTGGTAGCGCTCGCGCGTCTCCTGCGGCGGGGTGATGCCGCCGAACGAGGCGCCCTGCGAACGCGTGCGCGCGACGCTGCCTCCCGCGCTGCTCGTGGGGAAGAGTCCGGCGCGCGCGCTGTTCCGCCGCGCGCGGGCCTCGCGCAGGCGCGCCTCCGCCGCGGCGATGTCGCGGCTGCCGGCCAGCGCGCGGCGCTCGAGCTCCGACAGCAGCGGGTCGCCCAGCGCGTCCCACCACGCGGCCAGCTCCGCTTCGGCCGGCTCCTCGGCCGCGAGGCCGCTGGCCATGGGGGCGCGCCACGCCGCCGGCGCGGGCCGCTCGGGCGCCGCGAAGTCGGGCCCCACCAGGCAGCCGGAGGCGCAGAGCGCGGCGGCGGCGAGCGCGAGGCGCAGCGCGAAGCGGGGGAGTCTCACGCCGTCGTCCGCTCCTCGTCGCGCGCAGAGGCTCGGACGCCGGCCGCGCACGCTCGGTTTACGGCACCGCACCGCCGCCCGCCCTTGCAAGCTCGACGAGTCATCAGGGAACCCTCGCGAACGCGCGCACGGGGAAGGTGCCCATGTCGGCCACCCGCGGCGGCACCGCGAAGAAGCGGAACCCCTCGCGCGGGAGCGCCGCGAGGTTCGTCAGGTGCTCCACGATCGGGATGCCGGCGCGCAGCAAGAGCGAGTGCGCGGGCCGCTCGCCGCTCGCGGTGTCGTCGATGTTGAGCGAGTCGATGCCGGCGAGCGCGGCGCCGCGCTCCACCAGCGCCGCGGCGGCTTCGGCGGTCACGAAGGGATGACCCTGGAAGTAGCGCGCCGTGGCGAAGTGCTCGCTCCAGCCCGTGCGCAGCAAGACGGCGCGCCCGCGCAGATCGTTCGCGGGCAGATGGTGTGCGGCGAAGGCGCGCGCACCGGCCGGGAGATCGACCACGAGCCCCGGCAGATCCGCGAGTCGCTCCAGGTCGAGTCCCGAGAGGTCGGCGCCGTCGGCCCAGCGGTGCGCGGGCGAGTCGAGGTAGGTGCCGGTGTTCGCGACCATCTCGATGCGGCCGATCTGGAACTCGG
>CAYWRY010000159.1:0-8900 GCA_964460485.1 uncultured Spirochaetales bacterium
GCAAGCGCCGCGTAGCGGCGCGCGCAGCGCGGCGAAGCCGCGCGAAGTCGAACAGTGGCCTCCGCGTGAGCGGGGCCTCGACCGGGGCGGTGCTCATCCAGCGTGGCGGCACGCAAGCGCCGCGTAGCGGCGCGCGCAGCGCCACTGGCGAGGCGTGCCTGGGGTGTTCCGCGCCGTCAGCGGATCCAGCCGGGCATGCAGCCCGCCTGGCGGCACTCTTCCTCGAGTCCTTCCGCGTGGTAGGCACGCGCGCGCTCGAGCTCGGCCTCGATGCGGCTGCGTTCGCCATCGACGTCGTCGCACGAGACCGACTGGCGCAGGCCCGTGCGCGGGTTCTCCTTGGTGACGCCGTAGCCCTCGTTGCACCAGCGCACGGCATCGAGGATGCGATCGTGGGCGGACTCGAGGTGGCGCAGGTTTCGCTCCGCCTCGGCCTTCTTCTCGCGCCAGGCGGCCTCGCTCTCTGCCGAGGCGTCCGGAGCTGCAGGCGCGCCGCGGCGTGCGTTCGCGACGGCTCCCGGTCGCGCGGAGGCGAGCGGCGCCTCGCGCTTCTCCACCTGCTGCAGCGCGGCCTCCTTGGGCGCGTGCGGCAGCGCGTTCGGGCACTGGGCGGCGCTGCTGGTGAAGCGCACCTCTCCGTTCGGTCCCACGCACTTGAAGATCTCCGCCGGCGCGGCCGCGGCGAGCGCGAGCACGGCGGCGACGGCGGCGAGCGTCCAGCGCACCTCTACTCCCTCCAAACCTGCGGCACTTCGGCGACGTTGGCCTCGTGTTCGAGGGCCTCGAGCTCGGACACCAGCGCGGCGCGCTTCTCGGCCAGGACGCGGGCGCGCTCCTCGTCGAGCATCACGCCGCTGCCGAGGTGCGCGTCGATCTCGGCGATTTCGCGGCGCAGCCCGCGGAAGCGCTCGCGCCACTCGTCGCGATTCGCGCCGCTGCGCATGTGCTGGCTTGGCTTCAAGGTGATCACGTTCGTCGCGGGATCGATGTGGATCGTGAAGTTGTTGAAGAAGGTGCCGCCGAGCAGGCCGATCGACATGGAGTCGCTGAGCGAGCCGCGCAGGTTCTCGACGCGCGCACCGCCGAGCTGCACCGAGTCGAGCGTCACGATCGGCGCCTCGATCATGCCGTTCGCGGTCTGGTAGCTCTGGCGCGGCGTGTCGCGCGTGACGCGGATGCCCGCCGCGCGCGCCACGTGGCCCGGCACCACCACGTCGCTCGCGCCCGTGTCCACCAGGAACGGCGCCGTGACGGCGTCGTTGATCCTCACGTAGACGAGCATCGCGTTGCCCTGACGCTCGAAGGGAATCTCGACCGCGCGGCCCAGGCGCGCACGGGGTGGGCGCGCGACGTGGGCGAGCGCCGCGTCTGCGCTCCGCGTCTCCTTGCGCGCCGAGCGCTCGGCGGCCGCGCGCTCCGCCGGCGGCACCCGCGAGAGATCCTGCGTGAAGTGCGTGCGGCCTTCGGCGTCGGTCCACTGGTAGATGTCGGCGCGCGCGGGGCCCGAGAGCCCCGCCGCGAGCGCGGCCACCGCGATCGGCGCGAGAAGGCGCATCGCTTCTGAATCGGCGTAGACGAGCGGACGCTTGAGACGCGAGGGCGCTTCACGCGCATGCAGCGCGCACGCAGCTCGGCTCGATTCGCGCACGATTTCGTGGCCCGCGAGCGGAGCGCGACGCGGGCCGAAGCGCGCACGCCGCGCAGCGCGAAGCAGGGCCCACGGCCGGCATCGGCCTGCCCGGAGCCCTCGCTGCGCCGTGATCGCGCATCCCGGGTCGATCACCTAGCTTGGCCGCGTGTTCAACCTCGGCTTCACAGAGATGGCCGTGATCTTCGTGGTCGCGCTGCTCGTGTTCGGCCCGAACAAGCTCCCCGAGCTGGCGCGCAACCTGGGCAAGAGCCTCGCCGAGTTCCGCCGCGCTTCGAACGACCTGCGCCGCTCGATCATGGACGCCGACGCGCCCGCGCCGCCGCCGCGCCCGCCCCAGGGCCCCGCGGACGAGATGGCGACCGCCGCGCTGCCCGCAGCGCCGGGCGCGCTTCCCGAGGGCGTCCCGGCCTCGGCGCCGGTCGCGACGCCCGCGGCCGCGCAGGGCCCCGAACCCGCCTCCGGCGGCGGCTCCGGCGCGCCGACCACCTAGGGCATGGACGACAAGGCGCTCCCGCTCACGGACCACCTGTCGGAGCTGCGCAGCCGCGTCGGCAAGATCTTGCTCGCCTGGGGGATCGCGACCGGCCTCGCCTGGACCTACAGCGAGGAGCTGTTCCGCGTCCTGCTCGCGCCCGCGATCGCCGCGCTCGGACCGGACGGCGGCCGGCTCCAGGCGATCTCGCCGGCGGAGATCTTCTTCACCTACCTGAAGGTCGCCCTGCTCGCGGGCTTCGTGCTCACGGTGCCGGTCTTCTTCTGGCAGATCTGGGCGTTCGTCGCGCCGGGCCTCTACCCGTCCGAGAAGCGCGTCGCGCTGCCCTTCGTGCTCGTGGCGAGCACGCTGTTCGTGGCCGGCGCCGTGTTCGCACACCAGGCCGTCTTCCCCACCGTGTTCTCGTTCTTCGCGAGCTTCGAGAGCGACTTCGTCGAGCCGGCCTGGACGATGCGCGAGGTCTTCTCGATGACGACGCAGCTCGTCCTCGCCTTCGGCCTGTGCTTCGAGATGCCCGTGCTGGTGTTCTTCCTGGCGCTGTCGGGCGTCGTCACGCCGCGGCAGCTGTTCGGCTGGACGAAGTACGCCGTGCTCGTGTCGTTCGTCGTCGCCGCGGTGCTGACGCCGACGCCCGACGCCGTCACGCAGACGCTGCTCGCCGGTCCGCTCGTCGCGCTCTACCTGCTGGGCGTCGGCGTCGCGTGGCTGTTCGCGCGCAAGCGGGACGCGAGCGCTGCCGAGACGAAGAGCGTCGCGACGACGACCCCGTAGAGGACCTGCGCTGCGCGCCGCGCTGGCTAGACGCCCGCGACGCGGCGCACGATCTCGTCGCGCGCGCGCGGCGCGTCCACGCCGAGCGCGCACTCCATCTCGGTGCCGAGGCCGAGCGCGGCGGGTACCTCGATCGTGCGCAGCACGCCGCGCTGGATGGTGGGCAGCACGTGGATGCGCTCGAAGGCGAGGGGCGCGGGATCGATCAGCGCGAGCGCGGTGAGCGGGTCGTGGAGAAAGGCGGCGTTGTCCGGCGCGAGGGTTCCGCCCATGCCGGTGAAGATCGCGATCTGGCGCGGCGTCCAGTTCGCGATCAGGCGCGCGAGGATGCGCGGCACCGGGCGCGGCGACGCGGCGAGCTGGACGCGCTGCGCCTCGGTCATCCACACCTTTAGCGTCACGTCGGCGGTGACGAGGCGCGTCGTGAAGCCGGCGCCGAGCACGCACATCGCCGCCTCGGGGTCGCTGCACAGGTTGTAGTCGATGCCCGGCGCGCACACGTGATCGCCGATCGCGACGCGCCGGATGTGCCCGCCCATGATCGTGAGGCGCGCGACGCGCGACGGGAGCTTCGGGTCGAGGGCGAGCGCGCGGGCGAGGTTGGTGAGCGGGCCGACGAACAGCAGCTCGAGCCCCGCCACCTCGCGCGCGGCGCGCACGATGCGCTCCGGCGCGGGCTCGTCGCTGATCGCGGCGACGGGGCCCTGCCCGTATCCCTCCATGTCGAGCGGGTACTCGTTGCGCCGCACGAGTGGATCGCGCGCGCCCGCGCACAGCTCGACGTCGCGGCGGCCCGCCTCCGCCAGCAGCCGGCCGGCGCCGAACGCCCGCGCGCGCGTGTCGCCCGAGACGGTCGTCACGGCGACGAGCCGGACCTGCTCCGGCGCCGAGAGCAGCACGGCCAGCGCGAGCGCGTCGTCCACGTCGCCCGAGATGTCGGTGTCGAAGAGGACGGGCGTCGGCACGCGGCGGCCCACTCAGCGACCGTGGAGGAATGCGACGCGCGAGCCGCAGCGTTGCGTGGAAGCCATCGTTCGACTCCGTTCGGCTCCGAGGGCTCCGCCTCACTGTGCGCCCGCGCTTCGCGCAGACTTGCCTATAGCAACGCGAGCGTCGCGTCGCGCCGGCGCTTCGCGGCGGCCTCCGGCGTCTCCGGGTCGCGGCGCTCGTCGGGCTCGATGCGGAAGATCGGCTCGCCCTTCTTCACCACGTTGCCATCGCGGCCGGCCATCAAGTTCTTCACCAGCGTCCCGCTGAACGGCGCGGGCACCTTGTTGAACATCTTCATCACTTCGATCACGAACAGTGGCTGGCCCGCGTCGAAGTGCTGGCCCTCTTCGACGAGCGGCGGGAGGTGCGGCGCCTCGCGCGCGTAGAAGGTGCCGCCCATGGGCGTCACGATCTCGTCGCTCGCAGCGGGCGGCGGCGGCGCGAGGGCGCGCGCCAGTTCGGCGGCGTGCTTGGCGTCGGCGAACTGCGGCGGGAAGACCGGCTGGAGCCGCTCGTCGACGCTCACGTCGAGGAAGCCGCTCTTCGCGCCGGCGCGCGGCACGAGTAGCAAGAGCTCGCTGCCGAGCTGGAAGCCGCGGTGCGAGGCGACGCAGCGCTGCCAGAGCGCGTCGTCGCGCCCGCAGAGCTTCCTGTCGGGCTTGCCCGCGAACAGCGCCTCGAGCTCGCTCGCGCTCGCCGCGCCGGTGCGCGCCTCGACCTCGGCGTAGAACGCGCGCGCGGCGTTCAGGATGTCGGCGTCGTGGTCCCAGATCTGCTCGGCTGGCGGCTTGTCGGCGCGCGGCTCCAGGTCGAGGAAGTGGTAGAGCTCGTGGAGGAAGCGCACCGGGTTCGCGAGGAAGCGCGGCTTCCCGTCGGCGACCGTCCACAGCTCGCCGTCGAAGCGCCCCAGGAAGCCGCCCAGCACGTGCGCGCTCCCGAACAGCCGCGCGAGCGGGCGCTTCAGCAGCGTCTCCTTCGCCTCGAGCGCGGCGCGCGCCTCCGGGTCGGGCGACTTCCGCAGCAGCGTGTCGAAGGCGAGGTCGAGGTCGAGGTCGTCGACCGTCCTGCGCAGCGCTCCGACCGCTCCGAGGTAGGAGGTCATGAAGCGCGTGGTCGGCTCGGCCATCACGCCGCGGCCGAGGAACCACTGGATCAGGCCGTAGTGGACCTCGAGGTTGGTCTGGAGGTCGTCGCCGCGCAGCTCGGTGCGGCGCAGGATCTCCGCCATGCGCTCGTAGTTCTCGCGCCGCGAGGCGCCGGCACAGAGCAGCAGCGCGATGTTCGAGTCGTAGGCGCCGGCGACGTTGTAGTAGACGAACGATTGGGTGTCGGGGTTGCGCAGACCGATGCCCTGGTCGAAACGGATCTCGCCCTCGAGCGGCGGCGACCAGGTCTTGATCAGGCCGCCCGCATGCGGCTGGAGCGCGGCGTTGGTGGCGTTGATGCGCACCTCGAGACCGGAGAGGTTGCGCACGACGCGCTCGGGCTTCGGCAGGCGCGGCCCGTGCGCGGCGAGCAGCGCCATCGCCTCGATCAGCTCGTCGACGAAGAAGAACTCCGACTTCTTCTTGGGATTCGTGAACTTGAGCCGGTAGGCGAGCTCCGTCACCACGTGCTCCACCTGGATGCGCGTGTTCATCTCCATGAAGAAGTGATCGAAGCCGTCGACGATGCACTCGAAGGTGGAGACCGAATCGAGGCCCGTCGCAGCGCCGAACTTCTCGCTCTCCGCCTCCATGCGCGCGAGGTACTCGAGGTCGCCCTTCAAGACCTTCTTGGCCCCGCCCGTCGCGTCCTTCAGCTCGCGCTCGAGCAGCTCCTTGGTGAGCGAGACCTCGACCAGCTTCTGCTCGTGCATCTGCACCGAGCAGTCGCGCCCGCCCAGCGAGAGGCACCAGTCGCCGTTGCCGATCAGCTGGATCTCGTTGTGGCGGGTTCGCTCGATGTTGAGCTCGATCAGGAAGTTCCGGTTCGAGCCGCGCTCGACGACCTTCGACTCGGCGCACACGTCCATCACGGCCGCCGCCACTTCCTCGGGCTTCGCCACCACGCGCTGGCCCTTGCCGCCGCCTCCGCCGATGTACTTGAAGCGGATGCGGTGCTTCGGGTAGCTGCGCCAGATCTCGGCGCAGACCTTCTCGGCCTGGGCCTGGAGGTCCGCGATCGTCACCAGCTCGGCGGTCCTCGCGTAGCCGGCCTGCAGCAGCGCCTCGGCGTTCTCCTCCAGCGACTGCTTCGCGTCGAACTTGAAGACGAGTCCGTGGTCGCGCGCGAGCTTCTCGAGCCCCGCGCGCTGCTTCGCCTTCGCCACCAGCGCGCGCGCCGCCACGTCGTCGACGCCCGGAATCACCGCGTTGCCGAGGCTGCGCGCGAGCTTCTTCGCCTCGTCCTTCGCGCCCGCGCGCTTCAGCACCCTCGACGCCGGGCCCATGAAGCCGACGCCCGCTCGCTCGATCGCCTCGACGAACTCCGCGTCCTCGGCCATGAATCCGTAGCCGGCGAAGACGTGCGTGTATCCGTAGTCCTTCGCGATCGCGACGATCTCGCGGATGCGCTTCTGCTTCTGCTCCTGGCCCACGCCCACGTAGTCCTGAACGCGGTGGACGTTGTTCGGAAACCTGAAGCTGCGCAGCTCGGGCGCGAGGCAGCGCGGGTAGACCACCGAGTCCTTCTCGGAGAGCAGCATCCCGTACTCGCGCACCCCGATCTGGTCGAAGACCTGGAAGGCCTCCATGCGCACCGGCCCGCGGCAAACCACCAGCACCTTGAGACCGGTGAGCGAGAAGGAGCGGATCCACTCGCTCGCGGATTGGTCGAAGCGGCCGGCGGCGAGGTGTTGGTCGCGCACGGCTACTCCGACTCCCGCTGCACGCCGCCCATCGGCGACGGCCGGTAGGTGCGCATCAGGAAGCCGAGGTGCTCGCCGAGCACGCGGCGGCTCGTGCCGGGCAGCACGATGCGCGACACCGAGCCGAGCGAGAGGGCTTCCTTGGGATTCATCAGCTCGCGCTCGTAGCGCTCGTTGATCCTGAGCAGCGCCGCGTCCCGCGCGCGCTTCGCCTCGGCCTCCGGCGTGCCGCCGGCGATCGCTTTGCGGTACGCGTCCTCGAGGCCGCGGATCTCGTCCTTGAACACGAACTCGCGCCCGCCGCCCGGACCCATCACCGCGATGCGCGCGTGCGGCATCGCGAAGACCGCGTCGGCGCCGATGAAGTGCGAGTTGTAGGCGGCGTAGGCGCCGCCGAACGCGTTGCGGATGATCAGCGTCATCGACGGCACGCGCAGGTCGACGATCGCGTCGAGCAGGCGGCGGCCCTCGAGGATGATGCCGCGCGACTCCTGGTCGCGGCCCGGCGTGAAGCCGCTCACGTCCTCGAGGAAGATCATCGGGACGTTGTAGAGGTTGCAGAAGCGGATGAAGCGCGTGGCCTTGCGCGCGGCGTCCACGTCGATCTGTCCGCTGCCCACCGCGGAGTTGTTCGCGACGAAGCCGACCACGTGGCCGCCCATGCGTCCGAACGCGGTGATCATGTTGCGCGCGCGCAGCGGCTGCAGCTCGAAGTACTCGCCGTGGTCGACGATTTGCTGGAGGAACAGCGTGATGTCGAGCGGCGCGTTCATGCCGGCGGGCGAGTCGAAAGTCTTCCGGAAGAGGATGTCCTCTTCGATCGTGAAACGGTCGAGCGGGTCGGTGGTCGGCCGGTAGGGCGCGCCCTCGGCATTGTTGTTGGGCAGGTACGAGAGCAGCCGCAGCGCCGTGCGCAGCGAGCCCACTTCGTCGGCCGTCGTGAGGTCGCACACGCCGTTCAGCGCGTGCACGCCCGGGCCGCCGAGCGCGTCGGCGCTGATGTCCTCGCCCAGCGAGCTCTTCACTACGCCCGGCCCGGTGAGGCCGATGAAGGTGTCCGCGCACTGGATCATGAACGAGCCCTGGCGCGGCAGGTAGGACCCGCCGCCGGCGTTGTACCCGAACATCAGGCTGATCGTGGGCACGATGCCCGAGATGCGCCGCAGCGCGGCGAACGCCTCGCTGTAGCCGTCGAGCCCGCCCACGCCGGCCGGCACGAACGCGCCGGCGGAGTCGTTCATGCCGATCAGCGGGATGCCGCGCTCGGCGGCCATGTAGATGAGGCGCGCGAGCTTCGCGCCGTTGGTCGCGTCCATCGAGCCGGCGCGCAGTGTGAAGTCGTGGCCGTACATGGCGACGTCGCGGCCGGCGATGTTCAGGATGCCGGTGACGAGCGAGGCGCCGTCGAGGTTCTTCCCCCAGTTCTGCCACATCAAGTTGGGCTCTTTGTCGGTGAGCACCTTGATGCGCTCGAACACGGTCATGCGGTTCTTGGCGTGCTGGACGCGCACGCGCGCGAGGCCGCCGCCGCGCAGCGGCCGCTGCGTCAGCTCGCGGCCGAGCGCGAGCGCTTCCTCGTAGAGCGCGGCGGAGGGATGCACCGCCTGGCTGCTCTCGGGCGCGGGCAGTGCCTGCGCCAGCGGGTTGTCGAGGGCGTATTGGGGCGCGCTCATGCTCGCTGTCTTCGCTCGTCCGGCTCGCCGCGTCTGGCTCGCGCTACTGCACCGCGCCGCCGCAGCGCGTTCGGCAGTTGCTCTGGAGATGCGCGGGCTCGGCGAGTCCCGGGCTGGGGTTGTTAGAGGGCGGAGATCTCGCCGAGGCGCTCGTTCAGGCGCTCGCGGTATTCGAGGATGTTCACCGGGTGCTGCGCGACGCCGCTCTCCATCGCCGCCAACGCGACCGCCGGCGCCACGTAGGTGAGCACGCGCGGGTCGAAGGGCTTCGGAATGATGTAGCGGCGCCCGAAGGTCAGCCCCTCGCCGGGATAGGCGCGGCGCACCACCTCGGGCACGCCCTCGCCGCGCCGCGCGAGCTCGGCCAGCGCGTGCACGGCGGCCAGCTTCATCGGCTCGTTGATGCGGCGTGCGCGCACGTCGAGCGCGCCGCGAAAGATGAACGGGAAGCCGAGGACGTTGTTCACCTGGTTG
>CAYWRY010000160.1:0-8862 GCA_964460485.1 uncultured Spirochaetales bacterium
GCGACGTGTCGCGCCCCGACGAGAACGACGCGCCCTCGCCGCGCCAGATCACCGCGCGCAGCCCGGGGCTCGCGTGCAGCTCCTGCAAGATCGCGAACAGCCGCTGATCCATCGCATCGTTCGCCGCGTTGTGCTTCTCGGGCCGGTGGTAGGAGACGATCGCGACCGGGCCGTCGTATGAGAGGCGGACTGCGTCTGCGCCGTCGGACATGCTTACTCCTAGGGGACGTTCATACCTGGCTGTGACTTGGGTGCCAGTCCTTCCGGCGCGAACGAGGGGTGGCACCGAAGTCACCGGCTCGTATGAACGTCCCCAAAGTTCAGCGCCCCTTGAACAGCGGCGCGCGCTTCTCCGCGAAGGCCTTCACGGCCTCTTCGTAGTCCTCGGTGCCTGCGCCCTGCACCATGCGCTCGGCCTCGACGTCGAGCACGGACTCGAGCGACTCGCCGAGCGCGCGGTTCAGGTTGTCCTTCATGTACCGCAGCGCGATGGGCGGGCCGGCGGCCAGCCGCCTCGCGTAGTCGAAGGCGGCCGCGTCAAAACCGGCGTCGGGCAGCACGCGGTTCGCGAGGCCGAGCCGCTCGCAGTCGGCGGCGGAGAGGCGCTCTCCGAGGAACATCACCTCGCGCGCCCGCGCCGGCCCCAGGAGGCGCGTCAGGAACCAGCTCGCGCCGTAGTCGCCGGAGAGGCCGAGGCGCGCGTAGGCGGTGGTGGCAAAGGCGCTCTCGGCCATCAGGCGCAGGTCGCAGGCGAGCGCGAGCGCGAATCCGGCGCCCGCGGCCGGGCCGGGCAGCGCCGCCACGGTCGGCTTCTCGAGCCGGTGCAGCGCGCGCGGGATCTCGTGCTCCCAGCGCAGCTGGCGCTTGCGGTCCTCGGGCGACGGCGGCCGCCCCTCGCTCGCCATGCGCTTCGTGTCGCCGCCCGCGCAGAAGGCAGAGCCCGCGCCCGTCAGCAGCACGCAGCCGACCTCGGGATTCGCGCCGAGCTCGGGGATCACCCGGTGTAGCGCGCGCTTCATGTCCATGCTGAGCGCGTTCTTCGCGTCGGGGCGATTCAGCGTGACGACGCCGACGCGCGACTCGACGCGGCACAGCAGCTCGGGCGTTCCAGTGTGGAGCGTGCGGGCGTCGGTCACGGCGATCTCCGGCAGCGAGTCGGCGCAGCATACGCGAGTGGCGCGCGGCCACGCGCGAGGCGACGCGCGCGGCGGCGGGCCATGCGCTGCGCAATCCTGCGCGCTCCCTCGCACCGGAGCACACGATGGGCCTCCCCGAACCGCCGCCGCTCGGCGCGCACGCACTTCCCGCCGGCTCCTACGCCGGACAGACCGTCGCCGTAACAGGTGGCGGCACGGGGCTCGGCAAGGCGATCGCGCTCGAGTTCGCGCGGCTCGGCGCGAACGTCGCGATCCTGTCGCGCGGCGGGGAGCACCGCGCCGCGGGCGTCGCGGCGGTGGAAGCCGTGGGCGCTAGGGCGATCGGAGTCGCATGCGACATCCGCCAGCCGGACCAGGTGGCGACGGCCTTCGACCAGATCGCGCTCGCCTTCGCGCATCCGTCGGTGCTCGTGAACAACGCCGCGGGGAACTTCCCGGTGCCCGCGGAGGATCTCAGCCCGAACGGCTGGCGCACCGTCGTGGACATCGTGCTCAACGGCACCTTCTTCTGCTCGCGCGAGTTCGGGCGGCGGCACATCGCCGCAGGCACGAGCGGCGCGATCGTCAACGTGGGCGCGTCGTACGCGTGGACCGGCGGCCCGGGCTTCGCCCACTCCGCCGCCGCGAAAGCCGGCGTGAAGAACATGACCGAGACGCTCGCGGTCGAGTGGGGCCCCTACGGCATTCGCGTGAACGGCCTCGTGCCAGGCTTGTTCCCGCACGAGGACGAGGTGGCGGCGATCAAGGCGACGCCGGGCCGCGGCGACCGCGCGAGCGAGGAGGCGAGCTGCCCCGCGCTGCGCACCGGCCGGCTGCGCGAGCTCGGCTGGGCCGCGACGTTCCTCGGCTCTCCCTACGCGAGCTACATCAGCGGCCACACCCTCGTGGTCGACGGCGCGAACTGGCAGCGCCGCGCCATGCGCCAGCCCGACTTCGTGCCGATCCGCACGCAGATGGGAAAGGGACCGTTCGAGCTGAAGTGACCGAGTTCCGGAAACAACCAAGAGACGCCTGAGCGGACTCGGCTCGAGAAGCCGCAAGCGACCCAGCGCCGCGTGAGCGGCGCAGGGCGCGCGCAGTGAGCCGTCAGGCGAACGGAGTTCGCAGAGGATGGAGACCTACATCCGGCTCGAGAAGGACGGCGCGATCGCGACGCTCGTGCTCGATCGGCCGGAGAAGCTGAACGCGTGGAGCTGGGAGAGCGCGCGGCAGATCGCGGCGCGCGCCGACGAGCTGCGCTTCGACGCCGACGTGCGCGTGGTGATCGTGCGCGCGGAGGGGCGCGCGTTCTGCGCGGGCGTCGACCTCGGCATGCCCGAGGATCGCATCACCGGCCGCTCTCCCGCGGAGAAGGTCCGTAACTACTACGAGAAGTTCCGCTGGGTGCACGAGCGCTTCCACGTGCTCGCGAACCTCCCGCAGCCAGTGCTCGTGGCCGTGCACGGCTACTGCCTCGGCGCGGGGCTCGAGGTCGCGATGATGGGCGACATCCGCATCGCGGCCGACGACGCGCAGTTCGCGCTGCCCGAGCCGCGCGTCGGCGTCGGCATCGACGCCGGCGGCGACATGCGCCTCGTCACCGAGCTCGGGGCGGGCTGGACGCGCCTGCTCGCCTTCACCGGCCGCCGCATCGACGCGCAGACCGCCCTGCGCATCGGGATCGTGCAGGAGGTGGTGCCGCGCGATCAGCTCCTCTCCCACGTGCGCGCGCTCGCCGCCGAGATCGCCGAGAACGCGCCGCTCGCCGTGCAGACCATCAAGCGCACGATCAACCACTGGGCCGAGCGCGGCCTCTCCGACGCGCTGAAGTTCGAGGCGGCGAGCGCGAGCGTGAACTTCGTCAGCGACGACATGCAGCTCGGCTACAAGGCGATGGCGGCGAAGGACAAGCCGAAGTTCGAGGGGAAGTGAACGAGGCGGCGAAGCCTGCGCTCGGGAGAGCGCGACGAAAGGGAGGCCCCGCGATGGCGCGATTCCGGATGGGATCCTTGAACCACGTTCACCTCGTCGTACCGGACCGCGCCGCGGCGGCTCGCTGGTATGCCGAGCAGCTCGGCTTCGAAGCCGTGCCCGAGTACGCGGCGTGGACGCGCGTCCAAGGCGGGCCCCTGCACATGTCCGCGGACGGCGGGAAGTCGGGGATCGCCCTCTTTCAGGCCGGCGGCGGCCACTCCGCGACGACCCTCGAGATGGGCGCAGCCTTCAGCGTGGACGCGAGGCAGTTCGTCGCGTTCGCGCGCGGGCTCGACTCCGGCTCTCTGCGAGACGACGCCGGCGGCGAGCTGAAAAAGGAAGCCGTCGTCGACTTCGATCTCTGCTACGCCTACAACTTCCAGGATCCCTGGGGCAACCACCTCGAGCTCAATTGTTACGACGTCGCGGCTGTGGAGCGCGAGCTGATCGAGCGGGAGAACATCTCGCCCGTCCGATACTGGTGAGCCGCGGCGCGGAGCGTGCCTCACAGCGACAGCGTCCCCGGCCAGTAGCGCATCCACTCGCGCGACTCCGCGCGGCGACGCCACTCCGGGTCGTCGCGGTCGACGCGCGCGGAGTGGGCGATCAGTGCGTCGACGCGTGACTCGAACGTCGCCGCGATCGCCGCGTCCTCCACCACCAGCAGCAGCTCGCTCTCCCAGTAGCCGGCCGTGATGTCGAGGTTCGCGCTGCCGACGGCGCACGCGCGGCCGTCGGCGCAGAGGGCCTTGGCGTGCACGTGGGGATGTACGTCGCCGATGCGCGGGTGCCAGGCGGTCTCGTGGGGAACGACCAGCTCGTGGCATTCGCCGCCGGCTGCGACGAGGGCGTCCATGCGCGAGTGGACGAAGGAGGTCGCGACGCCGCGCGTGCGCGCCCAGGCGCCCTCGAAGAGCTCGCCGCCGTGGCGCGGCGAGAGGTTGCCGAACAGCGTGCGCACGCGGACGCCGCGGCGCAGTGCGCGCAAGAGCGCGTGCTGCAGCTCGAGCAGCAGCGGGAAGCCGTTCACGGCGGTGACGTGGGACTCGGCGGTCTCGATCAGCGCGAGGTACGCCTCGAGCGCGTACGCGTCGCGCAGGCCGCGGTGCACGATCGCGCGCACGGAGGTCGCGCCCGCGGGCGCGGGAACTCGGACGTCGAACGCGTCGCCGCCGGCTTCCGTCCACGCTTGCAGGAACGAGCGCTCGAGCGCGGCGACGGCGGGCCCCTCCACGCGCGCGCCCGCATCGAGCCACGGCACCGTGCGCCAGTGCGCGTGTGGCGCGAGCGGCGCCTCGGCGAATCCCACGTAGTACTCGTGCGAGAGGTTGCGCCCGCCGAGCAGCGCGAGGGCGCCGTCGGCGACGACGAGCTTGCGGTGGTCGCGGCGCTTCAGCTCCTCGAGCGACGGCAGGCTCGTGATCGGCCTCGCGACGCGCAGCGCGACGCCGGGGATCGCGCCGATCCGCTCGAGTAGCGGGTTGGTGATGCCGAGCGAGCCGTGCAGCCCGTGCAGCGAGTCGATCAGCACGCGCACGACGACGCCGCGCGCAGCCGCGGCCGCGAGCGCCGCCTCCACTGCGCGCCCGACGTCGTCGTCCGCCGCCATGTAGGCCTGCAGGTGCAGGCGCTCGCGGCTGCCGGCGATCGCGGCGAGCAGCCACTCGCGCGCGAGCCGGTTGTCGAGCTCGACCTCGACGCGGTTGCCGGGAATCGCCTCGCTGCCCGTCGTGGCGTCGAGCCTCTCCGCGAGCGATGCGGGGCGCCGAGCGTTGGCCGGCGACGGGCGCAGCGCGGGCACGCCCTCGGGTCGCAGCGCGTCGAAGCCGCGCGCCTCGGGCCGATGCTCGCCGCGGTAGACGATCGCGGCGACGGGGAAGCCCGCGGCGCGGAGGCGCGCCGCAACGCGCGCGAGGCGCACCGCGTCGGCCTGCGCGGGCACGTCCGCCGCGTCGCCCTCGCCGAGCGCGGCGCCGGCGTCGATCACGCACGGCGCGAGGCCGGCCTCGCGCATCCGCGCGCGCAGCGAGGCGCAGCTGCGCAGCGAGCGGATCCGCACGCCGACCGGCTCGGCCCACGCGGCGTCGCGGAGCCGCGGCAGCTCGCCCTTCTCGAGCTCGGCATCGAACAGCAGGAGCGGCGTCGCACCTGCGCGCAGCACCGCGACGTGCGCCTCGATGCGCGCGACCGGATCCTCCGCCCATCTCCCGCGCAGACGGAACACGCCGAGGTGACTCCCGAGCCCGGACGGCAGCTCCGCCTCGCCACGCCGCGACGCCGCGCGCGCGACGATCTGCCCCTCGCGGACGAACGCGAGCTCCTGGTCGGCGATCGGCGTGCGACGCCCGACGCCGAGCGCGTACTCGACGCGCGCGCGGATCAGGGCGCCGTCGTCGACCAGATCCGGCACGTCGATGGCGAGCTGCCACTCCGTCGCCTCGGAGCCGAGCGGCGGGAGCAAGAGCAGCGCCGGCCCGGCAGAGAGGCGGAGCAGCGCGAGCGGTGGAAGGCGCGGGAGCACGACGAGATCGACGACCGGCGCTTTCCCGGCGAGAAGCAGGTCCCACCACGGCTGATTCCAGGCGTCGGCGAGCTGCAGCTCGGGTGCGAGGCCGGACACCTCGCGCAGCTCCGCGAGCTCCACCTCCGAGAGCGGCGCGCGCGACAGCAGCACGGCGCGATTCGCCGGCGCCGCGCGTTCGCGCAGGAACTTCACGATCGCGCGCCGGCCGCGCGCGCTCAGGCCCACGCACAAGAGCCGGCTGCCGCCGCCCGCCGCGGGATCAGCGAGCGCAGGCCGCGCGATGAGCACTGGAACCGCGCTGCGCTTCGGCAGCTCGGCGACGATTGCGAGCGCGCGAGGGGGCAGCGCGCCCGCGACGACGAGATCGACGCCGCCGCCGGTGACCGCCTCCGCGAGCACCGCCAGCGTGGGCTCCGAGACCGCCACCACGTCGACGCGCGGCGCCGCGTCGGCCGCGGCTGCGCGCAGCGCGTCGAGCGCGGCTTGCACCGAGTCGCCCAGCTCTGGGGGCGCCGCGGGGCTCAGCCAGGCCAGCTGAGAGTCCGGCTGGAGCGCGAGAACGAAGACGCGCTCGGTGGATGGCGCAAAGCGACGGAGCGCCGCGAGCTCGGCGCGCGCGTCGGCGCCGAGCTCCACGACGACGAGCGCGCGCCGGTAGTTCACGACGCCGCACGGATCGGCGTCACCATGAGGCGCTCGCCGGCGGCGTCGAGCACGTGCGCCTCGGCGGAGGCGAGCTCGCCGTCCGCGCCGATCTCGTAGAGGTTGAAGCCTGCGCGCACCGCGCCGTGGGGATGATCGAGCGCCGCGCCGCTCGCGCCGATCACGTCGAGGTGGCCGGCAGCGGTCGCGAGCGTGCGGCGCAACCGGAAGTGCTTGTGCCCGTACAGGACGAGCCCGCGCGAGAGCGGCGAGAGCGCGCGGCGAAGGCCCGCCGCGTCCACGAGCCCGTCGCGGAGCTGGAGGAGGCGCGGGCGCGAGTCCACGGGCGGATGATGGATCAGCACGACCGGCGTGCGGCGCCGCACCTCCGGATGCGCGAGCACCTGCGCCAGCGCCTCGAGCTGCGCGTGGCCCGCGTAGCCAGCCGAGACGAAGGGCGGCCGCGGCACCGCGCTCGACAACGCCACGATCGCCAGCGGCCCGCGAAGCTTCACGCACGGAAAGCGCCCGGCGGGAAGGTCGCGCGCCAGCTCCGGCAGGTCGCTCCGCAGAAAGCGCGCGAAGTGATGTGGGAAGCGGCGGTGCTCGTGCGTCGCCGGCAGGTAGATGTCGTGGTTGCCCGGCACCACGGTCACCTCCGCGCGCCGCGCCGCCTCGTCCAGCAGCGCGCACGCCTCCTCGTACTCGTGCTCCAGCGACAGGTTCGTGATGTCGCCGGTGACGACGAGATGATCCGCCCGCTCCGCCGCCGCCGCGAGCACCGCGCACAGATACTCGCGCCGATGCACGCGTCCCCGGCGCAGCGCGAGGTTCGCGTAGCCGGTGATGCGCTTGTTGAAGACGATGCGGCGCCAGTGCACGCCGGTGCGCGAGAGCACGTGAAGGTCGGAGACGTGGGCGACGCGGAGGGGGCGGGTCATGGGAGGGAGGACGGAAGCGAAGTCTTCGAGAGCCCGAGGCGCGGCACGTGACAGGCGTACGAACTGCTCTTCGGCGGCCGCGAGAGCGAGGGGAGCCATCCTCCAGGTGCCGTCATCGCCGGAGCGTCGCGCGAGAGTCGAAGGCGGGCCAGTCGGCGCGATGCGAGGTCAGCGGCTGGGAAGCCTGCGCTCGATGGTTCAGCTCGCCGCATTCGACTCCACGGCGGCTTCGACGAGCGCCGCCAGAAACGGGGTCAGTGACTCAGAAGCGCCGCGACCCGCGCGTGCGGCACCAGCGTCCCCTCTCTCCTCCTCACTGCTCCAAACGCCTCGCGCGCGGCTGACACCACCGTCTCCAAATCTCCCTCCGTCAGCGCCGCGCACACAAAGTTGTTGTGCCACGGGTGCAGGTAGACGCCGCGCTGGATCAGCTCGCTCGCGAGGGCAAAGCCGCGACGGAAGTCGTCGTCGCCTTCGAGCAGGATCTGCGGCATCTGCGGCGGGCCGGTCTGGCGCAGCGCGTAGCCGTGGACTGCGGCGGCCTTTGCGAGGCCCTCGCGGAGCTGGGCGCCGAGGCGTTCGGTGCGCTCCAGGTAGTCGGTCTCGCGGATCCGCCTCAGCGTGACGAGCGCGGCGGCCATGGGAGCCGCGGCGAACCAGAAGCTGCCCGTGGTGTAGATGCGCGAGGCAGCGGTGCGGGCGACGTCGCTGCCGAGCAGCGCCGAGATCGGGTGGCCGTTCGCGAGGCACTTGCCCCAGGCGCTGAGGTCGGGCTCGACGCCGAGGCGCGTCCACGAGCCGGTGCGCGCGAGTCGGAAGCCGCCGCGCACTTCGTCGAGGACCAGCAGTGCCTTCGCGCGGTCGCACGTGGCGCGCGCGGCCACTGCGAACTCGGGCGTGGGCAGCTCTTGGTCGACGAAGCCGTCGTGCTTGAACGGCGAGACGAGCACGGCCGCGAGGTCGCCCTCCGCCGTGCGCGCGGCGCGCTCGAGGCTCGCGACGTCGTTGTAGGTGAACGTGATCAGGTGCGCGCGGTCTTCGGGGAGCGTGCCGGCGGGCACCGGCGTGCACCACGCGTCGGCGCCGTGATAGGCGCCCTTCGCAACGAGGACCTTGCGCCTTCGCGTGTGCTCGCGCGCGACGCTCAGCGCCATCGAGGTCGCGTCCGTGCCGTTCTTGCAGAACATCGCCCACTGCGCGTGGGCGACCATCGCCACGAGCTGCTCGGCCAGCTCGACGATCAGCGGCGACGGCCCCGTCATCGTGTCGCCGCGCGCGAGCTGCGCGACGTAGGCGGCGTCGATCTCCGGGTCCGCGTACCCCAACAAGTTGGGGCCGTAGGCGCACATCAGGTCGACGACCTCGTTGCCGTCGGCGTCCCACAGCCGCGCGCCCTTCGCGCGCGAGAAGAATTGTGGGAACTCCGCGG
Source organism: uncultured Spirochaetales bacterium (assembly GCA_964460485.1). Classification (GTDB taxonomy): domain Bacteria; phylum Myxococcota_A; class UBA9160; order UBA9160; family UBA6930; genus VGRF01. The sequence goes on from CAYWRY010000160.1 coordinate 8,647, forward strand.
GCAGCAGCCCCGTGGACTCGTGGCCGTACATGCCGCCGGGAATCACCGCGGCGGCGCGCTTGCGCAGCGCGGCGTCCGTGCTCGTCGCTCTGGTCATGGTTTGCCTCGCTCTGGCGTTCCTTCCACGCGACGGTCGCGCGCGCGAGGCAATTCCACCAGCAGGGCGTTCCGACCGACGCGCTCCGAGATCCGGGCGCTCACGCCTCCGCGCTAGGC
>CAYWRY010000161.1:0-8852 GCA_964460485.1 uncultured Spirochaetales bacterium
GCGAGCGCGTGCTCGAGGCGAAGCACATCGACCAGCTCGGCCACGTGAACAACCTGGCGTGGATCCGCATCACGCTCGCGCTGGCCGAGGCCCACGCGAGCGCGCTCGGCTTCGGCTTCGAAGCGCTGCGCGCGCGCGGCTTCGTGTGGGTCGTGCGCCACCAAGACCTGCACTACGAGCGCAGCGCCTACCTCGGCGACCGCATCCGCGAGACGACCTGGGTGAGCGAGCTGCGCGGCGCGCGCTGCGTGCGTCACACCCGCCTGCGCCGGGCGCGGGGCGAGCTCTTGTTCTCGGCGAACACCGAGTGGGCATTAGTCGACGTCGTGAAGCTGCGCGCGCGGCGCGCCCCGGAAGACCTGCGCGCGGCGTTCGACCTGGTGAGCCGCGCGGACGGCGAGGCCGCGGAGCGCGCGGCGGCGGAGGCGCCGTAGACGCGCGGTCGGCCGCGCGCAAGCGGAAGCTCACGCAACGCGCGTGGTCGCGCGGCGTGCGATGTGCGGAGATCGGGCGCGCGGAAGCGCCGTTTCCGTCAGCGCCGCGCGCCCTCCGTCTTCGCGATGATCGCCTCTTCGGCGACCGGAGCTGCCTTCGCAGGCGGCGGCGGCGTGACGGTCACGCCCTTGGCGATCCGCGCGTTGAGCTGCTCGGTGAGCAGCTCCTGCCTGCGATCGTAAGCCGCGCGGTCGTCTTCCGCGTGCGCGGCGCCCGCGCACAGCGCGAGCAAACTGACGAACCCGATGACGCGAAACATTGGCCTTCTCCCCGGCGACGCACGAGGCGTATCGGCGTGAGGGAGCGCACGCTTTGTGACGGGTTGAACGCAGCGGCGGCAACCGGCCGGCAGCGCGAGCGCAGCACGACGGAAGGCTCTGCGCGGGCGGCGTGCAGCTCGCGTAGCTCGCGTGCGGCGCGCGTTACTCGAAGGCGCGAGGCATCCGCAGGTTGAGGCCTACCAGGCCGCCGTTCACGCCGACGATCTCGCCCGTCACGTAGCTCGACGCCGGCGACGCGAGGTAGAGGGCGCACGCGGCGATGTCCTCCACGCGCCCGAGCCGCGCGAGGGGCGTGAGCGAGATCATCGTCTGCTTGATCTGCGGCGTGAGCACCGTCTGCAGCGCGTCGGTCTCGACGGATCCCACGGCGATCGCGTTGACGCGGACTCTCGGCGCGAAATCCTGGGCGAGCTCCTGGGTCATGAACGAGAGCGCGGCCTTCGCCGTGCCGTAGGCGACGAAGCCCGCGGCGTTCTCGCGCCCCGCCACCGACGAGATGTTGATCACGCTGCCCCCGCCGGTGGTCTCGACCATCTTCGAGACGGCGAGGCGCGTGAGCACGAACGCGGTGGTCACGTTGAAGCGGAAGGCGGTCTCGAACTCGCGCTCGCTGGTGCGCAGCGCAGCCTTCGGCGGCGAGCCGCCGGCGTTGTTCACCAGCACGTCGATGCGCCCGAACTCTTCGAGCGTGCGCGCGACGACGCGCTCCAGGTCTTCGCGCTTCATCACGTCGCAGGGCACGGCCAGCGCGCGGCGGCCGCGCTTGCGCACCTCGTTCGCGGTGTCGTCGATGTCGGCGGGTGTACGCGCCGCGACCACCACGTCGGCGCCGGCGTCGGCGAAGGCGAGCGCGATCGCGCGGCCGATGCCCTTGCCGGCGCCGGTGACGATGGCCGTGCGACCGTCGAGCCGGAACAGATCGAGGATCATCGCGAATCTCTGCGCGCGGACGCTCGCGGAGGTCGCGGGATGAAGGCGCTGGTGCGGCGCCGGTAGTCGTCGTAGTCCGGCCGCCGCTTGGCGATGCTGCGCTCCAGCAGCGCGACGCCGGAGACGCGCAGCAAGAGGAACGTCATCAGCGCCGGCGAGAGCACGGTCCACGCGCCGTACGGCGTGGCGAGCGCGATCGCGAAGAGTCCCCAGTGCGCGAGCGCGTCGCCGAAGTAGTTGGGATGGCGCGTGTAGCGCCACAGCCCGCGATCCATCACGCGGCCGGCGTTCGCGGGATCCGCCTTGAAGCGGGCGAGCTGCACGTCGGCGATCGCCTCGCAGGCGACGCCTGCGCTGAACAGCAGCGCGCCGAATCCGTCGAGCACACCGAGCGGCGCATCGCCGGGGAGCGCGCTGCCCACCTGCAGCGGCAGCGAGACGACCCACTGCAGCACGCCCTGGAGCGCGAACACCGTGGCGAGCGAGATCAGCGGGAAGCGCGCGCCCCAGTGGCGCCGCATCGCCTGATAGCGCGGGTCCTCGCCGTGCCCCGCGTTCCTCCAGAGCAGATAGCCGCCGAGGCGCAGGGCCCAGAGCCATGCGAGCCCGACCAGCAACGCCGCGCGCGGATGAGACGCGCCCGCGGAGAGCCAGGCGACGCTGCCGCCGAGCGCGATGCCCGGGCCCCACCACACGTCGACGATGCTCGCGTCGCGCAGCGCGAGCGAGAGCAGCCAGAGCGCGAGCATCGCGCCCGCGATCGCGAGCGCGGCGTGGGCGAGGGCTTCGGCGAGCATGCGCCCACCCTACCGCAGCGCGTGCGCGAGGGGCGCCGTCGCGGCGGAGCGGCGGCGCCCGACTAGGCGAATCGTTCGGCGGCGATGCGGCTCGCGATCCAGGCGTCGACGCGCGCCCACTCGGCGTCGAGCCAGGCGAGGCAGGCCTCGCGCTCCGCCGGTACCTCGGCGCGCGGCACGCGCCAGGTCTTCAGCTCCACCGCGCGGCCGATCAGTGCGCCGCGCAGCAGGTCGACCACGCCCACTGCGCCGTCGAAGCCGCGGTGCGCGAGAAAGATCACGTCGGCGGCGCGCGCGGCGTCGAGCACGGCGAGCGGGCCGCGGCTGCGCGGCGGCAACACGTGCCGAAGCTGCTCCGCGCGCGCCAGCCGCGCGCGGTCGCCGGAGTCGCGGATGCGCGCGAGCGCGTCGACGCGCTTCGCCTCGTTGAAACGCGTGCCCTCCGGAAACACGATCACGCCCTCGCGCGGCCCGAGCCCGCTGGCCAGCGAGCGGATCGCCAGCTCCTCGCGCTCCGCCGAGCCCCTGCCGCGGCTCACGAACGCGTTCTCGAGCCGCTGGCCCACGATGTCGATCGCCGGATCGAACAGCACCTCGCGCTTCATCACGTAGCGCAGCAGCACGTCGTGGGGGCCCGAGACGAACACCGCAGGCAGCAGCACGTCCACGAGGCTCGCGTGACGCACGAACAGCAGGATCGGCCGCTCGTCGGGAACGAAGCCCTCCTCCACGTGGACGCGCAGCGAGAGCGCCCGCCGCGCCATGTCGAAGAGCCCGCGCGCCCAGATCTGCTGGAGGCGGAACAGCCGCCGCAGGTAACGCTCGCGCGAGAGGCCGAGCGAGAAGAGCGCGATGAGCGCCCAGCTCGTCACGCCGAAGACCGTCCAGGCCAGATAACCGAGCACGAGCCGTACGAAGCGCACCGCCGGCCAGCGGCGGCGCGCGCCGCCGCTCGCGAGGTCGGCGAGGGCCGCGATCGCCAGCCAGAGCGGCAGACCGAACAGCATCACCAGGAAGCCGACGTAGACGCCGGGCAGCGTCAGCGCGCGGCGTCCCCAGCGCCGCGACCAGCTCTCTTCTAGCTGGAAGCTCACAGCGCCCTCCGCATCTCGCCGAACTGGCCGGCGAGCAACTGGGCGAGCGGGCGCGTGCCGTCGAAGCGCTCCAGCAGGATCGCGATGACCGCGGTCATCGGCGCCGCGAGCAGCGCGCCCACCGGGCCCCAGAGCATCGTCCAGAACACGAGCGCCATCATGATCGTGATGGGGTGTAGCCCAAGCGAGTCGCCCACCACCTTGGGCTCGAACAGGTTCGCGACGAAGTGGATCGCGCCCGGGATCGCGATCGACAGCACGAAGGCGCTGCGGCTCACGCTCGGATCGAGCCAGAACATCGGCAGCGGCAGGAGCAGCGCGATCGTCACGCCCACCGCGGGGACGAAGGTGAGCACGAGCGTGAGCAGCGCCCAGACCAGCGCGAGCGGCAGGTCGAGCACCAGGAAGGTGATGCCGACCAGCACGCTGCTCACGCCCGAGAGCGCGAATTTGCCGGCGAGGTACGACTGCACGCGGCGCACGATCGCGCCCCACGCGCCCTGCTCGCGGCGGCTGAAGGTGTCGGCGCCGAGCATCAGGAAGAACAGGAACACGAGCACGATCAGCGTGTTGGAGAGCAGGTTCGCGAGCGTGCCCGACACCGCTTGCAGCACGCCACCGATCGTCGCCACCGGGATCTCGCGCAGCTTCGAGGCGCCCGTCGCGAACTGGTCCTGCAGCGCCGGCGGCGCGAGCGCCAGCGCCTCGTCCACCAGCTGGCTGATCTTCTCGGCGTAGGCGCGGCTGTTCGCCGCCAGCTCGCTCACCGAGACGGTCACCAGCGCGCCCACGCCGAACAGCCCGAGCACGCCGAGCAGCAGCACGAGCGGCAGCGCAACGCGGCGCGGCAGCCGCGCGTGCTCGGCGAGCAGGTCGACGCCCATGCCCAGCGCGAGCGCGATGAACAGCGCCATCACGAACGGGATCAGCACCGGCCGCAGCCACCACAGCGAGAAGGCGATGCCGATCGTCGAGAGGATCGCGAGGCAGACGGTCTGCACGCGCTGCTCGCGCGGGGAGATCGGCGCGCGCTCAGGCGCGGTGCTCAACGCGTCACTCCTCCCTCGCGCGGGCGAGCGCCGCCGCGCGCCCGGTGTAGGCGCTCGGCCGCAAGGCGCGCAGGCGCGCCTTCGCCTCGGCCGGAATCGCGAGCGCGTCGACGAAGCGGGCGAGTTCCTCGGGCGAGATGCCGCGCCCGCGCGTCAGCGCCTTCAGCTTCTCGTAGGGCTCGGGCACGCCGTAGCGGCGCATCACCGTCTGCACGGCTTCTGCGAGCACCTCGGTCGCGGCATCCAGATCGGCGGCGAGCGCGCTCGCGTCGACCTCGAGCTTCGGCAGCCCGCGCGCGAGCGATTGCCACGCCAGCGACGTGTAGGCGGCCGCCGCGCCCAGGTTGCGCAGCACGGTGGAGTCGGTGAGGTCGCGCTGCCAGCGCGAGATCGGCAGCTTCTCCGAGAGATGACGCCACAGCGCGTTCGCTACGCCGAAGTTGCCCTCGGCGTTCTCGAAGTCGATCGGGTTCACCTTGTGCGGCATGGTCGACGAACCCACCTCGCCGGCGACGGCGCGCTGGCGGAAGTAGCCGAGCGAGACGTAGCCCCACACGTCGCGCGCGAAGTCGACCCCGATCGTGTTCAGCCGCGCGGTCGCGTCGGCGTACTCGGCGATCCAGTCGTGGGGCTCGATCTGGGTGGTGAAGCGGTTCCAGATGAGGCCGAGCCCCTCCACGAAGCCGCGCGAGACGGCCTCCCAGTCCAGCTCGGGATAGGCCGCCAGGTGCGCGTTGTAGTTGCCGACCGCGCCGTTCAGCTTGCCGAGGATCTCCACTCCGGCGAGCCGCGCGCGCCCGCGCGCGAGGCGCGCGACCACGTTCGCGATCTCCTTGCCCAGCGTCGTCGGCGAAGCCGGCTGCCCGTGCGTGCGCGACAGCATCGCCACGTCCGCGGTCTTCTCCGCCAGCGCGCGCAGCGCGGCGATCACGCCGTCGAGCTCGGGCAGCAGCACGGCGCTGCGCACGTCGCGCAGCATCAGCGCGTAGGCGAGGTTGTTGATGTCCTCGCTGGTGCAGGCGAAGTGCACGAACTCCGAGACGGCGGCGAGCTCGGGCAGCGCGGCGAAGCGCTCCTTCAGGAAGTACTCGACCGCCTTCACGTCGTGGTTCGTGGTGCGCTCGATCTCCTTGATGCGCGCGGCGTCCTCCTCGCCGAAGCGGTCTTCGAGCTCCGCGAGGAATGCCTGCGCTTTCGCGGAGAGAGCCGGCACCTCGGGAATGCCGGGATGCGCGGCGAGCGCGCGGAGCCAGGCGATCTCGACGCGCACGCGGTAGCGGATCAGCCCGTACTCGCTGGCGAGCGCGCGCAGCGCCTCCGTGCGCGCCGCGTAGCGGCCGTCCACGGGCGAGATTGCGGTCAACGCGGAGAGCGCGAGCGGCCTCACGACACCCACTCCCGCGCGTTCAGGAAGAGGCGCATCCAAGGGCCGTCCTCGCGCCAGTCGTCGGGCCGGAAGGAGTGCTGCGCCGCCCGGAACACGCGCTCCGGGTGCGGCATGAGAATGGTCGCGCGCCCATCGGGCGTGGTGAGGCCGGTGAGCCCGGCCGGCGAGCCGTTGGGGTTCGCGGGGTAGCTCTCGGCGATGCGGCCGCGGCCGTCGACGAAGCGCGCGGCGACCACGCCGGGCGCACGCTCGCACTCCGCGCGCCCCTCGCCGTGGGCCACCGCGATCGGCAGCCGCGCGCCCGCCATGCCCCGTAACAACACGGAGGGGCTGTCTAGCACCTCGACGAGCGCGAGCCGCGCCTCGAATCGGTTCGAGCGGTTGTTGACGAAGCGCGGCCACGCCTCTGCGCCGGGGATCAGCTCTTTCAGCTGCGAGAGCATCTGGCAGCCGTTGCAGACGCCGAGGGTGAAGGTGTCCGGGCGCGCGAAGAACTCCGCGAACGCGTCGCGCGCGCGCGGGTGGAATAGGATCGATTTCGCCCAGCCGCCGCCGCCGCCCAGCACGTCGCCGTAGGAGAAGCCGCCGCAAGCGGCGAGGCCGCGGAAGCCGGCGAGCGAGAGGCCGTGGTCGAGCAGGTCGGTCATGTGCACGTCGACGGGCTCGAAGCCGGCGCGGTGGAAGGCCGCCGCCATCTCCACGTGTCCGTTCACGCCCTGGTCGCGCAGGATGGCGACGCGCGGGCGGGCGCCGTTCAGGACGCGCGGCGCGTCGAAGCAGAAAGGCACGTGGGGGACGAGGCCGGGGTCCGTGAGGTCGATGCGCGCCGCCTGCTCCTCGTCCGCACACTGCGGGTCGTCGCGCCGGCGCGCCATGGCGTGGCTCGTCGCGCTCCACCAGGCGCGCAGCGTGGCGCGCGACTCGTCGTAGGCGAGGGCGCCGTTCGCGAAGACGCGCACGCGGTCGCCGGGTGCGGGCGCGCCGACGGCGGCGACGCGCTCGGCGAGCCCGTGGCGCGCGAACGCCTCCAGCACCGCCGGCACGTCGGTGTCGCGCACCTGGAGCACCGCGCCCAGCTCCTCGGCGAAGAGCGGCGCGAGCAGCGCGTCGGCGCGCGCCTCGAGGCGTACGTCGAGGCCCGTGCCGCCGGCGAACGCCATCTCCAGCAGCGTCGCGAACAGGCCCCCGTCGCTGCGGTCGTGATAGGCGAGCACGAGCCGCGCCTCGCGCAGCTCGGCGAGCGCCGCGGCGAAGGCGCGCAGATCTTCGGGCGCCTCGACGTCGGGCGCGGCGTCGCCCACCTGCTCGTAGACCTGCGCGAGCGCGGAGCCGCCGAGGCGCAGCTTCCCGCGCGCGAGGTCCACCAGCAGCAGCGTGCTCGGGCCGCGATCCGTGCGCAGCTGCGGCGTCCAGCTCGCGCGCACGTCGCGCACGGGCGCAAAGGCGGTGACGATCAGCGAGAGGGGCGCCGTCACCGCGCGCGGCTCGCCGTGCTCGCTCCACACCGTGCGCATCGAGAGGGAGTCCTTGCCCACCGGCACCGCGATGCCGAGCGCCGGGCACAGCTCCATGCCGACGGCGCGCACGGCGTCGTAGAGCGCGGCGTCCTCGCCCGGGTGCCCGGCGGCCGCCATCCAGTTCGCCGAGAGCTTGGCGTGGGAGAGCGCGGCGACGTCTGCGCTCAGCAGGTTGGTGAGCGCCTCGGCGACGGCCATGCGCGCGGAGGCGGCCGCGTCGATCAGCGCGAGCGGCGTGCGCTCGCCCAGCGCCATCGCCTCGCCGGTGTGGGTGCCCCAGCCGGCGATCGTCACCGCGGCATCGGCGACGGGCACCTGCCACGGCCCGACCATCGGATCGCGCGCCACGAGCCCGCCGACGGTGCGGTCGCCGATCGAGATCAGGAAGGTCTTGTCCGCCACCGCCGGCAGATGCAGCACGCGGCGGATCGCGTCGGCGAGCGTCACGCCCGCGAGGTCGAGCGGGCGACGCCGAACGGCGGCGCGCTTCGCGTCGCGCACCATGCGCGGCGGCTTGCCGAGGACGAGCGCGAGCGGCACGTCGACGGGCGCGTCGCCGAAGTGCGCGTCGTGCACCACGAGCCGCGGCTCCGCGGTCGCCTCGCCCACCACGGCGTAGGGGCAACGCTCGCGCGCGCAGAGCGCCTCGAAGTCGGCGAGCCGCTCCGGCGCGAGCGCGAGCACGTAGCGCTCCTGCGCCTCGTTGCACCAGATCTCCAGCGGCGACATGCCCGGGTCGTCATTCGGGATCGCGCGCAGCGCGATGCGCGCGCCGAGGCCGGCGCCGTGCACCAGCTCCGGCAGCGCGTTCGAGAGCCCGCCGGCGCCGACGTCGTGGATCGAGAGGATGGGGTTGCGCTCGCCTTCCGCGACGCAGGCGTCGATCACCTCCTGGCAGCGCCGCTCCATCTCGGCGTTGTCGCGCTGCACCGACGCGAAGTCGAGCTCCGCGTCGCCGGCGCCCGAGGCGACCGAGGAGGCCGCGCCGCCGCCCAGACCGATGCGCAGTGCGGGACCCCCTAACACCACCAGCTTCGCGCCGGCGGGAATCGGCGCCTTCTCCACGTGGCCCGGCCGCACGGCGCCGAGGCCGCCCGCGATCATGATCGGCTTGTGGTAGCCGCGCACCTCCTCGCCGCTCGGGCCGGGCACGCGCTCCTCGAAGGTGCGGAAGTAGCCGAGCAGGGCGGGGCGCCCGAACTCGTTGGCGAAGCCGGCCGCGCCGAGCGGGCCGTCGGTCATGATGTCGAGCGCCGAGACGATGCGCGCCGGCTTGCCGAAATCCTTCTCCCACGGCTGCTC
>CAYWRY010000162.1:0-8848 GCA_964460485.1 uncultured Spirochaetales bacterium
ACTTGAAGCCGCGCCGCCAGTCGAACTTCTCGACCGCGCGGATCAGGCCCGTGTTCCCTTCCTGGATCAGATCTTGGAAGGCGAGGCCCATGCCGCGGAACTCCTTCGCCACCGCGATCACGAGCTTCAAGTTGTGGAACACGAAGCGGTTCTTGAGCGTGCTCATCGCCTCGTAGCCCGCGGCCACGCGGTCCATGCGCTCGTGGAACTCGCGCGCGGAAAGGCCCGCCTCCGCCTCGATCGCGGCGATCTGCTTGTTGAGCTCGCTCATCGAGAGCCGCGGCCTGACGCTCGGCGGAGCGCTGCGGTGCGCGCGCAGGCGCTTGCGCGCGTGCTCGGCGCGGCGCAGCTTCGTCTCGATCTCCACCAACTCGGCGTGGAGCTGGCGCAGGTACGAGAAGGCGAGGTCCGCCTCGCGCAGCGCGACGGTCGCCTTCGCGTCGAGCCGAGCGCGCTCCTTGGCGGCCGCGGCGCCGGTCAGCGAAGCGCGCTTCTTCTCGATCCGCTCGAGCTGCGCCATCGCCTCGTCGAGCTTCACGCCGACCTTCGGGTCGCCGGTGCCGAAGCCCTCGGACATGCGGCGCGTGGTGCGGCCGCTGTCCTTGCGGGCGCGCCATTCCGCGATCGCGCGCCGAGCGGTCCAGGGCAGCCAGTAGAGCGTCTCGTGGAACGCCCGCGTCGCCTCCTCGAGCTCGCGGGAAACCCGGAGCTGCTCGGAGTGGGGCAGGGTGGGGATGTCCGCCACGTCCCCGAAATAGGCGGCGAGCGACTCGCGCGGCCCGCTGCTGCGAGAGGTCGTGGACATCGGCGTCGCCGTCGGCTCGGGCGCCGCGTCGACGATGTCGGTCTTTCGTTCGTGGTCCAGCATGGGCATCCCCGTCGCCGGTCGGGCGAGTCCGGCTCGGTGTGGGCTAAGAGCGGTCCTTATACGTTTCGGCCGGGATCGCCAGCCCAAGGTGTAAAGAACACCATCCCCCCGGCAGGTGTTCCTCACCAGCATGCACCTCCAGGTGCAGGTGGCGGCGATTTCCGTCGAACGTGGGTGAGACGTTCAACCCGCGGGATTTGTTTCGGTCCTCCTCGAAAGCCCCGCGGGATTTTCGAGGCGGAGACCCAGCAGTTTCACGGGCGCCCTCAGGATCGAGGGCTTGGGCCGAAAGAGATCGGCAGCTGCCGGTATCCCGAAAGGAACTCGCCGTATATGCGCTCGGCGCGTGTCCAGTCAACGGAGAATCTGCCGGCCGCTGCAAGCAGCTCTTCTACCAATACGTGGCCCTCGAGGTTCGCGAGGTGCTCCCCGACGCACTTGTGGATGCCGTGGCCGAAGGAGAGCGACCGGGCGGGACGCCGGTCGAGGTCGAAGCGGTCGGCGGCGGGGAACTCGGCCTCGTCACGGGTGGCCGAGGCCCAGAGCAGGAGCACCCCCTGCCCGGCCCGCAGGGTCTGCCCGCCCAGCCGCACGTCTCGGATCACGCGGCGCCCGAGCAGATTCGTGGGTTGATCGAGGCGCAGCGCCTCGGCCCAGGCCGCCGGAACGAGGCTCGGATCTGCCTGCACGCGCGCGAGGGCGCCGGGATTCTGGGCCAGCAAGGCGATCGCGTTCGCTACCGCCGCCGGCACCGTTTCGGTGGCGACCACGAGCATCGAGTAGAGGTTCGCGACGATCTCCTCGTCGGTCAGCGCGCGACCGTCGATGCGCGCGGCGAGCCAGGCGGATAGGTGATCTTCTCCTCCCGTGCCGCTCCCCGGCAGCGCCCGGCGCGCCGCAACGATCTCGCCCAGGCGCTCCGCCACCCGCGCGGCGAACGCGAAGTTCTTCGGCCCCGGCCCGGCTTGGCCGCGTTCGCGGTGGAAGAAGCCGTCGATCCAGATGCGCAGCTGCTCGGCGTCCTTGCGCTCGAGGCCGAGCATTTCGGCGCCGAGCCAGATCGCGGCGCGGTTCGCCCACGCGTAGACGTCGAGCTCGCCGCGCGCGGCCCCGGGCGCGAGGAGCTCGCGTGCGACGGCGCGCACCTGCGGCTCGAGCTTCGCGACGGCACCGCGCCCATAGCGCGGCGAGATCAGGCCCCGATGCACGCGGTGCTCGGGCAGGTCCATGGTCATGAACGTGTGGGGCGCCGGGTCGCCCTTCAGCACCTGGCCGGGCGCGGTGCCGCCGCGCGCGGAGAACGAAGCGGCGTCGAGCGTCGCCGCGTACACGTCCTCGAAGCGCGCGAGCGCCCAGCAGTCGTACTTCGCCAGGTAGTGGACCGGGCTCTCGGCGCGCAGCCGCGCGTAGATCGGCCGCGGGTCGCGCATCGCGTCGTCGGAGTACGGGTCGTAGTCGACCACGCCGGCCCCCGCGCGGCTCAGGGCCCGAGCAGCTCGACGACGTTGCCGTCGGGATCCTCGACCATCGCCATGCGCACACTGGGCCGGAGCGGGCGCGGCTCGACGAGGATCCTCGCGCCAGCCTTGCGGCAGGCCTCGAACGTCTCGTCGAGATTCGTGACCTGGAACGTCACGTAGCGGAAGCCGATGCCGCCGGTGATGCCGCCGCCGGGCGCGCGCGCCGCCGGGGGCTTCTCCGGCGCGAGCAGCTTGAAGAAGCTCTCGCCTACGCGCAGCCGGTGCAGGACGCCGACTCCGGGAAACGGAATCTCCTCGCTCTTCGCAAAGCCGAGCGCGCCCGTGTAGAAGGCGAGCGCGCGACTGACGTCACCGGTCACGACGCCCACGTCGAGCGCGGGCTTGGCGAGCTTGGCAGTCATGGGAGCCTCCGGCGCGCGCAGCCGCGCACTCGTTCGAGGGAGCGCGGGCGTGCGTAGCGCAGCGCGTCGCCGCGCGGCCAGGGAGCGCGGCCGCGCCTCGCGGCGACCGAGCGAGAGCCAGCGCGCTCGCGCCGCGAAGGACCGAGTCAGCTGCGCCTGCGCGGCTCCGCGCCGTCGCCGGCCTCCGGCACGGTCGCGAGCACCGGCTGCTGCTCGCCCTCCGCGCCCGGCCGCACGGCGAGCGGCATCTGCGCGACCGAAGCCTCCGGCGCGGGCACGGCGGGCGGGTGGCGCAGGAAGGGCAGCGCGGCGAGCCGCGCGACCGCGGAGAGCGCCATCACGAGCGTGAAGTCGCCGGCGCCCGTCGCGAAGCCGCCGAAGGCGAGCGCGCCGGCCACGTTGCCGAGCACCATCGCCGCCGCGTTCGCGGCGTTGTAGAGCGAGAGCACGCTGGTGCGCGAGCGCGCCTCGATGCGCTCGAAGAAGGTGAGCAGCGTCGCGTACTCGTAGGCGCCCCAGGCGACGCCCGAGAGCACCTGCACCGCGAGCAGCCAGGCGAACTCGTGGGAGACGAGCCAGAGCGCGGGCAGCGGTGTCACCAGGAACGCGCCCGCCACGAGGATGCGCCCGACGCCCACGCGGTGCGCGATGCGCCCGAGCACCGGCGCCGCGGCGATGCGCGCGACGAACACGGTCGCGGTGACGATCGTGAACTCGGTGTAGTCGAGGCCGATCGGGCCGAGCATGTACGCGACGAAGAAGGGCGCCGCGATGTACGTGCCGAGAGTCAGCCCGAGCATCGCGAGCAGCAGCCGCGCCTCCGGCGTGCCGCGCAGGCGCCGGAGAGAGCTGAGGGGTGAGAGCAGGTCGTGCCCGCTCGCGAGGCCGTCGCGCTCGCTCTGGCGCGCGAGGAAGCTCGCCGAGGCGAAGCGCGCGAGCGCGGCGCAGAAGAAGAGCGCGGCGAATAGCGGCAGCGCGCGCGGCGTCCCCAGCGCGCCGAACAGCGCGAGGCTCGCCGCGACGAGCGAGGCGAGCAGCGCGGCGTTGGCGAGGCGCGAACGCGTGGCAAAGAAGCGCGCACGTCGGTCGAGCGGTACGAGCGTCTCGACCCACGCGTTCCAGGCCGGTCCGGTGCTGAGGCTGAATCCCCAATAGGCGGACATCACCGCGAACAGCGCGAAGAGGCCGAGCGGCGCACCGAGCGCCGCCGCCACGAGCGGGAAGAAGCAGGCGGCCTGAAGCCGCGCGCACGCCACGACCCAGCGCCGGTAGGAGCCTGTGCGCCGCACGCCGTGGGGCGCGGCGAGCTGCGCCAGCGCGCCGAGCATCATCGGCAGCGTGGTGATCAGCGCGCTGGCCTGCGCGCCGTGGCCGAGCGCGAGCACGAAGGCCGGAACGTAGGTCTCGCCGAGCCCGACCATCACGCTGTAGAAGACGCCGTCGCCGGTGATCGCGCGCAGATCGCGATGGAGCTGCGCGTTGGCGGGCGCGGCCGATGCTGGAGGCGCGGCGGGCACGGAGACTCTCGGGCGGGGGCGGGGCGCGCACGATAACGCGTGGGAGAGCGGCGAACGCGGCGCGTTCACGGCACCGAGCGAGCCCAGCGCGCGGTCGCGCGCATAGAATGCGCGCATGGACGTCGCCTGGCCCGAGTACTCGCGCTTCGCGATCACGCTCGTGGCGATCGTCGACCCGCTCGCGGCGATCCCCCTCTTCCTGCAGCTCACCGACGGTTTCACGCTGCGCGAGCGCAAGCGCACCGCCCGGGTCACCGCGCTCGCCGTGTTCGGCGTGCTCGCCGGCGCCGCGCTGGCCGGCGAGTCCATCCTGCGCGCCTTCGGCACGAGCCTGCCCGCCTTCCGCGTGGGCGGCGGCATCGTGCTGCTGCTGATGGCCGTCTCGATGCTCACGGCGGAGCCCGACCGCACGCGCCACACGCCCGAGGAGGACCTCGCGTCGCGAGACAAGGCGAGCGTGGCGGTGGTGCCGCTCGGCGTGCCGCTGCTGGCGGGCCCCGGCGCGATCGGCGCCGTCATCCTGGAGATGGACGGCGGCAGCGGACCGGTGCACGGCGCTCTGGTGTTGGGCACGATCGCGCTGCTCGCGGTCGCCTGCTGGCTCGCCCTGCGCAACGCGGAGCGCCTCGGCCGTCTGATCGGACCGATCGGCATGAACGTGGTGATCCGCCTGTTCGGCCTCGTGCTCGCCGCGATCGGCGTCGAGTTCATCGCCGCGGGCGTGAAGCAGATCTTCCCCGGACTCGCCTGAGGATCTCCACGTGACGAACGCAGCGCAGATGCCGGACCTCGATTTCGCGCACGCGCCCCTGCCCGATCTCCATGCGGTGCTCGCCGAGCTGCGCGCGCGCGGGCCGGTCGTGCCCGTGCGCTTCCATGGCGAGACCACCTGGCTGATCCTCGGGTACGAGGAGCTCGCGGCGGCCTTCGCCGACGACGAGACCTTCCCCTCGAAGACGATCTACGAGCGGATCGCGATGCCCGTGATGGGCAGGACCATCCAGTGCATGGCCGGCGACGAGCATCGTCGCAACCGCGCCCTGGTCTCCCACGCCTTCCGTCCGGCGCTGATGCGGCGCGCCGTGGACACGCTGCTGGAGCCGCTCGCCCACGAGCTGATCGATCGCTTCGCGGCCCGCGGCGAGGGCGATCTGGTGGTCGACTTCGCGCGCCGCTTCCCCTTCTTCGCGATCACGCGCCTGCTGGGCATCCCCGTCGCCGACGAGGACCGCCTGATCGACTGGGCGCAGAAGCTGATCGAGTTTCCGTGGGACCCGGAGGGCGCGCGGCGCGGCGCGCGCGAGTTCACCGACTACCTCGCCGCGCTGGTGGCGCAGCGGCGCGCGCAACCGGGCGACGACCTCGTCTCGGAGCTCGCGAACCTCGAGCTGGACGGCGAGCGGCTTGCGGACGAGGAGATCTTCTCGTTCTTCCGCCTGCTCTTTCCGGCGGGCTCGGACACCACCTACAAGAACCTCGGCAGCCTGCTCGCCACGGTGCTCGCGCGCCCGGACGTGCTGGAGCTCGCGCGCGCGAACGCGCAGGCGATTCCCGCGATCGTGGACGAAGGCCTGCGCTTCGAGCCGCCGGTCGCCCTCTTGCCGCGCGCCTGCGGTAAGGACGTGCACTGGGCGGGCGTTCACCTCGCCGCCGGCGCGCCGCTGCTCTACGGAATCGCCGCGGCGAACCGCGACCCAGCCGTCTTCGCGGATCCGCACCGCTTCGATCCCGCGCGAACGGGCAGCCGCCATCTCACCTTCGGCCACGGCCTGCACTTCTGTCTCGGCTCGCACCTCGCGCGCCGCGAGCTGGAGGTCGCGCTGGGCGCGTTGCTCCGGCGCCTGCCCGGCCTCGCGCTTACCGCCGAGCCGCGCATCGTCGGCGCCGTGATCCGCGGCCCGGAGCAAGTGCGCGTGCGCTGGGAGGCCTGAGAGGGCGCGCCGGCCGGGGCGACCTTGCGCATTAATTGAACGTTTGTTTAAATATGTCCATGCCGGCTCCCTCCCCCGCCCCGCGCCGCAGAACGCGCCCGCGCCGCGTCGGTCGTCCGCGCGCGCACGCCAGCGCCCCCGACGTGCGCGCCGACCTGCTCGCGGCAGCGGCCGCCGCCTTCGGCGCGCGCGGCTTCGCCGCGGTGTCGCTGCGCGACGTCGCGAAGCGCGCCGGCACGACGGCGGCGATGGTCCACTACTACTTCGGCGACAAGGACGGCCTGTTCGCCGCGCTGCTGGAGAACGCGCTCGGGGGCGTGCTCGCGCGCGTGCGCAGCGCGCTGGCCGAGCGCTCGGCGTCCGGAGCCGGCGCGCCGACGCTCGACGTGTTCTTCGAGATCGCGCACGAGGCGCTCGGCGCGGCGCCCTGGGTGCCGCAGCTGATCCTGCGCGAGGTGCTGAGCGAGGGCGCGCCCTTCCGCGACCGCTTCATCGAAAGCTACGCGATCCCCATGTCGCTGCTGCTGCGCCGAGCGCTGCGCGAGGAGATCGCGCGCGGACGCCTGCGCGCCGACCTCGACGTCGACCTCGCGTTTGCGTCGCTGCTCGGCCTCAACGCCTTCCCCTTCATTGCCCAGCCGGTGCTCGAGCGCACGCTGGGCGTCCGCTTCGACGCCGCGTTCCGCGCGCGGCTCGCCGCTCACGCGACGCGCCTATTCCTGGAAGGAGCTCGCGCATGACGCGCAGCCTGCCGCCGCTTCTGCTCGCGCTGCTCGCCGGCGCGCCGCTCGCGTGCTCGAACGGCGACGAGATCGCCGTGGGCACCCTGGAGCGCGACCGCATCGAGCTGGTCGCCGAAGCGAACGAGCCGATCGAAGCGATCCCCGTGCGAGAGGGCGACGCGGTGGAGGCCGGCGCGCTGCTGGTGCGGCTCGCGCCCGAGCGCCTGCGCGCGCAGCGGGAAGCGGCGGAGCAGCGCGTCGCGAGCGCGCACGCGAGGCTCGCGGAGGCGGAGCGCGGGCCGCGCGCGGAGCAGATCGCCCAGGCGCGGGCCCGTGCGGTGGGAGCCGCCGACGCGCTCGCGACGGCCGAGCGCGAGACGGCGCGCGCGCGCGAGCTGCACGCCGCCGGCGCGACCTCGGACGAGCTGCTCGACCAGCGCGAGCGCGCGCTCTCCCTCGCGCGCGCCGAGCGCGATGCCGCGCGCGCGGCGCTCGGCGAGCTGGTCGCGGGCACGCGCGCGGAGCAGATCGCCCAGGCGCGCGCGCAGCTCGAGGAGGCGCGCGCGGCGGCGCGCGACGCGGAGCTGCGCGAGCAGCGCCTCGAAGTGCGCGCGCCGCGCGCGGGCGTGGTCGACGCGCTGCCCTACGAGCTGGGCGAGCGCCCGCCAGCGGGCGGCGTCGTCGCCGTGCTGCTCGCGGACGGCGCGCCCTACGCGCGCGTCCACGTGCCGGCGGGCGTCCGCGCCCGCGTCGCGCCCGGCAGCAGCGCGCGCGTGAGGATCGAGGGGATCTCGGGCGAGCTCGCCGGGCGGGTGCGGAGCGTCTCGCAGGAGGCCGCGTTCACGCCTTACTACGCGCTCACGCAGCACGACCGCGGACGGCTCAGCTATGTCGCCGAGATCGACCTCATCGACGAGCGCGCGCGCGATCTGCCGAGCGGACTGCCCGTCGAGGCCGAGATCGAGGGCGGCGCGGTCGCCGCGCGATGAGCGCGCCCGCCATCTCCGCGCGCGGACTCACGCGCCGCTTCCACGCGCTCGTCGCCGTCGATCGGCTCACGCTCGAGATCCCGCGCGCGCAGATCTACGGCTTCCTCGGCCCCAACGGCTCCGGCAAGACCACGACCATCCGCATGCTGTGCGGACTCCTGAAGCCGAGCGCGGGCGACGCCGTCGTGCTCGGGCTCGAGGTGCCGCGCGAGGCGGCGAAGCTGCGCGAGCGCATCGGTTACATGACGCAGAAGTTCTCGCTCTACGAGGACCTGACGGTCGCGGAGAACCTCGAGTTCCTGGCCGAGGTCTACGCGATCCCGCGCGGCGACGCAGCGGCGCGCATCGAGGTGCTGTGCGGCGAATACCGGCTCGCGAAGCTGCGCGAGCAGCCGGCGGGCACTCTGAGCGGCGGGCAGAAGCAGCGCCTCGCGCTCGCCGCCGCGGTGATCCATCAGCCCGATCTGTTGTTCCTGGACGAACCCACCAGCGCCGTCGACCCCGAGAGCCGCCGCGACTTCTGGGAGTCGCTGTTCCGGCTCGCGGATGGCGGCACCACGATCCTCGTCTCGACGCACTACATGGACGAGGCCGAGCGCTGCCACGGCCTCGCAATCCTCGACCGCGGCGTGCTGGTGGCGAGCGGCGCGCCGCGCGCACTGATGGACGCGCTCGCCGGCGACGTGGTGGAGATCGAGGGCGACGGGCTGCGCGGGGCGCGCGCGGCCCTGGAGGCGCTGCCGAGCGTGGTGAGCGTCGCGCAGCTCGGCACGCGCCTGCGCGTGCTGACGGACGCGCCCGAGCCCGCGCGCGAGCTCCAGCGCGCGCTCGACGCGGCGGGCGTCGCGGCGCGCGCGCGCCCTGCGTCTCCCAGCCTCGAGGACGTGTTCGTCTCGGCGACGCGCGGCCGCGGAGTCGCGGCATGAACTTCTGGCGCCG
>CAYWRY010000163.1:0-8638 GCA_964460485.1 uncultured Spirochaetales bacterium
CGATCGGCGGCGAGGGCGTGCTGATCGAGCTGGTGCAGGCGCCGCCCGAGGTGGTCGCGGCCTTCGGCAAGCTCGCGAGCTGAGCCCGCCCGGGTAAACCGCGCGCCCTGCGCGCGCGTCGGATGCCGAGATGACACCGCCCAGTCTCGACCGTGCGCTCGAAGGGATCGGCGAGCAGGGCACGGAGCCGACCTCGCTCGAGGCGCTGGTTGCCCTGCACGGCGCGCGGGCGGTGCGCATCGCGGCGCGCTTCGTGCGCGGCGACCGCGCGGCTGCCGAGGACATCGCGCAGGAGGCGTTCGCGAAGGCGTGGCGTTCGCTGCCGCGCTTCCGC
This sequence comes from uncultured Spirochaetales bacterium, assembly GCA_964460485.1. GTDB lineage: Bacteria > Myxococcota_A > UBA9160 > UBA9160 > UBA6930 > VGRF01. The sequence goes on from CAYWRY010000163.1 coordinate 335, forward strand.
GGCGACGCCGAGCTGTCGACCTGGCTCCACCGCGTGGTGGTGAACCAAGCGCTGTCGTACCTCCGGAGGCAGAAGCTGCGAAATCGCTTCGTCGCGCTGCTGGGGCCCGCGCGCCCTACCGGCCCGCCGCCGCCGGAGTCAGACCCCGCGCTGCGCGCGCGCATCCACGCGGCGCTCGACGCGCTCAGCGCGAACGAGCGCGCGGTGTTCACGCTCGTCCATCTGGAGGGCTTCAGCCTCGAGGAGACGGCGCGCATTCGCGGCCGCGCGATCGGCACGATGAAGAGCCAGCTGCATCGCGCGCTCACGAAGCTGCGGCGCGAGCTCGCCGGCTGCTGGGAGGAGAGCACGTGAAGGAATCGAATGCCCCGCCCGCCCGCGCCGACGGAGGCGACGCCGCGCTCGCCGAGCGCGTCGAGCTCGCTACGCGACCCGCGGCCTGGACGCCGCAGGACGCGGCGCGCTTCCGCGCGGGCGTCGCGGCCCGCGTCGCCGAGCGCGCGCGATCACGCCGCGTGTTCCGCGTCGCGCTCGCCGCGACCGCCGCCTGCGGCATCGCCGGCGCCGTGCTGTGGGCGACGCGGCCCGCGCCCGATCCGGACGTCGCGCGCGCCGCGCAGGCGCAGTTCGACACCGCCGGATCCCTCGAAGACTCCTTCGAGGAGCAGCTGCTGTTCGCGCCGGAGTGGATCGAGCGCGACTCGGGCTTCGTGGACCGCGAGGCGCTGCCCGAGAGCTACGCGCTCGCCTCGGCGCTGCTCGACTCGTAACCCGCGCCCGCGCGCGCCGCGTCGGAAACACGAGCTCGCCACGCGCACCCGTGCCAAGGAGACGTGATGAAGAAGCTCGCCCTCGCCCTCACCCTCGCCTCGAGCTGGCTCGCCGCCCCGGTTGTGGGCGCCTTCCCCGGCGAGCCGCCGCCGCACTTCGAACCGGCGCCACCCGAGGAGCTCGTGGCGCGGCACGCCGCGGAGTTGGGGATCTCCGACGCGACGCTGGAGCAGATCCGCGCGCTCGCGGAGCAGCAGCGGGCGGAGCGCGCGGTGATCGCGGCGGAGCTGAAAGCGCAGAAGCGCGCGCTGCGCGCGCTGCTCGAGGGCGCGAACCCGCGCGAGGCGGAGGCGATCGCGCTGGCGCGAAAGATCGGGACGCTGGAGACGGACCTCTCGGTCTCGCGCCTCACCGCGATGATGCGCATGCACGCGCTGCTGACGCCCGCGCAGAACGAAGCCCTGCGCGAGAAGCTGCGCGGCCGCTTCCGGGAGCGACGCGCCGTGCTGGGCGCCGCGACGAGCGCGTGTGAGGCGGAGATCGCCGAGCACTGCGAGGAGGGCGACGGACCGCCCGGGCCGGCCGTGATGTGCGTGCTGCGCAAGCGCCGCATGGAGGATCTCGCCGTGAGCGCCGCGTGCGAGGCGGCGCTGAAGCAGATCCCGCCGCCCCACTTCATTCGTCACGGCGGGCCGCCGCCGGGCTTCGGCGCCGGAGCCGGCGAGCCCTTCGACGTGCTCGTGCCGGCGCCGCCGGACGCGGAGGAATAGGGATGCGCGGCTCGGTTCTGCTCGCAGTCGTACTCGCGGCTTGCGCGAGCGATGCGGGGCGACCGCGCCCACCCGCTGCGGGGCGCGCCGCGGGAGCACCACCGCCCGCGCCGCCGTTCGCGGAACTCGACGCGAACGCCGACGGCGTGATCGACGGCGTCGAGTTCGCGCAGCTGACGCGGCGGCTGTTCGTTCGCCTCGACGCGGATGGCGACGGCAATCTCTCGGCCGGCGAGTACGCGCGCTTTCAATCGCGACCCTCCGGTCCGCCGCCGCGCGGGCGCCCGCCCGGGATGCCGCTCTCGGAAGCTCGAGGCTGAAGCCACGCGGGATGGCGACGCGCGTCGCGCCGCGACAATCTCGTCGCGCGCGAGGAGCCGCCGCATGTCCGACCCCGCCGCGATTCGCCCGTTCAAGATCGAGGTGCCCGACACGGCGCTCGCCGATCTGCGCGATCGCCTCGCGCGCACGCGCTGGCCCGACCAGATCGCGGGCACCGGCTGGGAGTACGGCACGGAGCTCGCCTCGCTGCGCGCGCTCTGCGACTACTGGCGGACGCAGTACGACTGGCGCGCCCAGGAGGCCGCGCTGAACCGCTGGCCGCAGTTCACCACCGACGTGGACGGCGAGCGCCTGCACTTCATCCACGCCAAGTCGAAGCACGCGGAGGCGTTCCCGCTGCTCATCACCCACGGCTGGCCGGGCTCCATCGTCGAGTTCCAGAAGATCCTGCCGCTGCTCACCGACCCCACCGCGCACGGCGGGCGTGTGGAGGACGCCTTCCACGTGATCTGCCCGTCGATGCCCGGCTACGGCTTCTCCGGCCCGACGCACTCGCGCGGCTGGGATCCGGAGCGCATCGCGCGCGCCGAGATCGAGATCATGCACCGCCTCGGCTACGTGAAGTACGGCGCCCAGGGCGGCGACTGGGGCGCGATCGTGACGCCGTGGATCGCGAAGCTCGACCCCACGCACTGCGCCGGCATCCACCTCAACATGCTGCTCGTGATCCCGCCGCCCGACGCGAAGCCCGAGGCGCTGAGCGAGGCGGAGCAGAAGCGGCTCGCGTACTCGAACGACTTCAACGCCACGGGCACGGGTTATCAGGCGATCCAGGGCACCAAGCCGCAGACGCTCGCTTACGGCCTCACCGACTCGCCCGCCGGCCTCGCGGGCTGGATCCTCGAGAAGTTCCGCGCCTGGGGCGACTGCCCGGGCGGCGACGTCGAGCACGCGTTCACGAAGGACGAGCTGCTCACGAACATCTCCGTCTACTGGTTCACGGGCACGATCAACTCGTCGACGCGCCTCTACTACGAGCAGCGCAAGAGCGGGAAGCTCGCGATCGGCGACGGCCGCATCGAGACGCCGACCGGGGCCGCGATCTTCCCGAAGGAGCTCTACAACGCGCCGCGGGCGTGGGCGGAGCGCTTCTACAACCTGACGCACTGGAGCGTGTTCGAGAGCGGCGGCCACTTCGCGGCGCTGGAGCGGCCGAACGAGCTGGCCGCCGACCTGCGCAAGTTCTTCGCGACGGTGCGCTAGTCCTCGTCGCGAGGGGGGCGTGCTTGCCGTTCTCGCTCGCGATCCGCCGAGAGCGGAGCCGACCGCGCTGGGAGCACGCGCCCGCGAGGCCCGCGGTCGCGGCCGCGCTCGCCGCGCTCGCCATCGGCTGCGCGTCCCCGGCCGGCGTGCGCGTCGCCTCCGGCCGCGACGTGCACCGCACGCTCACCGCGAACGCGCTCAACACGGGCGAGCCGAGCGTACCCACGCGTCAGGTCCTGCAGCGCCTCGGCCTCGCGGAGCGCTTCGACGACGACCCGGCCGCCGCGCTGGCCGAGCTGGGCGCCGCCGCGACGAGCCCCGACCGCTTGTTCGCGCTCGCCGAGCTCTCGTTCTGGCTCGGCGAGAAGAGCGGCGACCGCGCGCGCCATCTCGCGGCCGCCGTCTACGCGCACGCATTCCTGTTTCCGGAAGACGCCGTCGAAACGCCGGAGCCGACCGATCCGCGCTACCGGCTCGCCTGCGATCTCTACAACCGTGCGCTCACCGAGGGACTCGACCTGCTCGCGCTCGGCGACCCGCACTGGAATGGGGAGACGGTGGAGACGCCGCTGGGGCCGCTCGAGATCCGCTTCGATCCCGGCGAGCGCGAGTGGAGTGGCTGGCGACTGCGCGAGTTCCTGCCCGCCGCCTACCTCGACGTGCGCGGGCTGCGCAATCGCTACCGCCGGCCCGGCGTCGGTGCGCCGCTCGTCGCGAGCCTCTCCGCCGCGTCGAAGACGACGCGCGCGAAACGCATGCGCGCCCACATCCTGCCGCAGCTCAAGGTGCCGGTCACCGCGCTGCTGCGCGTCGAGGACGTGCGCGGAGGGCTCGCGCAGGGCGCCCTGCGCGCGCGTCTCGAGCTGTTCACGGCCGACGAGGCGCTCCGCGCCGAGATCGGTGGCCGCAGCGTGCCCCTCGAGTTCGAGACCAGCTCGGCGCTCGCCTACACCGCCGAGGGCCCGCCGATCTGGTGGGACGAGATCCGCGAATTCCTCTACGGCGGCGTGCTGCCGCGCCTGGCGCCGGCGCCGCAGGACCGGCTCGTCTTCTTCGAGCCCTACCGCCGCGGGCGCATTCCGGTTGTGCTCGTGCACGGCACGGCCTCGAGCGCCGCGCGCTGGATCGAGCTGGTGAACGAGCTCGTCGCGGATCCAGCGCTCATCGCCCGCTACCAGATCTGGCTCTTCACGTACGAGTCCGGCAACCCGATCGGCTACTCCGCGGGCACGTTCCGCGAGGCGCTGCGCACAACGCTGCACGAGGTCGATCCCGAGGGCAGCGATCCGGCGCTCGCGCAGATGGTCGTGATCGGCCACAGCCAGGGCGGCCTGCTCGCGAAGCTCACCGCGGTCGAGAGTGGCGACGCCTTCTGGCGCAACGTCGCCAAACGCCCGATCGGCGAGATGAAGCTCACCAGCGAGGAGCGCGCGGTGCTCGCGCGCAGCTCGTTCTTCTCGCCGCTGCCCTTCGTGAAGCGCATCGTCTACATCGCGACGCCCCACCAGGGCAGCTACCTGACGCTGCGCCGCGCGGGCCGCTGGCTCGCCGGCGTGGTGCGCCTGCCCAATGCGCTGACGCAGCTCATGGTCGACACCGTGGCGCGCAACCGCGACGACCTCATGCTGCGCGACCTCGATCGCCCAAACACCGCGCTCGACAACATGACGCCGGGCAATCCATTCCTCACGACGCTGCGCTCGCTCGCCGTCGCGCCCGGCGTGGCGACGCACTCGATCATCGCCGTCGAGGGCGACGGCCCGATCGAGCGCGGGCGCGACGGCGTCGTGGAGTACGCGAGCGCGCACGAGCCCGGCGCCCTGTCGGAGCTGGTGGTGCGCGCGGGCCACTCGTGCCAGGGCGACCCGGCGACGATCGAGGAGGTCAGGCGGATCCTGCGCAAGCACGCCGGGCTTCCGTAATGCGGGGCGAGTTCGCACGGGGGTAAGCTGCCGCTTCGCTCCGGAGGTCCGCATGGCCGTCGCGAAGAAGATCACGTTCTGCCGCGTGTGCGAGCCGGCCTGCGGCCTGGTCGCCAGCGTCGAGAACGGCGCGCTGGTCGCGCTGGCGCCGGACAAGGCCCACCCGATCACCCAGGGCTTCGCCTGCAACAAGGGCATCGCGGGCCTCGACATCCACCGCGACCCCGACCGCCTGGCGCGCCCGCTGAAGCGCCAGCCCGATGGCAGCTTCGCGCCGCTCGCATGGGACGACGCCGCGCGCGAGGTGGCGCAGCGCCTGCGTGCGGTCGTCGACGAGAGCGGGCCCGACGCGGTGGCGGCCTACGTCGGGAATCCCACCGCCTTCAACACGCTCGCAGGCCCCGCGATCGGCTCGTTCTTCGGACAGCTCGGCACGCGCCGTTGGTTCGGCTCCGGCACCCAGGACTGCACCAACAAGTTCGCGGCCAGCGAGGCGGTGTTCGGCACGGCGACGCTGCACCCGGTGCCCGACATCGCGCACACCCACTACCTGCTCGTGATCGGCGAGAACCCGCGCGTCTCGCACATGAGCTTCCTCGGCATCGCGGATCCGGTCGCCGAGCTCAAGGCCGCGGTGAAGCGCGGCGCGACCGTGCGCTATGTGAATCCGCGCCGCATCGAGAAGCCCGAAGCGGGAACGGGCGACGTCACCTGGATCAAGCCCGACACCGACACCTACTTTCTCGCCGCGCTGCTCCACGAGATCTTCACCGCCGGCCTCGCGAAGCGGGACGTGCTCGAGGCGCGCGGCAAGCACGTGGACGGCCTGCGCGCCTTCGTCGCGAAGCATCCGGCCGAGCGCGCGGCGCGAGTGACGGGCGTCGCGGCGAGCGAGCTGAAGGAGATCGCGCGCGCGTTCGCGACCGCTCCCGCTGCAGCCGTGCACGCCTCCACGGGCCTCAACATGGGCCGCCAGGGCACGCTCGCGTACTGGCTCGTGCAGATGCTCGCCTTCGTCACCGGCAACCTCGATCGCCGGGGCGGCAACGTCTACTCATTCGGCTTCTACCCCGCGGCGAAGGCCGGCCGCGTCGACCCCAAGCGCGAGGTCTTCTTCGACTCGCCCTACGGGAAGCTGCGCCGCATCCGCGGCTCGCTGCCCGGCAACCTGCTCGCCGACGAGATCGTCTCCGGCCAGCCGCGCGTGCGCGCGTTGGTTTGCGTCGCCGGCAACCCGCTGCTGTCCGTCGGCGGCGGCGAGCGGCTGCGCAAGGCCTTCGAGCAGCTCGACCTGCTCGTGGTGATCGACCTCTATCGCAACGCCACCGGCGAGCTCGCCCACTACCTGCTGCCGTCCACCGACATGTTCGAGCGCCCGGACATCAACATCACCGGCCTCGGCATGCAGTACCGCCCCTACGTGCAGTACACGGACGCGGTGGTCGCGCCGCGGGAAGAGCGCAAGCCGGAGTGGTGGATCCTCGCGCGACTCGAGCAGGAGCTGGGCTTCGAGAGCGTGCTCGACGCCGGCGAGGCTCCGGATCTGTTCGGGCGCATCGGCCACATGCTGAAGAGCCGCGGCCACTCGCTCGAGGAGCTGCGCGCGAGCCCACACGGCATCGCCTTTGGCGAGCTCGAGGCGGGCCGCTTCTACGACGAGTGGCTGCAGACGCCCGACCAGCGCGTCGACTGCTGCCCGCCGCTGTTCGCCGAGGCGCTCGCTCGCGCCGAGACGATCTGCCGCGAGCTGGAGGGCGAGCCTGAGGGTCAGCTCAAGCTGATCACACGCCGCGATCCGTGGATGCACAACAGCTGGTACCACAACGTCGAGCGCATGAAGCGCCCGGGGCGCCTCGAGAATCCGCTGCACATGAACCCCACGGACGCCGAGCGCCTCGGCCTCGCCGAGGGCGCGCGCGTCACCTGCCGCAGCGCCCACGGCGCCGTCGATGCGACGCTCGCCTACGACGCCGACCTGATGCCGGGCGTCGTCTCCATGACGCACGGTTGGGGCCACGCGCAGACGGGCATGCGCGTCGCGCAGAAGCACCCGGGCGTGAACGTCAATGCGCTGCTGCCGAGCGGGCCGGGCAGCTACGAGCCGCTCAGCAACCAGGCGCACATGACGGGGATTCGGGTCGAGGTGAGCGCGGCCTGACGGCCGGCGCGCCGGGGTCTCGCGATGGGCGCCGGGCTCCAGCCGCACGCGGGGTCGCGCGACTTCTCCTGGACGCCGCGTCGCCCGCCATTTGTGCGCCCTACGCGCCAGCAGATCGGACAGTTTGACGCCCAAGGCTTCGTCGTCGTCGAGGGCGCGCTCTCGCCCACCTCGCGCTTCGCTATGCGTCCGCGGCGCACACGGAACAGGAGTCCCCATGTCTTTCGCAATGAGCAAGGACCAGCGCGAGCAGTTCCTGGCCGGCCTGCACGTCGGCGTGCTGGCGATTCCCGACGGCGCGCGCGGGCCGCTGACGGCGCCGATCTGGTACGGCTACGAGCCCGGCGGCGAGATCTCGGTGATCACGGGCGAGGGCTCGCGCAAGGGCAAGCTGTTGCGGGTGGGCGTGCGCGTCTCGCTGGTCGCCCAGAACGAAACCTCGCCGTACATGTACGTGAGCGCCGAGGGGCCGGTGACGAGCGTCGAGCCGGTGTGCGACCCCGAGGCCGTGCGCGCGCTCGCGCGCCGCTACCTGGGCGCGAAGGGCGGCGACGCCTACGTGGAGGCCACCTGGGAGGGCTACGAGAAGGATCCCAACGTGCTGGTGCGCATTCGCCCGGAGCGCTGGCTGACCGTCGACTACTCGCGAATGGCGAGCGTGCTCACGCCTGCGGAGTGAGCGCCGATCGGCCGCCGCGCCGCGGCGCGGCCGTGAGAAGATGGGCGGCGTGAGCTGGCTGCCCGCGTCCTGGCCGAAGCGCATCGGACTGCTGCTGGTCGCCGCGTTCTTCGGGTTCGCCGGCGTCTCGCACTTCACGAACGAAGCTTTCTTCGTGCGCATCGTGCCGCCGTGGCTACCAGCGCCTCTGCTGATGGTGCAGCTGAGCGGGATCGCGGAGATCGCGGGCGGTGTGGGCGTGCTGATCCCGCGCACGCGTCGCCTGGCAGGCTTCTGCCTGTTGGCGCTGCTGGCCGCGGTCTACCCCGCGAACGTGCACATGGCGCTGCACCCCGAGCAGTTCCCGGACATGACGCCGACCGCGCTCTACGCGCGGCTGCCGTTCCAGTTCGTGTTCGCCGCCTGCGTGTGGTGGGCGACGAAGCCCGATCCCGCGCCTGCGAGGTGAGCCCGCGCTAG
>CAYWRY010000164.1:0-8572 GCA_964460485.1 uncultured Spirochaetales bacterium
TGCCGTGCGGCGCGCGGGGTCGTCGCCGCGCGGATTGCCGTGCGCGGGGCCTGCGCCTGGTGCCCGCGCCGCGCCCCCCCCCCCCCCGCGCGGCTCGTGCTGAGCTCCAGGAACGTCCGCCCTGTTCGCAGTTGGGAGGTTGACGCGGGACGCGCCATCGAGGCGCGTCCCGCGTCACTTCGTCGGCGAGGCGATGTCGGGCCCGAGGAGCTGGAGCGTCTCGCCGGTCCAGTGCAGGGCTGCGTCGTCGCCTCGCACGCGGCTCCAGGCGAAGTCGCGCAGCAGCTCGCGCGGCGTCACGGGCTCCGCGCGCGCGCGCAGCCCGCAGGCCTGCGCGAGCACGCCGCAGAGCGCGGCGGCGGAGTAGTGCTGGCGCAACTCCGGGGCGGCGACGGAGCCGTGGAGCTTCGCGAGCTTGCCGCCGCGCAGCTCGAGCAGCAGCAGGTGGTGGCGGTAGGTGGGGACGGGGAGCCCCAACGACTCGCGTAGCGCGACCTGGAGCGGGGTGTGCAGCGCGAGGTCGCGGCCGCGCACCACGCGCGTGACGCCGCTCGCGGCGTCGTCGACGACCGAAGCGAGGTGGTAGGCGATCGCCCCGTCGCGCCGGCGCACGACGGGATCGCCGAAGGCTCGCGCCGGATCGAGCGCCCACACCGCGCCGGACTCGTCGCGCACCACGACCTCGCGCGAGGGCACCCGCGCACGCAGCGGTTCGCGGCTCGCGCGCCAGCCCGCCGCGGGCAGCGCGCGGGCGCGGCACGTGCCCGCGTAAGCGAAGCCGCCGTCGGGCGCAGCCGCGCCGCGGGCTCTCAGCGCCGCGCGCGAGCACGCGCACGGGTAGAGCAGCCCGCGTGCCGCGAGCGCGTCGAGCGCCGCCTCGTGCCGCGCGCGCGCTTCGGATTGCAGCTGCACCTCGTCCCAATCGAGGCAGAACCAGGCGAGATCGTCCTGCAAGCCGGCGACGAGCTCCGGGCGCGAGCGTTCGGGGTCGAGATCTTCGAGGCGCAGGATCACGCGCCCGCCGAGGCTGCGCGCGTCGAGCCAGCAGAGGAGCGCGGCCAGCAACGTGCCGGGATGCGCGCGGCCGGTCGTCGACGGAGCGAAGCGTCCGACGCTGGCGCTCACCGTTTCGCCTCGCCCTCGCAGCGCCGCAGCGCATGCGCGCGCGCTCGCGCGCGGCGCGGCGCAACCCAGGGCCCCCGGGAGCGCTCGCGCGCCGGCGAGGCGCGCGCATCCCTGACAACTCGCCTCGCGCCGGAGATCTCCGCCGTGATGCGCCTCACGCCCGCCCTCGCCCCTCTCGTTCGCCGCGTGTTCTCAGGCGCGCCGTGGCGGCGGCGCTTCGCAGCCTCGTAGCATAGGCAGGCAGGTGCGAGGCGCGCGCATGGGAATTCTCGACAACACCGTCGGCATCGTCACCGGCGCGGGCACCGGCATCGGCCGCGCCACGGCGCTGCAAGCCGCGCGCGAGGGCGCGCGCCTGCTCGTCGCGGGCGTGAATCGCGCGGGCGGCGAGGACACGGTGCGCAAGATCGAGAAGGCGGGCGGCGAGGCGAGCTTCGTCGTCGCCGACCTGCGCCGCGAGGATCACGCGGCCGCGATGGTGCAGGAGGCGCTCTCCGCGTTCGGGCGCCTCGACTGGGCGTGCAACAGCGCGTCGGTCGGCGAGAGCGTGAAGCTGCTGACGGACCTCACGGAGGAGGAGTGGGACGACTTCGTGGGGGTCTCGCTGAAGGGCATCTGGCTGTGCATGAAGCACGAGATCCCCGCGATGATCGGCTGCGGCGGCGGCGCGATCGTGAATGTGGGCTCGATGGTCGGCGAGCGCGGCATGCCGGGCCTCTCCGCGTACGCGGCGGCAAAGGGCGGCCTGATCGCGCTCAGCAAGACTGCGGCGGCGGAGTTCGCGCCGCGCGGCATCCGCGTGAACGTGGTGAATGCCGGCATGATCCGCACGCCGGCGAACGAGCGCTTCGAGAAGCTGTCGCCGGAGATCGCGAAGCGCGCGATCGAGAGCCATGCGCTCGGGCGGATGGGCGAGCCCGAAGAGGTGGCCGAAATGGTGATCTGGCTGCTCTCGAAGCGAGCGAGCTTCGTGACCGGGGAGTGCATCGCCGTCGATGGCGGGTCGCAGGTGAAGGCGACGACGTTTCCGGTCGACTGAGTCCTGCTTCGTTGGGTTGAAGAGCAACGAGGCGGCGCAGGGGCGCGCGGGCCGGGCGCGGGGGCGGCGGTCGCGACTCCGGGCCCTTGGCGTCGAGACGTGCGTCGATCGGTGGGGGCGAAGCGTGGCGCTCGGGCGCGCTTGCGCGCTCCAACCCCGGCTTCGTTGCGCGGTGGTGTGCGGCGTGCTGGGCGGGATCCGGGCCCTCCGCTGCATCCGCCGCCCCCGCGCCCGGCCCGCGCGCCCCTGCGCCGGCGTGGCTCGTGTGGAACCTGGGTGCGATCACCTCTCTTTGCAAGGAAAACGAAGCGAGAGCGCCGTCGAGGCGCTCTCGCTTCGACGCTTCGCGTCTTCCCGAGACGTGGCTGGCGTGCCTTCCGGGAGAGGGTCCGACGACTGCGGTGCGGCACGGGTGCGAGGAACTTCGCCTCGTCTCGTTACTCTGCTCTGCCCATGAGCTTGCTTGCGCCGGATCGGTTGCTTCGGACGCTGTCCGAGGACGGCAGCGTGGCGGTGCGGGCGCTGGTGGGGAGCGCGCTCGTCAGGGATGCGGCGCGGCGGCACGAGACGTCGCCGGTGGCAACGGCGGCGCTCGGGCGCGCGTTGCTCGGCGCGGTGCTGCTGGCGTCGCAGGGCAAGGACGCAGAGACGGTGGAGCTGCGCTTCCGCGCGCGCGGGCCGCTCGGGCAGGTGGTGGCGATCGCCGACGACGCCGGACGCGTGCGCGGCTACGCGTCGAATCCGCTGCTCGACCTGCCGCTGCGCGGCGGGCGACTCGACGTCGCGAAGGCGATCGGGCTCGGCGAGCTGGCGGTGGTGCGCTTCCGGCCCGGCTGGCGCGAGCCGTACACCGGCATCGTGCCGATCGTCTCGGGCGAGATCGCCGAGGACCTGGCGCTCTACCTCACCGAGAGCGAGCAGACGCCGTCGACGGTGGCGCTCGGCATTTTCCACGAATCCAACGGTGCGCCCGCGGCGGCGGGCGGCTTCCTGGTGCAGGCGCTGCCCGGCGCGGACGACGAGACGCTGAAGCGGGTCGAGGCGAACGCGGCGCGCATGCCCGCGCTCTCGCGCCTCGTTCACGACGGCGCCGGCGCCGCCGACCTCGTGAGCCTCTTGCTCGCCGGCGTCGGCCGCCGCGATCTCGAGGAGTCGGCGCCCGCGTTCTTCTGCGGCTGCAACGAAGAGCGCGTGATCCGCGCCGTCTCGCTGCTGGGCCGGCGCGATCTCGAACAGGCGATGGCGCAAGAAGAGCGGCTCGAGGTGCGCTGCGCTTTCTGCGCCGAGCGCTACGCGGTGGATCCTGAGCGAGCGCGGGCGCTGCTCCAGGACGCCTGAGCGCCGCGGGCTCGGCGTGCCACGAGCAAGGCGCGCGCCGCGCGGTCCCGCGAACGAGCGCCCTTCACGCCGCCGCGGGCAGCGTGACGGCCACCTCGAGCCCGCCGCCGACGGCGTTCGCCACGGCGAGCGCCGCGCCCATCTCCTGCGCGAGCGAGCGCACCAGTGCGAGGCCGATGCCGGCGCCGGGCGCGCCGCGCGTGAGCTCGTCGCCGCGGCGATAGAAGGGCTCGAGGATGCGCTGCAGCTCGTCGCGCGGGACGCCCGGCCCGTGGTCGCGCACGGCGACCACCACGCCCGCGCCGCTGCGCCGGCACGCGACCTCGATCTTCGCCACCTCGCCGCGGCCGTACTTCACCGCGTTGTCCACCAGGTTGAAGACGATCTGGAGCAGCGCGTCGCGTTCGAAGCGCACCGGCGGCAGGCCGTCCTCCACCGTCAGCTCGAGGGAGAGCCCGTGCGCGGCGGCGTGCGGCCGCAACAGCTCGACGGCCTCGCGCGCGACGGCCCCGGCGTCTCCCGCGCGCAGCTCGACGTTCCGCTTGCCCTTCTCGAGGCGCGCGAGCTCGAGCACGTTGTCGATGAGCCGCGAGAGCCGCTCCGTCTCGGCGCCGATCGAGCCGTAGTACTCGCGGCGCTTCTCGTCGCTCGCCACGAGCCCGTCGCGCAGCATCTCCGCGTACAGGCGGATCGCGGTGAGCGGCGTCTTCAGCTCGTGCGATACCGCGGCGGCGAAGTTGCTGCGGCGTTCGGCGAAATGCAGGGCGACGGCCGTCATGCGGTACACGGCGAACAAGCCGCCCGCGCCGGCGAGCGCGAGCAGCGCGGCCAGCCAGGTGACGGTCTGCGCGCCGGAATCCGCGAGCGGCGCGAAGCTGAGGCTCGCCGCGAAGTCGTCGAAGGGCTCTGCGAAGCGATGCTCGAAGACGCGGATGCCCTCTCCCAACGGCGGCTCGTCGCGCGCCGCGGCGTGCGGGACGATCGCGATGCGGCCTTCAGGAAGCGTCGCCGCCAGCGCCTGCGTCCCGAGCGCGCGCTCGAGCGCCGCCAGGTCGTAGGCGACGCCCTGTCGCACGCCACGGTCGCCGATCCACGCGCTGCGAACCAGCAGGAGCTCGCCGCTCTTCGCGATTCGCCCGCGCAGCGGATCGACGACGACGCGCACCTGCGCGGGCACAGCGGACCGAGCGGGCTCGCCCAGGCGCGCGAAGGCTTCGGCACTTCGAGCAGCACTGCGCGCCGCGGCACCAGGTCTCCCCGCCGCGCGCTCCGCAGCGCCGGGTCGCGCTTCCGCGCGCTCTGCGGCGCGCACTTCCTCGTTGGCCGGCCGCTCGCCACGCGACGGCCTCGCTTCCGCGCTCGCCGACGGCGGCGAGGACGGCGCGGGCGCGAAGGCGCCCGCCTCCGCGCGGCGAGGCGAGTCTTTCGCGCCGGCTGCGTCGCCGCTGCCGGGCGCCGCCTGCGCGATCGCGCCGTGCTCGATCGCCTCGCTGCTCGCCTCGTCGGCCGGCGGCGCGCTCCGCTCCGCCTCCGCCTGCGGCGCAGGCGCTGCCAGCGCCTCGGCGACGATCGCCTGCGCGCGGTCGCGCGCGCTCGCACCCGCGGACGCCTGCGAGGCGGAGTCGGACGCACGGGCGACAGGTCCGGGCGCCGCTTCTGCCGCGGTGAACGCCGCCTGCGCCGCGTCCTCCTCCACGTACACCCGCTGCGCGCGCGCCTCCCGCTGCTTCGCGCCGACGTTGAGCTTGGCGAGGGCGTCGTAGGCGTCCGAGGGCGCCTCCTGCTTCGACTCGGCCGCGGCCGGGTCGTCGACGGGCTGCGCGGGCGCCGCGTCGCTCGCCGTGGCGCGCGTCACGGGGACGGCCGTCGGCGCGCGTGCGGCCGGCGCTCGCTCGTCGCGCACGGGCGCCGCTGGGAACGCGGGAGCGGCGGCCACGCGCTCGCTCTCGCCTGCGAGCTCGGCGCGAGCGGGCGCATCGCCCGCCGCCAGGGTCGAGCGCGCCGCTGCGGGTGCTGCCTCGAGGCGCGCGCCGTCCGCTGCGATTTCCTCCGCGAGCGGCGCGACGCGTCGCGCCCAGGCCGGGGTCGACACCCGCCCGCCCGCCTCGATCTCGAACCAACCGAGCGCGATCGCCTCCTCGGGCGGCTCGCGCAGCGGCGAAGCCGCGCTCGCGAAGTCGTAGTCGCTCGCCGGGCGCGCCTCCTCCGCCGCGAGCAGCGCCGACAGCGAGCTCTCCATCACGTCGAACACGCGCTCGGCCACGGCGCGGTCGCGCGCCTCGCGCTCGAGCGCCACGCTCGACAGCGCGCGCTTCACCAGCAGCGCGCCGGGAATCGCGAGCGCGACCGCGAGCGCCGCGAAGGCGAGGCGCAGGCGCCGGATCGTCACGCCAGCAGCCGGTAGCCCTCGCCGCGCACGGTCTCGAGCAGATCGCGCGCGGCGCCGAGCTTCTTGCGGAGCTTCGCGACGTGCATGTCCACCGTGCGCGTCTCGAGGTGGTCCGGGTGCTCGAAGCGCCAGACCAGGCGCAGCAGCGTGCGCCGCGAGACGATGCGGCCGCGCTCCTCCGCCAGCAGCGCGAGCAGCTCTACCTCGCGGCGCGTCAGCTCGGTCTCGGCGTCGCCGTCGCGCGCGACGAGGCGGGCGGGCTCGATGGTGAGCGCGCCGACGCGAAAGGGTGCGATCGACTCCGTCGCGCGCTCGCCGGCGCGGCGCAGCAGCGCGTTCACGCGCGCGAGCAGCTGAGCCAGCGAGAACGGCTTCGTCACGTAGTCGTCTGCGCCCAGGCGAAAGCCGCGCAGCACGTCCTCCTCCGCTCCGCGCGCGGTCAACATCAGGATCGGGACGCGCGGATGCTCCGCGCGCACCCGCTCGCACACGTCGAAGCCGGAGATCCCCGGCAGCATGACGTCGAGCACGATCAGATCGTGGCCGCCCGCGAGCCCCGCGCGCAGCCCCTGCTCGCCCGTCGACGCGCCGCTCGCCTCGAAGCCGTGGTGTGCGAACAGGTCGAGCAGGCCGCGCTGGATCGCGGGCTCGTCCTCGACGACCAGGATGCGCGGCTTGGCGCCCATCGCGAGACGTTATCGGCGCGCCCCGGCGCGGCGTGTAAATCGCGCGTAAATCGCAGCCCGCAGCGACGCGACGCGCAGCCGGCGCGCAGCCGCGTGGGGATCGCGCGGCGCCGCGGCGCCTCGCTCAGTAAACGCCGCCCAGCTTCGAGTGATCCCAGCTCACGATCTTCTCGGGGCGGATGCGGATGCCGGTGCGCTTCGGCGCGGTGCCGCGCACGGCGCTGCGGATGCCGTCGCGCGTCTCGTCGTCGGGGTTGTCGAGCGTCTTGGTCGAGACGCGCGTCAGGATGTCGACCACCTGCTCGGTGTCGCGGATCAGCTCCGCCTTCCCGTAGAGCACGACGCCCTTCAGGTTCGAGTAGACGGCGCCGCCGCTCTCCACCAGCAGCGACACGCGCGGGTCGCGCTGGATGTTCACGATCTTCTGGCTCTTCGTGAAGGTCGTCATCACCACGGCGCCGTCGGGCTCGACGGCGAACCACATCGGCATCGGGTGCGGCGTGCCGTCCTTGTTGATGCTGACGATGATCATCGTCTGCGCCTTGGCGAGATAATCCTTCAGCTCGGCGTCGGTCATGCGGATCTGGTCGCGGCGGGACATGGAGTGGCCTCAGCGTGTGTGGATGGTCCGAGAGCCGGGGGTGCGCTTTCCCCCGGTTTACTTCGCTTCGGCGGCGAGGACGCCGCCTTCGCTGTGCGCTTCGCTCGCGTGGGTGGATTCGTTGCCTCGGGAAGAGCGCAGTTCGAGATGATTTCTGGCGCGGACTCGAGGCGTCAATGCCCGCAGCCCTGGCGATCGCAGCGCCGCCCCGTTCGGCGGAGCGCGAGAGCCGCTCGGCTACTTCGCGCGCTGGCGCGCGCGTTCGAGGAGGCGGGCGTTCGCGGCGCGTAGCGCGGCTTCGGGGTCGAGGCCGGCGCGCCCCGCGCGCGCTACGAGGGCGAGGAGGGCGTCGCCGAGCGCGAGCTCGCTGAGCTCGGCGCGTTCGTCGAACGCGGCGGCGGGCTGCGGCGCGACGCCCGCGGCCGCCGGCCCGAGATCGCCGAGGCCCTCGCGCTCGGCGCGCCGCAGCAGCTTGGCCGCGCGCGTCAGCGCGGGCAGCGCGATCGGGATCTCTTCCAGCGCCGCGAGCTTCCTAGCGCTGGCGCCCGCAGCCGCTCGCTTCGCGGCGCGTTCCCTCGCCTTGATCTCTTCCCAGCTCGCGAGCTGCTGGGCAGCGGTCGAGATCTCCGCGTCGCTGAAGATCCCCGGATGGCGGCGCACCAGCTTGTCGGCGATCGCGTTCGCGACGGCGTCGAAGTCGAAGTGACCGGCCTCCTCCGCCATGCGCGCGTGGAAGACGACTTGGAGCAACAGGTCGCCGAGCTCGTCGCACAGCGCCGCCATGTCGCCGCTGCGGATCGCGTCCTCGACCTCGTAGGCCTCCTCGAGCGTGTGCTTCGCGATCGAGGCGAAGCTCTGTTCGAGATCCCACGGACAGCCGTCCTTCGGGTCGCGCAGTCGCGCCATGATCGCGAGCAGTCGCGCGATGCCCGGCGTCTGCGAATCGCCCGGGCTCACCGCAGCACTCGCTTCAGGTACTGCCCCGTGTAGCTCTCCGGACACTTCGCCACCTGCTCCGGCGTGCCCAGCGCGACGACGTGGCCGCCGCCGTCGCCGCCTTCGGGCCCGAGGTCGATCACCCAGTCCGCGCAGCGGATCACGTCGAGGTTGTGCTCGATCACGACGACGGTGTTGCCCGCGTCGACGAGCCGATCGAGCACCGAGAGCAGCTTCTTCAAGTCGTCGAAGTGCAGGCCGGTGGTCGGCTCGTCGAGGATGTAGAAGGTGCGGCCGGTAGCGGCGCGCGACAGCTCGCGCGCCAGCTTGATGCGCTGGGCCTCTCCGCCCGAAAGGGTGGGCGACGGCTGGCCGAGCTTCAGATACCCGAGGCCCACCTCCGCGAGCGTGCGCAGGCCCGCGAGCACTCTCGGCTGGTTCTCGAACACGCGCAGCGC
>CAYWRY010000165.1:0-8451 GCA_964460485.1 uncultured Spirochaetales bacterium
CTGCCGCCCTTCGCGGCCGAGACCGTCTTCATCTGCTCGATGCCGACCACGGCCTGGAGGTCGTAGCGGCCGGCCTCGATCTCGGCGGCAGCGGCGAGGATCGCGATCGAGCCCGACGCGCATGCCGCCTCGTGGCGCGAGGTGGGCAGGCCGCTGAACGCGGGGTGCGCTTCGGCGAAGAACGCGCCGAGGTGGCCCTGCATGCAGTAGAGCTCGGCGGCGAAGTTGCCCACGTGGGCGCTCTGCACTTCCTCGGGCGCGATCTCGCAGCGCTCCAGCGCCCCGAGCACCGACTCGCGCATCAGCGCGGAGAAGTGCTTGTTCTCCTTCGTCCAGTTGCGCGCGAAATCGGTCTGAAAGCCGCCGAGGACGAAGACCTCGCTGCGTTGGCTCATCGTGTGCTCCGGTCGGGTGAGAGGGAACGAGATCGCGGCGCGCCGCGGCTCAGCCCGCGACGAAGAAGCGCCCCGGGTTGATGCTGGCATGGCGGAACAGGCGCCCCCCCGTCTTCGCAGCCGCGCGCAGGTTCTGCGGCACCGGCAGACCGGCGCCCTCGATCAGCGCGATCGCGCCGGCGGGCGTCAGCGCGTCGACGAGCACCGACGGGGGCGCCCAGTTGAAGCCGGTGCCCATGATGCGGTCGATGCCGCCGATCGCGTCGGTCACCTCGCCCACGCGATGGAACGCGTAGCTGAGGTACCCCGCGACCACGCGCTTCGCGATCGCCGCGTATTCGCCCTTCGCGGCGAGGAAGGCTTGCATCGCCTCGCCGTAGCGGGCCTCCCGGTGCAGGCGCGAGACCTCGGCGACGTACGAGAGATCGGGCAGCTTGATCTCGCCCTCGGGCCGATACGCGCCTGTCTTCGGATCGAGCACCAGGCGCGTCTTGCTGTCCTTCATGAAAAAGCCGCGGCCGGCCTTGTCGCCGAGCGTTCCCTGCTCCATCAGCTGCGCCATGTAGCTCGGCAGCGCCAGCGTCGCGTGCGCCTCGTCCTGCGTATTCGCGTAGACGTTGTCGACGATCGCGCGGTGGATGTCCCAGCCCACGAGGTCGATGGTGGCGAGCGGCGTGAGCGCGCGGCCGGTGTAGGGGCCCACCAGCTTGTCGACGAGCAGCGGGCCGAGCTCTTCCGCGAGCTGCGCAGCCTCGTTCAGCACCTTGAAGCCGACGCGGTTGCCCGCGAACGCCGGCGTGTCGCAGGTGCGCACGATCTCGCGGCCGAGGCGCTGCGTCGCGAAGGCGTCGACGAAGTCGACCACCTCCTTCGCGGTCTCGCGGCCCGCGACCAGCTCGGTTCCGACGATCACGTTCGGCGGATTGAAGAAGTGGAGGCCGAGGAAGTTGCGCCGGAACGAGGCGCTGCGGCCCTCGGCGAGCTGGTTGATCGAGAGGCCGGAGGTGACGGTCGCGACGATCGCGTCGTCGCGCCGCGCGGCGTCGACCTTCGCGAACATCTCCTGCTTCAGGGCGAGCTCTTCCGTCAGTGCCTCGAAGACCAGATCCGCGCCCGCGACCGCCGGCAACAGGTCGTTCGCGTAGTCGCCCGTCTTCGCGCGCAGCGCCACCGTCGGCGACCGCACCTGCTTGATCGCCGCGGCCAGGCCCTCCTCCGCCTTCGCCTTCGTCCGCGCGAGGAACGTCACCTGCGGCACGGCCTGCGTGAAGAGCGCGGCGCTGCCGTAGCCCATCGTGCCGTTCGCGCCGAGCACGACCACGCGCTCGATCTTGCGCGAGCCGAGCAGCGCGCGGAGTTGCTGGCGGGAGAGGGCGTCGGACATCGCGAGAGCTCCTGCGCCGAAGGGAAGCGGAGAAAGCGGCGCACCTTATCCGACGCGTATGTGGCCCGAAAGCGCCGCGCCGAGTCACGCGGGCGACTCGGCGTCAGCGGCGGCGCGCCCGAGATTGCGCCGAGTCGGCTCCGGTCCCCGAGCAGCTCGGGGCTCGCGCGGCTCCGAGGCGGCGCAGGGGCCTAGGTCTCACCAGCGGCGACCGCATGCGCAGGGCTCGCGCAGGCAGCCGGCGCCGCGTCAGAAGTAGCCCAGCGCCTGGAGCCGCTTCGGCTTCTTCGCCCAGCGCGGGTCGACCTTCACCCAGAGCGAGAGGTGAGCCGGTGTCCCGAGCAGCTCGCCGATCGCTTGGCGCGCCCGTTTTCCGATGGCCTTGATCTTGCGCCCGCCCTGCCCGAGCACGATGCCCTTCTGGGAGTCGCGCTCGACCCAGAGCGTCGCGCGGATGCGCACGCCGTCCGGCTTCGATTCGTCGAAGGACTCGATCTCGACGGCCACCGAGTACGGCACCTCCTCCGCGAGCTCCTCGAAGAGCGCCTCGCGAATCTCCTCCGCGGCGAGAAAGCGCAGCGTGCGGTCCGTGACGGTGTCCGCGTCGTAGAGCGGCGGCGATTCGGGCAGCAGCGCGACGAGGCGCTCGAGCAACGCAGCGAGGCCCTCGCCGCGCCCGGCCGAGATCGCAAGGTCGGCCTGCGGATGTGGCGGCAGCCCGAGATCGGCCTTCGTCGACACCACGAGCAGGGGCGCGCCGCGCTTCGCGAGGCGCTCGCGGAGGTCGGCGTGCGCGGCGTCCCAGGGCGAGCGCGGGTCGAGCAGCAAGAGGGCGACGTCGCAGTCGTCCGCGGCCTGCTCGGCGAGCGCGTTGAGCGCGCGGTTCAGCGGTCGCGCTGCCTCGTGGAGGCCGGGCGTGTCGAGCAGCAGGAGCTGGGCCTCGGGGCGCGTGAGCACGCCAAGGATGCGGCTGCGCGTCGTCTGCGGCTTCGCGGTGACGATCGCCAGCTTCTGCCCGAGCAGCTGGTTCAGCAGCGTCGACTTGCCTGCGTTCGGGCGCCCGAGCAGCGCGACCACGCCCGCCCGGTGGCCGGCGCCCGGCGCGGCTTCACTCGGCATCGCGCGCTCGCGCTTTCGCCAGCGCCTCGCCGGCAGCGGCGAGCTCCGCGATGCGCTTCGAGCGCCCGACGCCCTCGCCCCAACAAGTGCCCGCCACGTCCACGGCGACGGCGAAGCGGTCCTCCGCATCCTCGACGCCGCTGTCGCTCAGCAGGCGGTAGCGCGGCGTGTCGCGCAGCTGCGCGTGCGCCCACTCCTGGAAGCGCGTCTTCGGGTCGCGCTCCAGCAGCGCGCCGCTCGCGATCTCGCCGCCGAAGACCCGCTCGACCAGCGCGAGCACTGGCTCCATTCCCGCGTCGAGGTACATCGCCGCGACCACCGCCTCGAACAGGTTCGCGAGCACTCGCTCCTTGCGCTCCCCTCCCGACCTCTGTTCGGTGCGGCCGAGTCGCATCAGCTCGCCGAGGCCCAGATGTCGCGCGCGGCGCGCGAGCGAGCGCGTGTTCACGATCGAGGCGCGCGCGCGCGTGAGGTCGCCTTCCCGCCAGTCGGGATGCGCGACGAACAGGGAGCGCGCGACGGCGAGGTCGAGCACGGCGTCGCCGAGGAACTCGAAGCGCTCGTTGCCGCCGCTGCGATCGCGTTCGTAGGCAGCGGACGGATGGGTGAGCGCGACCTCGAGCAGCGCCGGATCGCGGAAGCGGTAGCCGATGCGATCGGCGACTTCGTCGACCGGCGTCGCGGCCGCATCGCTCACGGCAGCGCCGCCTCGATCCATCCACCGCCGAGCAGCTCGTCGCCCCGATAGAACACCGCCGCCTGGCCCGGCGAGACGGCGCGCACGGGCTCGTCGAACGCGACCGAGGC
Source organism: uncultured Spirochaetales bacterium (assembly GCA_964460485.1). GTDB lineage: Bacteria > Myxococcota_A > UBA9160 > UBA9160 > UBA6930 > VGRF01. The sequence continues at coordinate 3,706 of CAYWRY010000165.1, forward strand.
GCCGCCGTTCGCCGTCGACGTCACGGTTGCCGGCGCGGGCGCGTGCCGGTAACGGACCTGGACTTCCGCGCGCACCCCTTCGCCGGGCGCGGGCGCGGACACCCAGCACACGCCCGCGAGGCGCGCCCCGCGCGCAGCAAGCGCGGCCTGGCTTCCGACCCACACGCGCGCGGTCGGGGCGTCGATCCCAACCACGTAGCGCGCCGCGGTGCCGCCGCCGCCGAGGCCCCTGCGCTGCCCCACCGTGAAGTGGTGGACGCCCGCGTGGGCACCCAGCACCGCGCCACTCTCCGCGTCGACGATCTCCCCCGCGCGAGCGGCGCCCGGTCGGATCTCTTCGACGACCCGCGCATAGTCGCCGTCGGGAACGAAGCAGATCTCCTGGCTCTCGGGTTTGTCCGCGATGGCGAGGCCGAGGGCTCGCGCGCGCTCGCGTACCTCGCCCTTTGCGAGTGAGCCGATCGGGAAGTGGACGTGGCGGAGCTGCTCCCTGGACAGCCGGAACAGGAAGTAGCTCTGGTCCTTGCGCGCGTCGGCTCCGCGCAGAAGGCGGAGCTCGCCGGTGATCGGGTCGCGCTGGGTGCGCGCATAGTGTCCGGTCGCCACGGCGTCGGCGCCGAGCGCGTGCGCGCGCGCCAGCAGGTGCGAGAACTTGAAGCGGTCGTTGCAGGCGACGCACGGAATCGGCGTGCGGCCCGCGAGGTAGGCATCGGCGAACGGCTCGATCACCTCCTCGCGAAAGCGGTCCTTGTAGTTCGCGACGTAAAAGCGGATGCCCAGCTTCTCCGCGACACGCCGCGCGTCGTCCGCGTCGTCGAGGGAGCAGCAGCGGCTCTGGCTGCCGGCGAGGTGCATGGTCACGCCGATCACCTCGAAGCCCTGCTCGACGAGCAGCGCGGCGGCCACCGACGAGTCGACGCCCCCCGACATCCCGACGACGACGCGAGCAGGCATCAGCAGCCCGCCGCCCGAACGCGCGCGGCCAGCTCGGGCAGCAGCGCGAGCACGCGCTCGATCTCGGCATCCGTCGTGCCGGGCCCCACCGAGAAGCGCAGCGAGCCGCGCGCCTGCGCGGGCGTGCGCCCCATGGCGAGCAGTACGCCCGAGGGCTCGATCGAGCCGGAGTGGCACGCGGCGCCGGCGGAGACGGCGACGCCCTCGCCGTCGAGGGCCTCGAGCAGCACCTCGCCGGGCGCACCCTCGAACTCCACGCTGAGCGTGTTCGGCAGCACGTTGCGCGCATCGCCGTTGCGGCGCACGCGCGGCACGCGCGCCTCGATGCCGGCCCAGAGCCGGTCGCGCAGCTCCGCGAGGCGCGGCGTGCGCTGCGGCAGCTCCGCGCGCGCGAGCGCGCACGCCACGCCGAAGCCCACGATGCCCGCGACGTTCTCGGTGCCACCGCGCCGGCGGCGCTCCTGGCCCCCGCCGAGCAGAACCGCGGGCAGCGCAGCGTGCTTGCGGACCACGAGGCAGCCGGTGCCCTTCGGTCCGTTGAGCTTGTGCGCCGAAGACGCCAGCAGATCCGCGCCGAGGGCGACGGCGTCCACGGGGATCTTGCCCACCGCTTGAGTGGCGTCCACGTGGAGCCAGGCCCCGCGCGCATGCGCCGCCTCGGCGATCTTCGGCACGTCCTGCAGCACGCCGGTCTCGTTGTTGGCGTGGATCACGGCGACGAGCGCGGTCTGCTCGTCGACGGCGCGCGCCAACGCCTCGAGGTCGAGTCGCCCCGCGCCGTCGACCGGCACGCGCGTGACGCGCACGCCGCGCGCCTCGAGCGCCGCGATCGGCTCCGCGACCGACGGGTGCTCGACGGTCGTGGTCACGATGTGGCGCCGCTCGGGTCGTGCCGCGAGCGTGCCGAACAGCGCCGTGTTGTTCGCCTCGGTGGCGCCCGCAGTGAAGACAACCTCGCCCGCCGCGACGCCCAGCAGCGCCGAGACCTCGCCGCGGGCGCGCTCGATCGCCGCGCGCGCCGCCGCGCCCTCGGCGTGGATGCTCGACGGGTTGCCGAAAGTCTCCGCGAGCGTGCGCGCCATCGCCGCGACCACCTCGCCGCGCAGCGGCGTGGTGGCGTTGTGGTCGAGGTAGACGCGCATCGGAGGCAGCTTACCCGTTCACACCGGCGCCCCGGTCAGGCGGACGGCGCCGTCTCCAGCAGGTCGCGCAGGGTGCGCGCGTCGGCCACCGCCCCCCACGCGCGCTGGATCTCGCCGATCACGCCGTTCACGGTGCGCGAGAGATCCGACATGCCGAGTGGAACGACCGCGTTGCCGCGCAACGCGACCAGCACGTCGGACACACGCACCTGCTCCGCCGGTCGCGCCATCTGCACGCAGCCGACCCAGTCGCCGCCGCACGGCGCGAGGATGTTCGCTTCCTCGAGCGCACGGACGACGTCGCGGACCGTGCGCAACGGCACGTCGAGCCGATCCGAGAGACCGTCGGGGTCCCAAGGCTGCGAGCGGTCCCGGAACGCGCGCGCGCAGCACAGCGCGATCGCGAGGCCGATCGTCTCGCGCGCGGCCGGTCCGGCCGCCTTGCCCCGCACCTCGCGCCGGTAGAGCGAGAGCGTCTGGTGCGCGTAGGCCACCTCGGCGCCCAGCAGCACGATCGCCCACGAGATATAGACCCAGACCAGGAACATCACGATCCACGCAGACGCCGCGAAGGCCTCGTCCATGCGCGCCTTCGCACCGAGCGTGAGCTCGACGTACGCCACCTGCGCGGCGTTGAAGAGCAGTGCGGCGACCACTGCGCCGAGCAGCGCCGAGCGCTTGCGCACCCGGGTGTTGGGGAGGAACCAGTAGAGGAAGCCGAAGGCCGAGGTGATCAGGATCAGCGGCGCCCAGCGCAAGCCCTTCACGTAGAGCAGCTGGAGCAGCGGGACTTCCAGCGCTCGCTGGACCAGCGTCTGGCTCTCGAAGGAAGCGCGCAGCGAGATCGCAACGCCGATGAAGAGCGGCGCGATCACGATCACGGCGAGGTAGTCGGGCACGCGGCGCGACCACGGGCGCCGCTGCGTGACGCCCCAGAGCGCGTTCAGGGCGTGCTCGACGCGCCCCACGGCGAGCACGGTCGTGGCGAGCAGCACCGCGCTCGCGACGCCGCCGAGCGCGCGAAAGTTGAAGTGCGCGACGCGCTCCAGGAAGTTGGCCTTCGCCTCGGGCGCCACCGCGAGCAGGTCGAGCAGCCGCGCGGCGGCGAGCTGCCCGTCGCTGATCAGGTCCACCAGCGCGACTGCGAGCGCGAGCAGCGGGACGATCGAGAGCAGCGTGAGGTAGGCGAGCGAGTTCGCGCGCAGCAGCAGCTCGTCGCGGACGAAGCCCTGCGCGATCAGCACCGCGAGCTGAAAAAACGACCGGAGCCACCCGAGCGCCTTGGGCTCGAGTGGCTCCGGGCTCCACAGATTCTCCGCGACGAGCGCGCGGAGACGGGCGAGGGCTCCCGTGGCGGGTTTACTCCTGGACCTTGAGCTCCACGCGCCGGTTCAGCGCGCGGCCCTCGTCGGTCGCGTTGTCGGCCACGGGTTGGCTCTCCCCGAAGCCCGCCGTCGTCAGGCGGCCGGCCTCGACCCCCTTACCGACCAGGTAGTCCTTCACCGACGCGGCGCGGCGTTCGGACAGCGACTGGTTGTAGGCGTCGCTGCCGCTCGAGTCCGTGTGGCCCTCGACGCTCACGCGCGCGCCCGGCACCTGGCTGAGCTGGCTCGCTGCCTCGTCGAGGATCACGCCCGCGTCGGGGCGGATGTCCGACTTGTCGAACTCGAACTGCACGCCGCGGAGCACGATGCGCTGCGCCTGCGGGGCCGGAGCCGGCTCTTCGGCGGGCGGCGCCTCGCGCGGCTCGGGCGCGGGCTCCGGAGCCGGCGGCGGCGGCGCTTCCTGCTCGCCCACACCCAGCGCCTTGCACAAGAAGTACGCGGCCGTGCCCGTCGCGACCCCGATCGCGACGCCGTAGCCCACGCCGGAGTCGATGTCGTGACCCTGGTCGTGGTTCGTGCCGTACACCGCGCCGCCGGCACCGCCAGCGACCGCTCCGATCGCGGCACAGCTCATGGGCGTGAAGCCGCCCGATGCGCAGCCCGTCGCGACCGTGAGGGTCGCGACGAGGGCGATCGCGAGCGGCTGGATTCCGAGTTTGCTCCGAAGCATCGCTGGGGACTCCTTCTCCGCGGAAGCGCGGTGCGGGCACCTTAACCTGGCACCTCGCGCGGGATCAATGCCCGATTGGGCGCAACTCGGGCTCGCAATTGCTTGGCAGATCGCGAAAAGTGAGGACCGCGGCGAGCGCCCGCAGCGTCGCCGGGCCGATGCCGGGTACCCGATCGAGGTCGGCCAGGGCGCAAAAGGGGCGCGTTGCCACCATGTCCGCCGCCCGCGCGGGGCCCAGGCCTGGCAGGAGCGCGAGCACCTCGGCGGGCTCGCGATTGGGATCGAGGGGGGCGCCGTAGAGCAGGCGAGCGCTGCCGCGCTCGGGCGCGGCGCGCTCCGGTCGCATGGGAGGAGCGGGCGGATCCAGCAGCGCGCGCACGCAGACGAGCGCGGCCAGCAGCGTCATCGCGCGAACGGGTGTTCGGGGCATCGCTCGATCTTCGGGACACGGGGGGAGCGGACGATGGGTGGCCGGTCCGACCTAAGCACCCTCGCGGGGCGCCTCTGCGCCGCTCTCGACGAAAGCGGCGTGCAGCGCGCGCACGGCGAGCTCGCTGTACTTCTCCTCGACCACGACCGAGATCTTGATCTCGCT
>CAYWRY010000166.1:0-6062 GCA_964460485.1 uncultured Spirochaetales bacterium
CTAGTCAGCGAGCCGCGGCGCGAGCAGCGCGCGGAGCGCGGCGGCGTTCGCGAGCCCATCGTGGGCGGCGAGCACGGCCGCGCGGCCGGCGGCGCCGCGCGCGGCGAGGCTCGCGCGTTCGCGCGCCGCCTTGAGCAGGCAGCTCGCGAGCGCCGCGCAGTCGCCGGCCGGGAAGAGCCAGCCGTTCGCAGGCGTCACCAGCTCGGGGATCCCGCCGACCGCCGGCGCGATGCAGGGCACGCCCTGCGCGAACGCCTCCATCAGGACGACGGGCAGGCCCTCCATGCGGCTCGACATCACGAATGCGTCGGCCGCCGCGTACTCCGCGGCGAGCGCCGCGCCCGCGAGCGGGCCGAGCAGCGTCGCGCGTGCCCCGAGACCGAGCGCGGCGAGCTTCGCGGCGAGCGACCCGCGCTCGGGGCCCTCGCCCACGATGCGCAACTCCGCGTCGAGGCCGGCCGCGAGGGCCTCGGCGAAGGCGTCCAGCAGCAGCGCCTGATCCTTCTCCGGCGAGAGGCGGCCCACGTGCAGCATGCGCAGCGTCGTGCGCACGCCGGGCGGCGCGGCGCGCGCCGCCTGCGCGAGCCCGGCCGCGTCGAGCCCGCAGCGCACGAGGTGGAGCTTGTTGCGCGAGCCCGGGACGCGCGCCGCGACCGCCTCGCGCATCGCGTCGGTCACGCACACGACGAAGCTCGCCGCATCGATCAGCGCGGCGAGGCGGCGCGGGTGCGTCTGCTCGAGGTCGGAGTGGCCATGCAGCGTGAGACTGAAGGAGACGTCCAGCGACCGCGCCGTGATCGCCGCCACCTCCCCGCCGGCGTTCGCGAAGTGCGCGTGCACGTGGCCGACGTGCGCGTCGCGCAGCGCGCCCGCGAGCAGGCGCGCCTCGCCCCAATAGAAGAATGGATGGAGCCGGCTCCTCGCGTGGCCCGCCAGAGCCTGACGGGCGGCGGCGCGCAGGGGGATCGCGCGCGACGAGCCGGGCCGCCGGCTCGTCTCGGCCCGGCCCGGCAATGCGCCGAGCGCCGCCGCCAGGGAGCCGCACGTCACAGGCCGCACCGCGATCGTGCGAGCGGCCTCCGCCCGATCCTCCTCTGCGATCAGCGCGCGCGGCTCCGCGCGCTGGAGGCTGCAGGTCTGCACCGGCACGCCGAGCGCGCGCAGCGCCGCCACCTCGCGCCGGATGAAGGTGTGCGACAGCGCGGGGTAGCTCGACACGACGACCGCGAGCGTCTTCACGCGGCGCTCCGCGCGAGGCGCCAGGCGAGCACGCTCTCGGAGACGCTGCCGTCGCGCCGCGCATTGAGCCCCCCGTCTACGTCGACGCGGCGCAGCTCGAAGGGCGAGGCCGCGTCGCGATTCACGCCCGCACGGGTGGTGGTCGCGTTCTCGTAGCCTGCGCCTGCGACGGCGGCGAGCGCTTCCGCGTCGTAGAGCCCCGACGGATAACAGAAGCTGCGCACCGGCACGCCGAGCCTCGCCTCCAGCGCGCGCTTCGACCCCGCTACCTCGGCCGCCAGATCGGGCGCGCAGGCGCGCAGCAGGATGGCGTGGGTGAGCGAATGCGAGCCGAGCTCGTGGCCGTCGCGCGCGAGCTGCGCGAGCTCGTCCCAGCTCATCGCGCGCTCCCAGCTCGGCACGCGCGCGCCGCCGCTCGCCGCGCGCAACCGCGCGAGCGCGTCCGCGATGCGCAGCGCGGGCCATGCCTTCGCCGCGTTCGCCGCGAGCTTCGGCAGGTCGACGTCGCGCGCGCTTTCGAGCGGCGTCGCAAACAGCTCTGCGATCACCGCCCGCCCACCCGCGCCGCGCGCCGCGAGCGCCTGCACCTCGAGGGCGAGCGCGTCGGGCCAGAGCGGCTCCCGCGAGCCGATCGCGTCCGCCACCGCGTAGAACGTCGCCGGCACGCCGTGCTTTGCGAGGAGCGGGCGCGCGTGCTGGAAGTTGTCCGCGCGCCCGTCGTCGAAGCTGATCGCCAGCAGCGGGCGCAGCGGGGGCTCCCCGGGGAACCGCTCGGGCTCGCCTCCGGCGAGCGCGCGAAGGGCGTCGCTCACGCCGAGGCAGCGGAAGTGGCGCGCGAAGAAGCCGAGCGCTCCGTCGAGGAAATGCGGCGTCACGCACAGGCCGGGGAGCGGCGCGGTCGCGATCGCCTCGGACGGGAGCACGCGATGAAACGTGACGATCGTGAGTGCGCCGCGGGCGCTGCGCGCCGGTCGCGTCGCGCCGAGCGCCCAGAGCACGCGCGCGCCGGCGTCGCGCACGGCGTGGCGGAGAGCGCGCGGGTGCTGCGCGGCGGCGCTCATTCCAGATAGCCGAGCCGGCGGAGCTGCTCGGTGGCAAGCGCCTCCTCCGCCGGCGAGTAGGCGCGCGACGCGGTGCCGAATGCGCCGCCGTCCAGCGTCTCGAAGCCGATCCCCATGGCGCGCAGGAGGGTCGGTGCCGTGTCGACGATCGAGGCGGAGCCGAGCGCGCCGCGCACCTCCGTGCCCGTCTGGATCCAGATGCCGTCGGGCGTGTGCACGCCGTTCATGCCGCGGCCCTTGCCTCCCGCGAGCTCCGCGTCGCCCAGGCGCCGCACGCTCGGGCCGGCGCCTTCGCGCCACGGCGTCGGTACCAGCGCGAGGCCGTATCCGTCGCGCTCGGCCAGCTCCACCACCACGTCGGGCGCACGCTCTGCGTACGGCCCTTCGTAGACCTCCTCGCGCCTCCGCGCGCGCGCCACCACGGGCGCGCCCCCGCCGGGCAGCTTCCAGTCCGCGAGCGCCGCGATCACGTCGTCGCGCACCCGCTCGTAATCCGCCGGCGCCACGCAGCCCTCCGCCTCTCGACCGGCGACGTTGATCCACACGCCGGGCTGCGTGTTCACGTCCTCGGTGAACGCGACGCTCTTCGCCCACTCGAAGCCGGCGAAGCGCGCCGCGCTCTCGACGTGCGCCGCCGCGCCGCGCAGCCGGCGGAACACGACCTCGCGCGCGCCGGGAGGGAGCGCGCGGAGCGCGGCGTCGCGGGCGAGCCGCGCGCCGGCCTCGAGCGCGCTCGTGCGCCGGCGCGCGAGCAGCCCGCACTCCGCGAGTCGCCGGCCCAGGTGCACGACCTCGCGCGCGGCACCGCCTGCGCCGTGGTCGGACAGCACGAAGCAGGCGGCGCTCTCGCCGAAGGCGCGGCGCAGCTCGCCGCAGGCCGCGTCGAGCGCCTCGTACACCGCCGCCACCGCGCCGCGGCGCTTCGCGCTCGCGCGTGGGTCGTGGCGCGGCGAGCGCGGGTCGTGGTCGCGCCAGTAGTGGTGGCAAACGGTGTCGCTCTCGGAGAACACGACGCACATCAGGTCCGGCGCGGCGCCGTGTGCGCGGAGCTGCGCGAGCGCTTCCAGCGCGAAGCGCGTCTTGCGCAGGATGCGCGCGAGCAGGCGGTCGACGGCGCTCTCGTGCCACGCGTCGCCGTGCGCGCCCTCGTCGAGGTCCGGCGTCATCCATGGGCCGACGCGCGCCTCGATCGCGCGGTAGAGCGCGGGGTCCGAGGCGCGCGAGGCATCGCTGCCCGCCGAGACGGGCGCGTCCCAGCCCGCGACCAACAGGCCGCGCAGCGGCTCGGGCGGGAAGGTCGCGGGCAGGCCGAGCACCAGCGCGCTGCCGCCCGCGTCGCAGACCCGGCGAGCCAGCGAGCGGCCGTCGCGATCGCTCGCATTCGCGAAACGCAGTGCGTACGCGCCGGGCAGCTTCTGCGTGAAGTCGAACAGGCCGTGGCGGCCGGGGGCGAGGCCGGTCCAGAAGCTCGTCCAGGCGGGGAACGTCATCGCCGGCGTCGTGCTCGCCAGCGGCGCGAAGGCGCCTTCCGCCATCCAGCGCGCGAGGTTCGGCAGCCGGCCGGCCTCGGCGAGCGGACGCAGCACCGCGAAGGTGGCGCCGTCGAGGCCGAGCGCGAGCGCGGGCCGTAACAAGTGCGCCTACGACAGGCGTGCGATGACGGCGCGCGTGTAGGCGCTCGTGCCGGAGCTTCCGCCGAGGTCTCGCGTGTGGTTCGCGGGGTCCGCGAGCGTGCTCCGCACGGCGCTCTCGATGCGGGCCGCCGCCTCGGCTTCGCCGAGGTGCCGCAACATCATCACGCAGGAGAGGATCACGGCGGTGGGATTCGCGAGGCCCTTGCCGGCGATGTCAGGCGCGCTGCCGTGCACGGCCTCGAACAGCGCGCAAGTGTCGCCCACGTTCGCGCCCGGCACGACGCCGAGGCCGCCCACCAGGCCCGCGGCGAGGTCCGAGAGGATGTCGCCGTACAGGTTGCCGAGCAGCAGCACGTCGAACTGCGTCGGATCCTTCACGAGTTGCATCGCGCAGTTGTCGACGATGATCTCGCGGAAGCCGATGCGGGGGTGCTTCTTCGCGACGCGTCGTGCGCACTCGAGGAAGAGCCCGTCCGAGAGCTTCATGATGTTGGCCTTGTGCACGGCCGCGACCTCGCGCCGCCCCTCGCGTTCGGCGAGCAGGAAGGCATGCTCAGCGATGCGCAGAGACGCCGCCTCGGTGACGACCTTCAGGCTCTCCACGATGCCGGGGGCGACGCGGTGCTCGAGGCCGGCGTAGAGGTCCTCGGTGTTCTCGCGCACGAGCACGAGATCGACGCCCTCGTAGCGCGACGGCGCGCCTGGGATGCTCTTCACCGGCCGCACCGAGGCGAACAGGTCGAGGGACTGTCGGAGGGTCACGTTCGCGCTCTTGAAGCCGCCGCCCACCGGCGTGCCGATGGGACCCTTGAGGGCGACGCCAACCCGCCGTATCGCGTGCAGGACGCTGTCGGGCACCGGCTGCCCATACTTCGCGACCACATCGGCGCCGGCCTCGACCCGCTCCCAGTCGACGGCAACCCCCGCCGCCTCCACCACCGCGCAGGCCGCCTCGATCACCTCCGGCCCGATGCCATCCCCGGGGATGAGGACCGCCGCATGGCGCTTTCGCCCACTCGACACCATTTGGGCCCCCTCTTATGATGCGCGGCCTTTCAGCCCAGCCGGGCGCCCCGCGGACGCGGCCGGACGACGAATCACCTTCCCCGCCGCGCCTTTACCCCGTCTTGCTTTGGAGAACGATCGTGGCCATCGAATTCTTGTGCCGCAAGATCGGCATGAGCCGGGTCTTCACTGAGTCGGGCGAGTGCGTTCCCGTGACCGTGCTCGACGCGTCGCCGAACACCGTCGTCCTGAAGCGCACCCCCGAGCGCGACGGCTACACCGCCCTCCAACTCGGCATGGGCTCGCGCCGCGAGAAGACGCTCAGCAAGGCCGAGGTGGGCCACTTCAAGAAGGCGGGCGTCGGCATCCAGCGCGTGATCAGCGAGAGCCGCGTCGCGGCGGACGAGCTGGCGCAGCACGAGGTCGGAGCGCAGCTGAAGGTCGACCTGTTCAAGGCCGGCCAGCGCGTGGACGTGATCGGCACCTCGAAGGGCCGCGGCACCCAGGGCGTCGTGAAGCGCCATCACTTCCACATCAAGAAGTGGACGCACGGCAGCCACGAGGGCCGCCGCCGCCCCGGCTCGATCGGCCAGCGCTCCTACCCGGGCACCGTGCACAAGAACAAGCGCATGTACGGCCACATGGGCGACGAGCGCGTGACGACGCGCAACCTGCTGGTCGTGCGCGTCGATGCCGCGAAGAACCTGCTGCTGGTGCAGGGTTCGGTGCCCGGCCACAACAACGCGGTGGTGAAGGTGCGCGGGGCGGTGCGCGCGTAGCGGTCGGTTGCTCGCTGCAGCGCGCCTCGCTGCCCGCGCGCCTCACTGCGACGCGCCTCACGGCGGGCCGGGGCGGCTTCGGGCAATGGCTCGCTCCGCCCGCCTCTCGATCCGCGGCTGGGCGCGGGGCTGCGTTGCGCGGAGCTCCGGGCGGCCGTTCTCGCGGGGCCTCGCCGCGCTTGATTTGCGCTCCGCAGCCCCCGGCCCGCCGCGAGGCGCTCGTCGGGTGGATCCCGCGCGCACTGTCTGGGTGGGGAGTCGCGGCGCCCCGGGGGGCTAGGGCCGCCCCGGGGGGGGGGGGGCCCCGGGGGGTGGGTGAACCCGCGCGCCCGGGGGACCCGGGG
>CAYWRY010000166.1:6072-8040 GCA_964460485.1 uncultured Spirochaetales bacterium
GCCCTCCGCCGCCCCCGCCCCGCGGCTCGGCGAGCGTGGGGTGGTCCCCGCGCCAACTGTGGGGGGGGGGTGTCGCCGCGCCTGGGCGCCATCGCGCCGCCCTGGCGCGGCTGCGCACCGTGGTGGTCGATCACGCGACGCGCAGGCGTCACGCTGCGCTTGCGAAGATCCGGGCGGCGCGGATGCCGGACGAGGTTCGATGACGAAGTACGAACGCAAGGACCACTACCACCAGCGCGCGAAGGCGGAGGGATACCGGTCGCGCGCGGCCTACAAGCTGATGGAGATCGACGACGCGCAGCACGTGCTGCGGCGCGGCGCGCGGGTGGCGGATCTCGGCTGCTGGCCGGGCGGATGGCTGCAGGTGGCGTCCGAGCGCGTGGGCAGCGAAGGGCGCGTGGTCGGCGTCGACCTGGCGGCGATCGAGCCTCCGCTCGCGCTCGCGAACGTGTTCGCGCTGTCGGGAGATCTGAGCGAGGCCAGCGTGATCGCCGAGCTCGCCCTGCTCGCTGGCGGGCGCTGCGAGGTCGTGCTCTCCGACGCCGCGCCGAAGCTCACGGGCATCCGCGCGACCGATCGAGCGCGCGAGGAGGCGCTGCTCGAGGCGATCGCCGCGGCCTACCCGCGGCTCATCGCGCCGGGCGGAACGCTGCTCGTCAAGCTGCTCGAGTGCCCCGAGGCGCACGCGTTCGAGCTCGGCGTCCGCAAGCAGTTCCAGTCGAGCAGAGTGGTAAAGCCGAAGGCCAGCCGGAAGGGGACGACCGAGCGCTACCTGCTGGCGCGCGGCTACCGCCCGGCGACCGCCCGTACCTTGGCGCCTCCCGCAGCCTGATTCGCAGGCCGCACGACCTCGACCGCCTCCGCCTCGAGGTCGACCCCCTGCCGGACGCCAGTCAGGCGCACCCGAACGAGATCGCCCGCGCGAAGATCGCGCCCGCGCACGAAGGTGACGCCGTCGATCTCGGGCGCCTGGCTCGCGAGCCGCGCCTGCGCCCTGTCTCGCCCCATCGCCGCGTCCACCAGCGCGAGATCCTCCTCGCCCACTCGCGCGGCGAGCTTCTCGGCGAGGATGCTCGCCTGGAGTCGGGTCAGGGCGCGGTAGCGCTCGCGGGCGACCTTGCGCGGAACCTTGTCGGGAAGGTCGCAGCCGGCGGTGCCCTCTTCGTCCGAGTAGCGGAACACGCCGACGCGGTCGAAGCGCGCCCAGCGCACGAAGTCGATCAGCTCGGCGAAGTCGGCGTCCGTCTCGCCGGGGAAGCCGACGATGAAGGTCGTGCGCAGCGCGAGCCCCGGGACGTTCGCGCGCAGCTTCTCCACGAGCGCGCGCTGGCGTTCGCCGCTGGTGCCGCGCTTCATGGCGGCGAGCACGCGGCTGCTGGCGTGCTGGAGCGGGACGTCGACGTAGGGCAGCACGCGCTTCGCGCCGGCGATCGCGTCGATCAGGTCGGCGGTGACGGCGCTCGGGTACAGGTAGAGCAGGCGGATCCAGAGCTCGGCTTCGACGCGGTCGAGTGCGCGCACGAGGTCCGCGAGCTTCGTGCGCCCGGCGCCGGGCAGCGGCGCGAGATCCTTGCCGTAGCTGGTGGAATCCTGCGCCACGAGGTTCACTTCGCGCACGCCGAGCCGCGCGAGCTGCTCCACCTCGGCGACCACGCTGCCCAGCTTGCGGCTCTGGAAGCGGCCGCGAATGCCGGGGATCGCGCAGAACGCGCACACGCGGTCGCAGCCCTCGGCGATCTTCACGTAGGCGCTGTGGCCCGCTCCGGTGAGGATGCGCGGCACCGTTTCGTCGTAGAGGTGCGTGCGACCGGCCTCGACGTAGACGCCGCGGCCGCGGCCGGCGAGCGCGTCGTCGAGGATGCGCGCGATCTCGGGGAAGGCGCCCGTTCCCACGAAGGCGTCGACCTCGGGCAGCTCCTTCGCGAGCGCCGCGCCGTAGCGCTGGGGCATGCAGCCGGCGACGACGAG
>CAYWRY010000167.1:0-1279 GCA_964460485.1 uncultured Spirochaetales bacterium
CCGCGCTCGTCGCAGTGGCCCTCGATCGTCACTTTGCCGAGGTTCATGCTCTTGATCGCGTTGGCGTTGTTGCCGAGCGTCGCGCGCTGGTCGTCGCGGATCACCGACTGGTCGTAGTCGAAGTAGATCGTTTCGAGCCCCACGACGGGCGTTTCCGGCGGCGCCTCGGCGGTGCGGGTTTCGGTGAACTCGCCCGTGCTGGCGGGGGCGGGCGCCTCGGTCTTCTTCGTCGTGCACGCGGCGGCGAACGACACCGACGCGATCAGGATGCTCGTCCACAACAGACTCTTCACGCGCATGGCTTTCTGGAACTCCTGGTGCCCCGGTCGATTCTCGCGGCGGGGTTGATGAATTGCCGCTGCCGGGGATGAATCGGCCGCCGAGGATGAACGGAACGCGAAACCGCCGCAAGGGGTTTTTCGTGAGATGCGTCACGAAAACTCGAGCTGTGGCGACTGCGCCACGGACCGGCGGGAGCCGCGACTCCGAGTCTCCGGCGGAACCGGGCGGTGCGGCCGCAGCGGCGCTGCTCGCGGCGCTCGACACGCCGGCCGCCTCGCCCTCAGCGCCCCTCGAACTGGGCCGTGCGCTTCTCCAGGAAGGCCCGCACGCCCTCCTTGTAGTCCTCGCTGTCGAAGCAGCGCTGGATCGAGTCGCGGATCGCCGCGCGGTCGCGCTCGGCGGGATCGCGGGCCAGCTCCCGCGCGATGCGCTTCACGCTGCGTAGCGTGAGCGGCGCGTTCGCGGCGATCTGGGCGGCCACCTCCCGCACCCGTGCCTCGAGCTCCGCCTTGGGGAATACCTGGTTCACGAGTCCGAGGCGCAGCGCCTCGGCGGCGTCGTAACGGCGCGCGGTGAAGAAGATCTCCTTGGCCGTGGACGGGCCGACCAGCGCCGCCAGCGCCTCGATGCCGCTCGCGTGGTAGCCGAGGCCCAAGCGCGCGGCCGGAATCGCGAACACGGCGTCGTCGGCGCAGTAGCGCAGGTCCGCGGCCAGCGCGGTCGCCATGCCGCCGCCGACGCAGAAGCCGTGGATCATCGCGATCACGGGCTTCGCGACGGCGCCGAGCGCGCCGAACGCGCGCTGGGTGCCCTCCTCGTAGACCTGCGCCGCCGGCCCGCCCGTACGGCGCGATTCGAACTCCGAGATGTCCGCCCCCGAGACGAACGCCACTTCGCCCGCGCCGCGCACCACGATCACGCGCACCGTCGGGTCGGCGTCGAGCTGCTCGGCGGCGCCCGCGAGCGCACCCCACATCGCCGCGGACACGGCGTTGCG
>CAYWRY010000167.1:1379-5994 GCA_964460485.1 uncultured Spirochaetales bacterium
GGCGCGCGCCGCGCGCGCTTCGCGAGCGAAAGCCTAAGTTGCCCGCGTGCCGGACCCGTCCACCCCCACGTTCGCCGTGCTGCGACTCTCGGGCGAGGTGTCGACCAAGGCGCGCGAGACGCGCTGGCGCTTTGTCTCGCAGCTGCTGCGCAACGTGCGCGACGCGCTGCGCAGCGAGGGCATCGCCTACACGCTCTCGCGGCGGCACGACCGCATCTTCGTCGAGCTGGCGGAGCCGCGCGGCGCCGAGCTGCTGGCGCGCGTGTTCGGCGTGCAGTCCGTCTCGCTCGCGCTGCGCGGGCCCGGCACGTCGCTGGACGAGATCGTGGCGCGCGGCGCCGAGGTGTTCGGCGAGGCGGTGCGCGGCAAGCGCTTCGCCGTGCGCGCGCGGCTCGTCGGCAGACCCCAAGGTCTCGGCTTCCGCGCCCGCGAGATCGAGGTGGCGCTCGGCGAGCGGCTGCGCGCGAACGCGCTGCGCGTCGATCTCGACCACCCCGAGCTGACCGCGCAGATCGAGGTGCACGAGGGCCGCGCCTACTACTTCGCCGAGACGCTGCCCGGCGAGGGTGGGCTCCCGCTCGGCACCGAGGGCCGCGCGCTCGCGCTGGTGTCGGGCGGCTTCGACTCCGCGGTCGCGGCGTGGCAGATGATGCGCCGCGGCCTCGCGCTCGAGCTCGCCTTCTTCAACCTCGGCGGCCGCACGCACCGCGCGGGCACGCAGCGCGTGATGCACGCGCTCGCGACGCGCTGGGCCTACGGCACGCACCCGCGCCTGCACGCCGTCGACTTCGACGCCGTCTCGCAAGATCTCCAGGCGAAGGCGGAGCCGCGCTACTGGCAGGTGATCCTGAAGCGCTCGATGCTGCGCGCCGCCGAGCGCATCGCGCGCGAGACCGCCTGCCCCGCGCTCGTCACCGGCGAGGCGCTCGGCCAGGTCTCCTCGCAGACGCTCGCGAACCTCGTGACGATCGGCGCGGCGACGGAGCTGCCGATCCTGCGGCCGCTGGTCGGCGCGAACAAGCACGAGATCGTCGACCTCGCGAACCGCATCGGCACCGGGCCGATCTCGGCGACGGTCGCCGAGTACTGCGCGCTCGTGCCGCGGCGCCCAGCCACCGCGGCGACGCTCGCGGCGGTGCTCGCCGAGGAAGCGAAGCTCGACCAGACGCTCGTCGCGCGCGCCGTGGCCGCGCGCGAAGTCGTCGACGTGCGCGCCGCGGACCCCGAGGCG
The DNA here is from genome assembly GCA_964460485.1 of uncultured Spirochaetales bacterium. Lineage (GTDB taxonomy): Bacteria > Myxococcota_A > UBA9160 > UBA9160 > UBA6930 > VGRF01. Next base: position 2,611 of record CAYWRY010000167.1, read on the forward strand.
TACGCCCTGCCCGAGCTCGCGGTGGAGACGGTGCCGCCCGGTGCCGTGGTCGTCGACCTGCGCACGCGCGACGAGTTCCGCGCGTGGCACCTGCCGGGCTCCGTGCAGCTCGACTTCGCTCACGCCGTGGAGGCGCTCCACGCAATGTCGCGCGCGCAGCGCTACGTCGCGGTGTGCGACTTCGGCCTGAAGAGCGCGCACCTCGCAGAGCTGATGCGCAAGCAGGGCCTCGACGCCTACCACTTCCGCGGCGGCACGAGCGCCCTGCGCAAATGGGCGCAGCGCTCGGGGACGTTCTCTTGATCACCTCGCCGTGCGATCCGCGCGGGGTCACACTTCCAAGCGACCACACGACGAAGCGAACTCACGCGCGCGCGCCGTTGTTCGCTTCGGCGGCCCAGGTCGCGCCGCTCGCCGCGCGCAGCGTCACGCGGCAGGCGAGCGCGAGGCGCGGCCCGCGACCGCCGAACGCGCGGTGCTCGCCGGGCGCGAACGCCGCGTCGAGCTGCGCGAGCGCGAAGCCCGCGCCCGGCGCTTGCTTCGCGAGCTCGCGGGCGAGCTCGCCCGCGATGAACAGCGGCGGCAGCGGTTCGCCGTCGCACCAGCTCTCGCCGCTCAGCAGGTCGATGCGCAGGGCGCCCTCGCCGAGCGCGAGCAGCGCGTCGTAGTCCTCGCGCAGCTTCCAGCCCAGGAAGGTGCTGCAGAGCGCTGCGGCGAGATCGGCGGGCGGCATCGGCATCGCGCTGCTCATCGGCGCCGCACACGGAGCGCGTTACCCCCGCGCGAAGTAGAGCCAGTTCTCCTCGGGCTCGCCGTCGAGCGCATTCGCAAACGCGACGCGCTCGGCGCGCACCTCGCCGAACGCCCGCCGCAGCTCCCGCTCGAAGCGCGGGCTCGCGGCGAAGGACCACACGCCGAGGACGCCGCCCGGCGCGAGGTGGCGCCGAGCGCGCGCGAGGCCCGCGGCGGCGTAGAACGAGTCGCTCGCCGGACCGAGGCGCTCCTCCGGCGAGTGGTCGACGTCGAGCAGGACGAGATCCCAGCGCTCGGCGGGCACCGGCTCCGCGAGGAGCCGCGCGTAGACGTCGCCGCGCTCGGCGGCGAAGCGCGCGTCGGCGCGCAGCGCGCCCGCCAGCGGCACGAGGCCCCACGCATGCCAGTCGAGCACCGGCGCCAGCAGCTCGACCACGCGCACGCGCGCGACGCGCGGCGAGCGCAGCAGCTCGTGCGCGGTGGCGCCGAGCCCGAGCCCGCCCACCAGGGCTCGCAGACCGTCGCCCGGCTGCTGCGCGAGCGACCGCGCCGCGAGGGCGCGCTCGGAATCCGTGGTCGCACTGCTCATCAAGAACTCGTGATCGAGGGACAGCTCGACCGCGCCGCCCGCGGGAGTCGCGCGTTCGCGCAGCCAGATCAGCCCGAGCTCGGTCGGCTCGGCGGCGAGCACCTCGAAGTCGAAGGGGTCCGCCGCGCCGTCGCCGCTCACGAGCGCAGCGTCTCGGCCCGCAGCGCGGGCAGGCCGTCGAGGCTGTGCAGGTTGTTGGCGAGCTGGTACTCGCGCAGGCCGTGCGCGCCCTTGCGCTGCAACCACGCATCCAGCTGCTTGCGGTCGCCCTCGTAGCGCATGAGCGGGACGCCGTAGCCGCACGAGTCCGCGATGCGCGAGAGCGCGACGCGGATCACCGCGCGCACGCCGTCCCGCGGCGGGAACTTCGCGGCGAGCGCGGCGAACTCGGCGTCGCCCGGCTCGACCACGCTCGCGCGGCCTTGCAGCCGCACGATGCGCGGCGGGCCCTCGAACGCACACAGCATCAGCGCGATGCGCCCGTTCTCGCGCGCGTGGGCGATCGTCTCGGCGCCGCTGCCGACGAAGTCCACGTACGCCACCTCGCGCGGCCCGAGGATCGCGAGCGAGTCGAGCCCTTTCGGCGAGAGGTTCACGTGCCCGTCGCCGGCGAGCGGCGCGCTGGCCACGAAGAAGACGTGCTGCGCGCGGATCCACGCGGCGAGCGCCTCGTCGATCCCCTCGAACTGCTTGGCCATGCCGACCCCTCGCTGCGAGGCGGCCGAGGGTAGGGCGCGTGGCGAGCGGGGTCAGACCCCCGATCGGCGCGGCGGCGGCTGCCGCTACGGAGCGGGTGGCGGCAGCGGAGCGGGCGTAGCGCTCTCGCGCGCAGGCTCGGCGCCGGACGGGTCGGCCGGCTCCGCGGCGCCGCGCGACTCGCGCAGCTCGCGCATCTGCTTCGACGCGCTGCGCAGACCCGACAGGATGCGCGCGCGCTCCTCGGGGCTCTTGCGGGAGAAGCGCTCGTCGACGAGCGCCTGCTGCTGCTCGGCGCTGAGCGCACCGAAGCGTTCGAGGCGCTTGCGCATGCGGTGTCGCTCGGCGGGGTCCATCTCGCGCCACCTGCGCGCGCGCGCGACGAACTCGCGCCGCTCCTCGAGCGACATCGCGCCGAGCCGCTCGCGCATCTCCGGCGTGCGCAGGCGCGGCGGCAGCTCGCGGCGGCTGCGCCGCTCCTCGGGCGCGAGACGCGCCGCCAGCTCGCGGCGCTCGTGGAGCGAGAGGCGGCTCCACTCGTGGAAGAAGCGCTCGCGCTGGGGCGCCGCCATGCGGCGCAGCCGACGGTCGAGCTGGCGGCGCTGCGCCATGGGCAGGTCGCGCATCCAGCGCTCGAAGCCGGGCGGCGCCTCGCGCCGGATGCGCGAGCGCTCGGCGCGAATCCCGTCGAGCCGCTGCGAAGCCCGGTCGGCGGCGCGCTCGCGCGCGCTATTGGCACGCGGGGCCGCCCCCGAGGCCTCAGGCGGCGCCTCCTGGGCGAGCGCCGGCGGGACGCTCGCGACCAGCGCGAGGGCGAGCAGCGTGAAGGCGCGCACCTCTTGGCCGATCCTGCGCATCAGGACGCCTCCGCCTCGAGCGCGTCGAGCTCGCCGAGCCACTCGAGCACTGCGACGACGCCCGCGTCGTGCGGCTCGAGCAGGGCGAGCGCGGCCGCCTCTGCGTCGGTCGCCTCGACCCACAGCGGCGCCGGCGAGTCGGCCGCGGCGAGCTCGACGGTGGGCGACGGCATGACGATCTCCGCGCCGGCCACGGGGGCAGCGGTGGGGCTGCGCGAAGCGGTGGCGACGATCTCCTGCGAGCCGAGCGCGTCCGCGGCCTGCGGATTCTCCGGCGCGAGCGAGTCGGAGGCCGCGGTGGTCTCCGCCGCGCTCGCCACGCGCGCCGGGCTCGGCACCTCGTCGACGTGCGGCGGCGCGGCGAGCGAATCCTCCGCGCGCGCGGGCGCGGTTTCGCTGGCGGCGACCCGCGGCGCCTCCTGCCTCGGGAGCGCTCCGGGCGCAGGCTCGGTCGCACGCTCGGCGGAGTCGGCTGCGAGGTCGCCACGC
>CAYWRY010000167.1:6094-8013 GCA_964460485.1 uncultured Spirochaetales bacterium
GCCAGCTCCTCGCGCAGCGCGGTCTCCTCTGCCGCCGCGAGGGCGCCGTCGAGCAGTGCCGAGAGCTGCGCGTCGCGCTCGCTCGTCATCGCGCGCCTCCCCGCAAGAGCACCGGTTTCGCCTCCGGCGCGAGCCGCACGCCCGCGCTCTCGAGCTGCTCCGCGAGCGCCACGCGCGCGCGGTGCACCAGCGCCTTGACCGACGACTCGCTCGTCTCCAGCGCGGCCGCGACCTCCGCGTAGGGCAGGCCTTCCACCGCCGCGAGCCAGAGCGCCGCGCGCTGCCGCTCCGGCAGGCGCTGGAGCGCGGCCTCGATGCCTGCGCCCTCGCGGCGCGCGTTCACGATGTCGTCCACGGCCGACTCCTCCGCGGCAAGCTCGAGCGGCCGTCCGTCCTCGCGCCGCTCGTCGGTGCTGTCGTGGGGCGCGCGGCGGAACGGCCGCCGCAGCTCGTTGCGCGCCACGTTCGACGCGATCGTGTAGAGCCAGGTCGAGAACTTCGCGTCGGGCGCGTAGCGCGCGCGCGCGCGGTGGACGCGCAGGAAGGTCTCCTGCACCAGCTCTTCGGCGACCGCTTCATCTCTCACCATTCGCTCCAGGAAGCGGAGCAGCTTGCCCGCCCAGCGCTCGAACAAGGCGTCGAATGCCGCGTCGTCGCCGTCGCGAAACGCGAGCATCAGCCGCACGTCGTCATCGAGCACTCGTGCGCGTCCTCCGCTCGAAGCGTGTAACCGCCCGCCGCCCGGAAGGTTTCACCCGCGGTGGCCCTTTGGGGTCAGACCCCAGAGGGCCACTGGCTACCCCCGCGCGGCGAGAAAGCCAAGCACGGCGCGGTTGAAGGCATCGGTCTGCTCGATGTTCACGCAGTGACCGGCGCCGGGAATCGTCACGCTCTTTGCGCCGGGGATGCGCGCGGCCATCACCTCGGCTGCGCGCAGGTAGCCGGTGTCGAGCGCGCCCACGAGCACGAGGGCCGGCGCCTGGATCTCGCCGAGGCGATCCAGCGTGGCCGGCGCCGGGCCAGAGACGTTGCGCCCGAACGCAGCGACGCCGCGCGGATTCTGCGCCTCGATCTCGCGCGCCGCGGACTGCGCCATCGGCAGCTCGGGCCGCAGCCCGATGCTGAGCGTCTGCGACGGCCCGCTCGTGTAGCCTGCGAAGCCGTTCTTCTCGATGCGCTGCGCGATGCGCTCGATCTGCGCGAGCCAGTCCGCCTGCGCCTTCGGGTTCTTGAAGCCGGGGCCAGTGGCGATCAGCACGAGCGCCGAAACCCGCTCGGGATGCGCCAGCGCGAAATGCTGCGAGGCGAGCCCGCCGAACGAGAGTCCCGCGCAGATCGCGCGCCGGCCCGGCGCCGCCCAGTCGAGCACGCAGCCGAGATCGGAGACGACGTGCTCGATGGAGTACGCGCTCGCCGCGTCGGGAGACTGCGAGCGCCCGTGCCCGCGGTAGTCCCACAGCACGACGCGGAAGCCCGCCGCGACGAAGGGCTCGACCTGGGCGCGGAAGTTCTCGTGGGTCTGCACGTAGCCCGGCGAGAAGACGATCGGTTCGCCTGCGCCGTGGGCTTCGGCATAGAGCTGGGTTCCGTCGGCGGCGGTCACGAAGGGCATGCGGCTCGGTCTCCTCGGCTGTGCGGCGCGTCGGAGTAAACCAAGCCTCGCGCGAGTTCGCGTCCCGGGGCGTGCGCCCTCGCTCCGCGCCGCCTCAGGCCCGCTCGATCCTGGTCCGCAGCGCGCGCGCCATGCCGTCGAGCTGCTGCTCGAGCGGCAGCCTGATCGTGAACTCCGGCACGAAGCCCTTCGTCGCGCCCTCCATCTCGAAGCGCACGCGCGTCCTCGCGCCGCGCTGCTCGAAGCTGATCTTGCCTTCCAGCTTCTTCCAGATGCGGCCGTCGCAGACCTTCTCGAAGCGCACGTT
>CAYWRY010000168.1:0-7838 GCA_964460485.1 uncultured Spirochaetales bacterium
GGCCCCCGAGCGCGTAGCCCACCGAGTTCGACTGCGTGTACTTGATCGCGACGAGGCCGAGGAGCAAGTCGCGCCGCGCCTCGGGCGTGAGCGCGCCGCACACCACGTCCTTCAGCTCGGCGTCGCCGATCGCGTGGTCGTTGCGGTCCTGCACCATGCGCATGCCGAACACCTCGCGGCTCTCGCGCCTCTGCGGCACGAAGGCGGCGTCGGCCTCGATCACGATGAAGGCGCCGTTCTTCTTCTGCTTCAAGATCTCGAGCGCCGCGGGCTCGAAGCCCGGCGCGACGACGCCGTCGGAGACGACGCCCTTCAGGAACTCCGCCGTCGCCACGTCCACCACGTCCGAGAGCGCGGCGAAGTCGCCGAACGAGCACTTCGGGTCCGCGCCGCGCGCGCGCACATAGGCGAGCGCCGCGGGCGTCAGCGCCTTGCCCTCCACCTCGTACGCTCTCGCCAGCTCGGGCGCGAGCGGTACCGCGAGCCCCGCGCCCGCCGGCGACACGTGCTTGAACGAGGCCGCCGCGACGAGCCCCGTCGCCGCGCGCGCCTCGCGCACGAGCTGCCACGCGTTTAGCGCGTCGAGGAAGTTGATGAAGCTCGGCGTCCCGTTCAGCACCCGAATCGGCACGCGCCCCGGATCGATCGGCTCGATCGACGCAAAGCTCTGATGCGGGTTGTTTCCGTACTTCAGTTTCACGCTGGGCGCTCTCCGTCGGACGCGCAAACGCGCGACGCGCGCATGCTCGAAACCCTTCGGCGAAGCGTCAACTCCCGAACAAAGCTCCCACACCCGCACGCCGACCGGACTCCCACGCTGCACCGCACCCGTCGACGCGGCCAAGCGGGTGAGCGGCGCGAGCCCCCGCCCGACCGCAGCGCGCCCCCGCCCCGCCGCGGCTGCGGATCCACGCGCCGAGAAACGACCACCCGCTCAGCTAAGAGAAGTCTGCCGGCGTCACCCTCTCGATCCAGCTCTTGAAGTCCGAGTACCCCACCACCTTCTGCCGCTCCCGCACCTTCGCCAGGATCGCCTCGACCGTCGCCGCTGGCGGAGGCGTCGCCTTCCCGGTCTCCGCCGCAATCTTCACCGCCTGCGCTCCCGCTGTCGCGGCCACGCCGCCCGCGAGCTTCGCCTCCGCCTGATGCCCATCCGCGTTCACGCCGAGGAACGACGCGAGCGCCGCCTCGTACACCTCCGACGCGTGCTTGCGCGAGGCGACGATGTTGCCCTTGCCGGTGACCACGTTGCCGACCGAGAACACCGTCGGGTAGCCCTCGAGCCGCCCGATCTCCCAGTCGGTGAACGCGAACAGCTCGCCCTTGGTCGCGATGCCCGGGATCGGCTCGGGGATGCTGCCGATCGAGCTGATCACGTAGGGGCCGCGGCGCTCGAACACCTCGTCGGTGGTCACGAGCTTCGCGCCCTCGAGCTTCGTGCGGCGCAGCGTGAGACCCACGACGCGCTCGTTCTCGACGATGAGCGCCTCCGGCGCCGAGAGCGGCTCGACCTTGAAGAAGTACTTCTCCTGCGCCTTCTCCAGCAGGCGCCTCCGCGCGCTGAGGATCTTCTCCTTGCGCTTCTCGTCCGCGTCGTCGGGGATCTCGGCGAGCGGCATGTCCTCGGGCCTGCGCCGGTAGAACAGCGTGCAGCCCGAGAGGCCGAGGTCCTCCCACTTCAGGCCGTGCTTCTCGAGGGACTTCGGGATGCCCTTCACCTCGAGCTCGATCAAGTCCTGCTCGATGCCGCGCTCGCGCAGCTTCCTGCGCGTGGTCTCGAGCATGTGGACCTTCGCGACGTCGATGGAGGCGAGGCCGCCGCCCACGATCAGCGCGCCGTCCTCCGGCACGTAGCGCTCACCCGCGTAGCCCTGCTCCTCGAAGTGGTTGAACCAGATGATGAACGGGTTCTGGTAGATGAGGCCCTTGCCGACGTACCGATCGGCGCCCTCGACCGGCAGCGGGCGGTCGCGCCAGGCGCCGTTGGCGAGGATCACCGCCGAGAAGCCCCACTCGCGGGCGATCGCCTCGAAGGGCAGGTCGCGGCCGATCTTCGTGTTCGGCACGTACTCGACGCCAGGCAGCGAGAGCTTCTCGCCGATCGTCTCGTACTCCTTGTGGCGCAGGCCGTGGTGCCAGCGCGGCAGGCCGTCCTCGATCTTCCCGTAGGGGCGCGGGTTCATCTCGAAGACGACCACGCGGATGCCGGCCTCGGCGAGGCGGCTCGCCACTTCGGCGCCGGCGGTCGCGCCGCCGATCACGGCGACGATGTGCTGCGAGGAAGCGCTGGGCGTGCTCATGGCGGTATGTTGGCCGAGCGCCGCGCACGAAAAAAGCCCCGCGCCGCACCGCCGTCTCGCGCGCACGCGCGCCGCGCGGTGAGCGAATGGGCAGAGTTCGGTAGAGACTGGCCCGCGCGATTGTGGTTTCCTGTTTCGCGGGCGCGCCCCGGACGCCGAGGTTCGCAGGCGTCCCAGCCTCGAGGGGAGGGACCGAGATGAGGGTTCGAGGATCGACGGCTTCGCGGGCACTCGCCCTCGTCGCGCTGCTCGCCGCGGTCGCTTGCACAGGCGCCGGCGGCTCGGGCGACGCGTCCAGCGCGGCGAAGCAGGAGGCGCTGCCCGCCGGCGCGCCGCCGCTGCTCCAGCTGGGCGCGCACCACTTCCCGATCACCACGTCGGTGCCGCTCGCGCAGCGCTACTTCGATCAGGGCCTCGCGAACACCTACGGCTTCAACCACGCGAAGGCGATCCGCGACTTCGCGTTCGCGGCGGAGCTCGATCCGCAGTGCGCGATCTGCTCGTGGGGCGTCGCGCTCGCCAACGGGCCGAACATCAACATGCCGATGGGCGAGGACGGCGCGAAGGCCGCCTGGGCGGCGCTGCAGGAGGCGCAGGCGCGCGCTTCGCACGCGAGCGCGCTGGAGCAGGATCTGATCGCCGCGCTCGCGACGCGCTACGCGGCCGATGCGCCGGCCGACCGCGCCGCGCTCGACCGCGCCTACGCCGACGCCATGATCGCGCTCGCCGCGAAGCATCCCGACGACGTCGACGTCGCCGTGCTCGCCGCCGAGTCGATCATGGATCTGTCGCCCTGGGACTACTGGGACGACCAGCTCGCGCCGCGCGAGCTCACGCCGAAGGCCGAGGCGCTGCTGACGTTCGCCATGCAGCGCGCGCCCGACCACCTGGGCGCGCTCCACTACTGGATCCATCTCCAGGAGCTACCTGCGCCGGAGAAGGCCGAGGCCGCGGCGGATCGCCTGCTGCCGCTCGCGCCGGACGCCGGGCACCTCGTCCACATGCCGAGCCACATCTACTTCCGCGTCGGGCGCTTCCAGGACGCGGTCGCGTCGAACGTCCGCGGCGCCAAGGCCGACGAGTCGCTGTTCGCGCTGTGCGGCCCCAACAACTATCCGATCTACGGCGCGCTCTACTACCCGCACAACGTGCACTTCATCACCGTGTCGGCGGCGGCGCAGGGCCAGAGCGCGAGCGCGATCGCCGAGGCGCGGCGGCTCGCGGCGGTGTCCCAGGACAAGGTCGCGGTGTTCCCGCCGGTCGAGGACTTCCTCACGCTGCCGCTCTTGATGATGGTTCGGTTCGGCAAGTGGGACGCGATCCTCGCCGAGCCCGCGCCGCCAGCGGAGCGCGTCTACCTGAGCGGCGTCTGGCACTTCGCGCGCGGCATGGCGTTCGCGCGGCTCGGCCGACACGCGGAAGCGGAGGCGGAGCTCGACGCGGTGCGCGGCGCGGCCGCAGATCCGCGCGCCGCTGCGCTGAGCGCCAACGGCGGCACCACGAACACCGGGGTGCTGCTCTCCGTCGCGGGCGACCAGCTCGAGGGCGAGCTCGCGGCCGCGAAGGGCGACACCGCGGAAGCGATCGATGCGCTAGAGGCCGCGGTCGAGAAGCAGGACGGCATCCGTTACACCGAGCCCCCGCCCTGGTTCATGCCGACGCGCCAAGCGCTCGGCGCCGTGTTGCTCCAGGCCGGCCGCGCAGCGGATGCGGAGGCCGTGTACCGCGACGACCTGAAGCACTACCCGAAGAACGGCTGGTCGCTCTACGGCCTCGCGCAGGCGCTGCACGCGCAAGGGAAAGCCACGGAGGCGGCGGCGGTGGAGAACGGCTTCGCGCAGGCGTGGAAGTACGCGGACGTGAAGCTGGCGGCGTCGCGGTTCTAGGAGGGACGCCTCGGCACCATCAGAAGAAGCCGCGGAGGAACGCGGCCGCCTCGTCCGAGGTCCCGACGATCGTGTTCGTGGGCCCGGCGAGAGAACTTGAAGTCGAGCTCCGTCTCGGGGCGGCCGTCCTTCCAGCTCGTGAACGGCTTCAGCTCGCTCCGCCCCAGGGCCCGTTTCGCGATCGCCGTGCGCCGGACGGCGATGCTCAGGCGCGGCGTCTGCCGCTCGAGGCCCGGCTTCTTCGCGATCGCCTCCGTCGACGTGACGACTCCGCACGCGACGAGGCCTGGGCCGCCTTCGTTCTCGCTTGCGAAGAGGAAGATCGTGTCGCCGGCGGCGATGCGCTTCCCGGCGTGCATGACCTTCTGGGTGGGGAAGGAGAAGACCTTTGCCTCCAGGTCAGGAATCTCGGCTTCTGCCTATTCACTTCGCTCAACTCCCTGTTCACTTCCCTCAGCTCGGGGAGCCGCCGCCCTGCAACGACGGCTTCTCGAGCGGCCGCACGCGACTGGCCTGCAACGAAGCCGTGCACCTCGTCTCCCCGCGCGGCCTCGCCCTGTGCAGGCAGTGCCAGAGGCCGCACTGCCGCGCGTGTCACACCAAGGCGAGCCCGCGCTGTCGGGGCTGATGTCGGTCCTCTGGCGCTCGGGGGGCCTTGCGCCGCCGCTTCCACCTTCCATTGTGCCCCGTCCCCCTTTGAACCGTTGACTGCCCCCACGCAACGGACGCTTCGATTGGGCCGCGGCTGTTCACCGCGGATTTCAGAAACGCCGCGCTACGGCGAGCGCAGCGCGTGGCGGTTGCGAGTCGTTGTCTTTGCATCGCTGCGGCGCCGCGCGCGGACACGCTGGAACCTCGCGCACACCGAGTGCGGCGCGGTCACCTTCGTGCAGCGCTTCGGCGACGCGCTCAACCTGAATCTCCATTTCCATTCGCTCGTGCTCGACGGTCTACGCGCGCGAGATTCGGGGAGCGCTCCGCTCCCTCCGCCAGAGGATCGCGAGGTCGCGCGTTTGGCCGGCGCAATTGCGCGGCGGATCGTCCGGCTGCTCGAGCGCCGCGGCCTCGCGAGCGCCGACGGCCCGGCGGGAGAAGATCTCCTGCAAAGAGACGAGCCGCTGCCCCCGGCCCTCGCCGCCGCGTCCGTCGCGGGCCGCGTCGCAACCGGCCAGCGCGCCGGGCAGCTCGTCATCCGGCTGGGCGACCGAATCGACGCCGAGGATCTCCCGGAGCTCTCGGGCGAGCGCTGCGCGAGCGCCTTTGGCGTGAGCCTGCACGCGAACGTCGCTGTGCCGGCCAGCGACCGTCGGCGGCTCGAGCGCCTCTGCCGCTACGTCGCGCGCCCGCCGCTCGCGACGCAGCGGCTCTCGCGCCTCGGCGACGGGCGGCTGCTGATCGCCTGAAGCACCGCTGGCGCGACGGCACCACGCACGTCGTCTTCGAGCCCCAGGAGCTGGTGGAGAGGCTTGCGGCCCTCATCCCTTCGCCCCGCTTCCACGGCGCCCGCTATCACGGCGTCTTCGCCCCGTGCGCGCGCGAGCGCGCTCACGTCGTACCCGCGACTGTTAGGGTCGCCGACTCCGGCTCGCGCGAGACCGCTGCCGAGGCGACCTTCGGTTCCGAGCGCCATGGGCCGAGCCCCGTGGGCATTGTGCCGGCCGCGTTGCCCGGGAGCTCAGCACCCGAGCTGCTCGCTGTCGCCGCTCCGTCACCGTCGAGCGTGCGAGACTCCAGCGCAGCCCTTGCTCCCGAGGCGGGCACCGCAGCCGCCCTTCCTCGCCCGAGGCGGCTCGCGTCGGCCGAGCTGCTGCAGCGCGTGTTCGCGATCGACGTGCTCGCGTGCCCGCGCCGCGGCGGGCGCACGCGGGTGCTCAGCGTCCCGCCGCCGCCCGACGCGGCCCGCGCGATTCTGCGATGCCTCGATCTCGAGAGCCGCGCGCCCCCGCCCCTCGCGCCCGGGTCCGACGCACTCCTCGAGGGCGTGCTCGCCGCCAGCGATTAGGCTGTCGCGCCGAACTGCACAGAGCCCAGCACGCGGTGAACTCCGCGCGCGGGGCTCCGTGCGCCCGAGAGAGCGCGGCGGGGCGCCGGATCGGGCCGCGCCCCGCTTGAATGCCCGGCCATTGGACGCGTCCCTCTACCCCAGCGCGCACAGGATCGACCGCGAGCGCCAGAAGTTGCCATGACGTGCCTTCTCGGATCCTCGGAAGGGTGCTTGTTTTTCCTGTCCCCTCCGCGGCTGGGCACCAGGAGCCGCATCGGGTGCTCGCTCTTCTCGCGCCACACGCGACCGTCCTCGATCGGCCGCGAGACCAGCACCTCGCGCGGGACCTCGCAATCCGCCGCGTAGAACTGCGACAGAAAGCTGCCGAGCGCCTCGGCGTCGGTCAGCGGTAGATCGCGGAACGCGAACGCGTCACGCGTCTCGGTCCCGCCGTCTTGGTCCCGTCCGTGCCCTGCGTTGACCAGAACGCCCCTTACCGGAACGCCGAAAAGCCTGCTTGAATGTCTTATCCGTTCGCCGTGATCTCGACCGGGAAGCCGCCGCCGATATCGCCGGGGAAGCAGCCCGCGGCCGACGTGGCGCAGGCCTGGTTGATCTCGAGTGCGCCGTCGGATGCGAGGGCCGAGCTGCTCGCGCCGAGCGCGAACGCGAGAACGAGCGACTGCATGATGCGGGACACTGCGAGTTCCCCGCCCCTTCCCCATTGTGGTCGCGACCTGCTCTCGCGTGGCACACGGAGGGCCAACTTCCGTCTCAGCTGGCCTAGGTTCCGCCAGCCCCCGAGGGATCGGCAACGCGCTCCGGCTGCGAAGCGTGAAGCTGTAGAAAGCGCGAACCGGACCGCAGCGTCGCCGTATTCGTATTCGCCGGGCACCCGCGCCCAGAGGAGACGAGAGTGGCAACGCCAGGCAGAGGATGGATCTCGCGAATCGCGACCGCTCTCGCCGCACTTGCGGTCGCCGGCTACGCGGCTCTGCGCGTCGCGCAGCATCGCTCGGACGGACCGCTGAACGACCTCGTGGCTGGCGGAGCGCTCCGCGCCGGCGAGCTCGTGCCGGCGCCTTCGGATTGGCATGCGGTGTTGGGGAGCCGGGGCAGCTGCACGGGCGGTGAGTGCGCGGAGATGGCGCCCGTCGAGCTCGAGCTAAGCGGCCCCGGCACGTCGCGCTGGGTGGGCATCATGCAGCGCGAGGGCGAGCTGTTCGTGCCCTGCGACCTCGGCTTCATGTGGGGCCGCTTCTCCGGCACGCAGCGCCACGTGCTGCATTTGATATACGTGTTCAAGCACTGGCACGAAGACGCGCTCTCGGATGGCCGTGCCGTGCTGCGGATCGATGGCACGCGCTACGCCGGCCAAGCCGAGCGCGTGACCGATCCTGCACTTGTTGCGGCGCTGCGCGCACAGCTCGAAGAGATGGGCCGGCAGTGGGTCGCGCCGGAGCCGCTCGCGCCGCCACCCAGCGAGGGCCCGCGCGACATCTGGTTCTTCCGCATCACGGGGCGCGCCGCCGACTAGGAGCACTACTTCTGTTGCCAGCGATCCTTCGCTTCGAGCACGCCGCGCCCAGGTCGCCGCCGACCTGCGCAGCGTGTTCAACGCGAACGACCGCGGCGCGGCCGAGGAGTCGCTGAAGAAGCTCGTCGCGA
>CAYWRY010000169.1:0-7693 GCA_964460485.1 uncultured Spirochaetales bacterium
CACCTGCGGCAGCCCGCCGATCGTCTCGCTGCAGTGGAAGCGCATGCCGAGCCGCTGCATGACGCGCTGCGAGGCCGTGTTCTCGCGATCGGTGCCCGCCCACACGCGCGGCTCGCCGCTCGCGAAGGCGCGCGCGATCACCGCGCGCGCGGCTTCGCTCGCGAAGCCGCGGCCCCAGTGCTCGGGCAGGAAGCCGTAGATCAGCTCCAGCTCGCTGCTCTGCACCGGACGCGCGCCGGCGAAGCCGATCGTCTCGCCGCTCGCTGCGCCGCGCTCCGAGGCGCACCAGATGCCGGCGCCGCGCGCGGCGAACGAGGCCTCGCTCGCGGCGATCACGTCGTCCACCTCTGCGGGCGTGACGATCACGCCGTCCCACAGGTATCGCCGCACGTAGGGGTCGCGGAAGATCGCGGTGAGCCGCGCGCGGTCGGCGGGCACGCACGGCCGCAGCGCGAGGCGGGCGGTGGTGAGCTCGTGCATCGCGACGAGCTTCGCCGAGGCGGCCGCTCCATCGCCAGGCGGGCCGCGCCGATACGCCCGCCATGCTCGAAGCGCTGCTCGTCGCCGCCTTCGTCGCGCTGATCGGCGCCAGCGCCTTCGCGTGGAGCGCGTTCGCCACCGAGTCGCTGCTGCTCGCCGGCCTCTGGCTGGTGGGAGCGGGCTTCGCCCTCGGGATCCCCACCGGCTTCTGGTACCACGTCGAGCTGCGGCGCGTGCTCGTCGCGCGGGGCGCCCTGCCGCCGCGCTGGTGGCTGCACCCGACGCGCCTCCACGGCGCGATTCCGCCCGAGCGCTGGTGGCGCGTGATGGGCTGGTGTTATGCGGGCGCGTTCGGCTGGCTCGTCTCGTTCGCCGGCTGCTGCGTGTTCGCGCTGGGCGCAGCCAAGCTGGTGCTCGCGGTCTGAGCCTCACCCGGCAGTCGGCGCGAAGCGCGCGCGCACGGCCTTGGCGGCGAGGCGCCCACGACAGCGAGCGAGCCAGCCGCGCACGGCGGGAAACGCTGAGAGATCCCACGGCCACGCGCGGCTGAACCGCCTCGCGCAGCGCTGCGAGCTCACAGCGCCCGCCGGGTTGATGCGCAGGAACTCGGGCGACTTCAGCGCGGCGGGAGCTGCGCGCGCCCCAGAGTCAGGTCGCGAGCTTGCCGCCGGCGGCGAGCCAGCGCTTGATCACCTCTTCGCCCTCCTTCGGGTTGTAGAGATCTTCTTGCAGCGAGAAGAGCCCGCCGCCCGCGTACTCGAGGATCGTCACGCAGCCGAAGCGATACACGTCGCTGCCGCCCTTCGGATCCGGCATCACCTGCCACGGGTAGTAGACGACGCGGTTGCCCTCGATCGCGTGCCACGCGACCGGGAACGTCATCATCGGCACCGGCTTCATCACTCTGGTGATCGCGGCGCGGATCGCCTCGCGGCCGCGGAAAGTGCCGAGGTGATGCTCGATCCAAACGCCGTCCTCGCTGTGCAGGTCGGCCCACGCGCTCCAGTCGCCCGAGTCGCCGACGGCGACGAAGCGGCGGTAGGCGGCCTCGACTTCGGCGCGGGGGAAGGCGGACATCAGGATCCTCTCTCGTGCGGGCGAGTCGTGCCATCATGCCACGCCTCACCTCGGAGAGAAGCCATGAAGCTGGAGACCCTGATCGTCGAACGCGGCGACGACGGCATCGTCACCGTCACGCTGAACCGTCCCGAGAAGAAGAACGCGATCAACGGGCCGATGTGGGACGAGCTGCTCGCGACGTTCCGCGAGATCGCGACCAGCGCGACGGATCGCGTGATGGTGCTGACCGGCGCCGGCGACGCGTTCTGCGGCGGTGCGGACCTGACGGCCGGCGGCAGCGACCCGCGCCATCAGCTCGACCGGATGCACCACTACGGCTCCGTCGGGCTCGCGCTGCACCAGATCCCGAAGCCGTGCATCGCGAAGGTGAACGGCGTGGCCGTCGGCGCCGGCCTCAACATCGCCCTCGGCTGCGACCTGATCGTGGCCGGCGAGAGCGCGCGCTTCTCCGAGATCTTCGCCCAGCGCGGGCTCTCGATCGATCTCGGCGGCTCGTGGCTGCTGCCGCGCCTGGTCGGCATGCACAAGGCAAAGGAGCTGGCGCTGCTCGCGGAGATCGTCTCCGCGCGGGAAGCCGAGCGCATCGGCATCGTGAACCGGGTGGTGCCCGACGCCGAGCTCGACAAGTTCGTGGGCGAGTGGGCGGCAAAGCTCGCGGCCGGCCCGCCGATCGCGCTGCAGATGACCAAGCGCATGATCGCGACCGGCCTCTCGATGAGCATGAGCGAGGCGCTGCACTGGGAGTCGATGGCGCAGACCGTCACCGGTGGCACCCAGGACACCGCCGAGGCGATGCGCGCGTTCGTGGAGAAGCGCAAGCCGTCGTTCAAGGGCCGCTGATGGCGAAGCGGCGTGCGCCGGGGCGGCGGCGAACGAAACCGAAGGGGCGGGCGAAGCGCGCCCTCCGCCGAACGCGCGCGAAGCCGCGAGCGAAGGCACGAGGCGGCGCAGCGCGCGAGCGCAGCTCGGGAAGCGGCAAGCGGTCCAGCGCCGCGAAGCGGCGCAGATCCCGCGCGGCGAGCGGACCGCGAGCGGAGCTCGCACGCGCCGGCCGCAAGCGTCCCAGCGGCGCGCAGCGCCGCAGGCCGCGCGCACTGAGCGGCCGAGCGGAGCTCGGCGAGCGAACGGAGCCCAAACGGACCGGCCCCCTCGCGGGCGTGCGAATCGTCGAGCTCGGGCAGTTCGTGGCGGGGCCGGCCGCGGCGTGTGTGCTCGGTGACTGGGGCGCCGACGTGGTGAAGGTCGAGAGCCCGCGCGGCGGCGACCCGGCGCGCGGGCTCGCGGCGCTCGGGCTGTCCGAGAAGGACATCAACTTCGGCCTCGAGAACTTCAACCGCGGCAAGCGCAGCGTCGCCCTCGACCTCCAGAAGCCCGCCGGCCGCGCTGCGCTGCTGCGCTTGCTCGAGCGCGCAGACGCCCTCGTCACGAACTGGCGCCCGGCCGCGCTCTCGCGCGCGCGGCTCGATCACGCCTCGCTCGCGAGGCGCTTGCCGCGCCTCGTCTACGCGCAGGTGAACGGCTACGGCCCCCGCGGCCCAATGCGCGACACCGCCGCCTTCGACTTCGCCGCCTATTGGGCGCGCACCGGCGCGCAGGCGTCGCTGGGCGAGCCGAACGAGCCGCCGCCCGCCCAGCGCCCGGCGATGGGCGACGCGCAGGTCGGCTTCGGTCTCGCGGGCGCGATCTGCGCGGCGCTGCTCCAGCGCGAGCGCACCGGCCGCGGCGAGCACATCCACACCTCGCTCTATCAAGCGGGCATGTGGATGATGAGCTTCGACCTCTCGGCTGCGCTGATCCACGGCGGTGGCTACCGCCGCACCGGCCGCCAGGTGCCGAACCCGATCTGGAACGCCTACCGCGCCAGCGACGGCCGCTGGTTCGAGCTCGTGATGCTCCAGGCCGATCGCTACTGGGCGCAGTTCTGCCGCGCCGTCGAGAAGCCGGAGTGGGAGCGCGACCCGCGCTGGGCGTCGATGGGCCCGCGCGCCAAGAACGCAGCCGCGCTGATCGCGGAGCTCGACGCGCTCCTCGCGACGCGAACCCTCGCCGAGTGGAGCGCCGCCTTCGAGCGCGAGGAACTGATCTGGGCGCCGATCCAGTCGATCCAGGAATCCGCCGCCGATCCGCTCGCCCGCGCGGTCGGCGTGATCGCGCGCGTCGCACATCGCTCGGGCCGCGACATCGAGCTGGTGCGCAGCCCCGTGGAGTTCGCGGGGGAGCCGCACGCCGTGCCGAGCGCCGCGCCGGAGCTGGGCGAGCACACCGAGGAGGTGCTGCTCGAGCACGGCTTCACGTGGGACGAGATCGGCGCGCTGCGGGAGCAGGGGGCGTTCGGCTGAAGTACGCGTCGGCGCGCGACGTTCGCCCGAAAGCCGCGCCGCTCCGCTCAAGCGGCGAGTCCCGTCTCGCGCAGCGTGATGCTGAGGCGCCCGGGCGGCAGGCCGAGGCCGGCGGGCGCGGTGCCGCTCAGCACTTTCGGCACGCCGTGATAGATGCGGCGGCTCGGCCCGCCGAACACGAGCAGGTCGCCGCTCGCGAGCTCCACGTCGCGAAACGGGGCGCTGCGGCGCGAGACGCCCGCCAGCCGGAACACGCAGCGGTCGCCGAGGCTGAGCGTCACGACCGGCGCGTCCGACGGCTCCTCGGCGTCGCGATGCAGCCCGAGCTTTGCGCCGGGCGCGTAGAGGTTCACGATCGCGGCGTCGGGCGCATAGGCGCGCGCGGCCGCGCTGTCCGCGCCGTAGGCGGCCGCGACCGCCGCACGCCCCAGCGCGAACAGCTCCGGCGGCAGCGGCTTCACCGGCTCGCCGTCGGTGTCGTCCGCCGTCTTCGAGTAGACGTAAGGGAACCAGTGCCAGCCGAGACAGACGGACTGCACGCTCATCAGGTGCCCGCCCGGAACGCGCGGGTGGCGCAGGCCCGCGGGCGGCGCCGCCCAGCGGCGGAACTCGCTCGCGAGCGCGCGCTGTGCAGCCGCGTCGAGCCAGCGCGTGACGAGCACGACGCTCGGCAGTAGCTCGCGGCGCTCGCTCGGCGCCGCGGGCTCCTCCAGCAGCGCGAGCTGACCGCCCGCGCTCGCCGGGGGCAGCTTCGTCCGCACGCCGGCGAGATGGCTGCGCCCGAGGTGAGAGCGGCCGTGCGTGGACTCGCGGCTCATGCGGGGAGTGCTCCGATCGGGGCGCGCACAGATCCGACGCCGCAATGCTTCACCACGGCGCCGAGATGTGCACGCGCGAGAGCCGCCGGGAGGCAGACGCGCCTATGTTCGCGGCGGAGGCTCTCATGACGACGCCGCCCTTCGTGCGAACGCCCGACGATCGCTTCCGCGACCTTCCCGGCTACGCGTTCGCTCCGCACTATCTGGATTGGCGCGGCCTGCGCGTCCACCACCTCGACGAAGGGCCGCGCGACGCGCCGGTGATGCTGCTGCTCCACGGCGAGCCGAGCTGGTCGTACCTCTACCGCCGCATCGTCCCGCGCCTCGTGGCCGCTGGCTATCGCTGCGTCGCGCCGGACCTCGTCGGCTTCGGCAAGAGCGACAAGGTCACCGACGACGCGTGGTACGTGATCGAGCGACACTGCGAGACGCTGCGCTTCCTGATCGAGGCGAAGGACTTGCGTCGCATCACGCTGGTCTGCCAGGACTGGGGTGGGCCGACCGGTCTCCGCCAGGCCGTGGACCTGCCCGAGCGCTTCGCGCGCCTCGTGATCGCGAACACCTGGCTCCACCACGACGGCTTCGAGTACTCGCCGGGGATTCGCGCCTGGCGCGCGGCGGCCCTCGATCCCGCGAAGCTCGGCGGCGACATGCCCATCGGCCGCATCGTCGCCGGTACGCTGCGCAGGCCGGGCCACGACCGCGAGGCGGTCGCGCGCGCCTACGACGCGCCCTTCGACAGCCTCGCGAGCAAGGCCGGCGCGCGGCGCTTCCCGTTCTGCATCCCCTTCGCAGAGCCCGAAGCCGGCAACGCCAAGGATCAGCAGCGCTGCTTCGAGGCACTGCTGCGCTCGCCGCACCCCGTGCACTTCGCGTTCGGCGACGCGGACGAAGTCTTCCCGTGGAGCTGGGCCGAGCGCTGGCACGCGCGCGTACCCGGCTCGACGCTCGACCGCATCGCGGGCGCCGGGCACTTCGTGCAGGAGGACGCCGGCGACGATCTGGTGGACGCGATCCTGCGCCGCGCCGGGCGAGCGAGCTGAAGGCCCCTGCGTGCTGAAGCTGGCGCAGCTCGCGCTCGTGGTGCGCGACTACGACGAGGCGATCGCCTGGTACACGCGCGCACTCGGCTTCGCGGTGGCGGAGGACACGCCGCTCGGGGGCGGCAAGCGCTGGGTCGTGCTGCGCCCGCCTGGGCCCGGCGGAGCGGACCTGCTCCTGGCGCGCGCTGCCAACGACGATCAGGCTTCGCGCGTCGGCAACCAGACTGGCGGGCGCGTGTTCTTGTTCCTCCACAGCGACGACTTCTGGCGCGACCACGACGCCTTCGTCGCACGCGGCGTGAAGTTCGTCGTCGCGCCCCACGACGAGGCCTACGGCACCGCCGCGGTGTTCGAGGATCTCTACGGCAATCGCTGGGACCTGATCGGGCGCAGGCCGTGAGCGGGCTCGTCTGGCTCGCGACGTCGCCGCACGGCCAGGGCTGGATCGGCCGCTGGTCGCCCGGCATCGGCGACCCGACGCCCGCAGGCTGGCTCGCGACGCTCGCCTACCTCGCGGCGGCGTGGAGCTGTTACGTGGCCGCGCGCGGCATCAAGCCCGAGTATCGCCGTGCGCCTTCGCTGCGGCGCGAGTGGCGCGTCTGGCAGGCGCTCGCGGCGGCGCTCGCGGCGCTGGGCTTCAACAAGCAGCTCGACCTGCAGAGCGCGCTGACGGAGCTCGGCCGCCTGCTCGCGCGCAGCGGCGGCTGGTATGCCGAGCGACGCGGCGTGCAGCTCGCCTTCGTGCTCGCGGTCGGCGCGCTTGCGCTGGCGGCGACCGCGGCCGCGCTCTGGGCCACGCGGCGCACGAGCCC
The DNA here is from genome assembly GCA_964460485.1 of uncultured Spirochaetales bacterium. Lineage (GTDB taxonomy): Bacteria > Myxococcota_A > UBA9160 > UBA9160 > UBA6930 > VGRF01. Next base: position 6,573 of record CAYWRY010000169.1, read on the forward strand.
GCCCGTGCGCATCGCAGCGGCGGCTTTCGCCGCGCTGCTCGGTTTCGTGGTCGCGCGCGCTGCCTCGTTCCACCACCTCGACACGGCGATCTCTGGGGAGTGGCTCGGCCTGCGCGTGAGCTCGCTCGTGGAGACCGGCGGCCTGTTCGCACTGATCGCGGCCGCGCGCTGGAGGATTCGCCAGCTCGGTGCCTAGCGAGAGACGTCAGTCGGCGCGCAGGCTTCGTCTCGCGCATGCGCCGCGAGCTATGCGGGGGGCGGGCGGCGGCGGCGCCTGCGCCGCTTGGCGCGCTCCACGCGTGTTCGCGCACGGCGATGACAGCGGACTCACACCGCGAGGCGGCTGTGCAAACGTCGAGCGAGGAGGCACCCATGTTCGATCTCACGGGACGGGTCGCGCTGGTCACCGGCGCGGGGCAGAACCAGGGCGCAGGCATCGCCCGCGCGCTCGCTCTCCAGGGCGCGGCGGTGGCGGTGAACGATCTGCGCGCCGAGCGCGCCCAGAAGGTGGCCGGCGAGATCGCCGCGGGCGGCGCGCGCGCGATCGCGGTGCCCTTCGACGTGGTGGACTTCGGCGCGGTGACGAGCGCGGTCGCGCGCGTCGCACGCGAGCTCGGGCCCGTCGACGTGCTCGTCAACAACGCCGGCATCCCGGAAGGCATGGGCGTCGCGCAGTTCCGGACCACGCGGCCCGAGTCCTGGCGCCCCTACATCGACGTGAACATCTACGGCGTGATGAACTGCATCCGCGCGGTGATCGACAGCATGTGCGCGCGCGGCTTCGGGCGGATCATCACGATCGCCTCGGGGGCCGGGCAGACGGGCCTCGCGCTCGGCGTCTCCGCCTACGCCGCGAGCAAGGGCGGCCAGATCGCCTTCATGCGCCACGTGGCCGTAGAGAACGCGCGGGCCGGTGTGACTGCGAACACGATCGCGCTCGGCCTCATGTCGAACGCGGGCGGCGCGGACGTGACCGCCGCGCTCGCGAAGACCGTGCCGGTGGGCCGCCTCGGCACGCCCGAGGACGTCGGCGCGGCGTGCGTATTCCTCGCGTCGAACGAAGCGAGCTGGCTCACGGGGCAGACGATCGGGCTGAACGGCGGAAACCTGACGAGCTAGGC